>DATJKM010000388.1:0-4941 GCA_035491515.1 Candidatus Udaeobacter sp. | reverse complement strand
ATGTATTGCAAATCGCGTCCCGCTTT
The DNA here is from genome assembly GCA_035491515.1 of Candidatus Udaeobacter sp. GTDB lineage: Bacteria > Bacillota > Bacilli > Paenibacillales > Paenibacillaceae > Pristimantibacillus. Next base: position 4,915 of record DATJKM010000388.1, on the reverse strand, counting down.
CTCTTTCATCAGCTGGATAAGCTCCTGCTCGGAGAAGCTGTTAAGCTTATCCGTTACGAGCTTGCCGATATATGAATGCTTTTGCTCCAACCACTTCAGCAGGGTCGTCTTCACGTACTGGTCGAGGCGAGTGAGCAGCTCTTCATTTCCCTCTATATAGGCAATGCCTTCATGCACCTTTGCTTTGATCCAAGGATAGCGCACGAGCTGTCCTTCCGCATTCGCTGCTGCAGCTTGTCGGATGGCCTCTAGACCGCGCTGGATGTATTCGTCCAGCTTGAGCTCATCCTTCAATGACGCCAGAAGGCTTGTCTTGCCCGCTTCAATTCGGTAACGCAGCTGCTCGTCCGTACGGAGCCGGAGGGCGAACTGCTCAATAAACGCTTTAATTTGCTTGCGCTGCGGATGCTCCCCGGAATGGAATTTCTCCAGAAACGACACGATCCAATGCTGCAATCTGCCGCTAATATTCGCCGATTCCAAGCCGGCCGTAAAATCAATTAATTTTCTTCTGAATTTATCTCCCTCATAGGAACGGATCGCAGAATTTACAATTTGACCTACGACGGCGCCGAATGGCGCTGACTTTACAATCTTAATAAGCTCCGGGATGATAAATTCGATGATGCGGTCGTCATATCCGTTTTTGATCGTCCAATCTCCGGCATCTGCGGCGATATCCGCAACCGGGATCGAATCAGCATGCTCGAGCAGGAAGGTTTGCAGTGTTTTGGAAAGATCCTGCAAATCGATAGTCGTAATGACATCATCCGCCAGCTGCTGCAAAATGTCGTTGACGCCCTCTTCCCCGCCATGCTGCTTCAAATAGTTAACGAGAACGTCGGCAATATTGTATTCATCGAGCCTTTCCTTAATGTTCGGAATGGTCAGCAGTTCATTCTGCACCATCTTAACCAGCTCGCCAATCAAGCGCTCCCGATTGCGTGAAATAATGTTGGTTCCCATCCAGACGGGCCAATTGATCCGCAAAGGGTTTCCGAACAACGCGCTTACGGCGAATGAATCGGCCAACCCGCCTATCGTTGCAGCGCTAAATAGAGAAAAGAAAAGTCCTCCAACGAACGTATGGTGAAAGGGAAAAGCAGCAAATATTCCGACAGCCGAGAAGAGCAGCGCTAAATCCGCTTTTTTCTTAATACTCGATTTGTTCATAGACAAGCTCCATTCCTGATGATCGTTACCTACATAATTATCCCATATCTATAGGGTATGAAACAATGGAGCTCCCCTGCAGCTCAGTTTCCCCGTTCTTGTTCCGATAAAGGCATAAAAAACCTCCCTTTGTCCTATTTATATTCCATCCGTGACAAAAAAACGAGCAGGCCACTAGCAGCCTGCTCGTTTCTCAGCTTAACTTATTAACCCGCTGCCGCCACATACTCGCTTCCGGCTGCGGCAGTCCATGAAACCAGTCCGTCCCTGTATTCGACGCCATCTACTTTAACGCCGTTCTCCGTTACGACAAGCGGAACGTTGGCCTGAACGACGCAGGCAGCTGCCGCATTCGAACGGATGCGCGCCTCCTCAAGCTTCCCTTGCGACCAGCTGATATCAAGCTCGAAGCCGCCTCTCGCACGCAGGCCCGTGATCTCGCCATCTGCCCATGCAGCAGGCAATGCCGGCAGCAATTGTATGCTTCCTGTATGACATTGAAGCAACATTTCCGTCATGCCTGCCGCCCCGCCGAAATTGCCGTCAATTTGGAAAGGCGGATGATTGTCAAACAGATTCGGCAGCGTCGAATGTCCCAGCAGCGCTTGGATGTTCTCGTACGCCTTCTCGCCATCCTCAAGCCTTGCCCAGAAGTTAATAATCCAAGCCCGGCTCCAACCCGTATGACCGCCGCCGCTTGCCAGCCTGCGGTCAAGCGTCACCCTGGATGCGGCCGCCCATTCCGGTGTCCCTCTCACCGTAAACCGCTTGCCGGGATGAAGCGCAAACAAATGCGAAATATGGCGGTGACCCGGCTCCGCTTCCTCGTAATCGTCCATCCACTCCTGGATTTGACCATGCTTGCCAATCGCCGGCTCCGGCAAACGTGCGCGTAATTGCCGCCACTGCTGCTGCTCCGATTGCTCCTTGCCGAGCGCTTTCGCCGCATCTGCGCAGGCCGTGAACAATTCGTATAAAATTTGGCTGTCCATCGATGCTCCGATACATAATGTGCCTGATTCGCCGCTTGGCAGTATATACGTATTTTCCGGAGATACGGAAGGATTCGCGACGAGCAGTCCCTCTTCCGTCTCCGTCAGGAAATCTACGAAAAATTGCGCCGACTCCTTCAAGGTCGGATAGACCCGCTCGAGAAACGCAAGATCAAGCCCGTACTCGTAGTGCTCCCACAAATGCAGGCAAAGCCACGCAGCGCCCATAGTCCAATAAGATGCCGGCAAATAAATGTCCTGCGGCGCCGTATCCCCCCAAATATCGGTATTATGATGGGCAACGAAGCCGCCGCAATTATACATCGCTCTCGCAGTTACTCTGCCGGGCTCCCGCATCCGTTCAATCAGATCGAACAAGGGCTCGTGGCATTCAGCCAGATTGCCCGCCTCTGCCGGCCAATAATTCATTTGCGCATTAATATTTATCGTATATTTGCTGTCCCATGGCGGAAGCATCTGCTCGTTCCATATGCCCTGCAGATTGGCAGGCAGCGAGCCAGGCCGGCTGCTTGATATGAGCAAATAACGGCCATATTGATAATATAGCGCCATCAGTCCGTTGTCCTGCTTGCCTTCTTGAACGCGCTTCAACCGCTCATCCGTCGGCTCATTCGCTTGTGCCGCATCATCAGCAGCCGTTAAACGAAGCCTCACGCGCTCCGAGAGTGCAGTGAAATCCCGGACATGGCGGGTTTTCAGCGTCTCATAATCGGCTTTGGCTGCTTTCGCACCAGTGCTAACAACATAAGCCTCGGGATCGGAATGACGAAACGAAGTGGCAGCCGTCAGCAGCAGCGTCACGCTGTCTGCTCCCTCTACGACAAGATGCTCGCCGATAATCGTCACTGAGCCGCCGTCCGCAACCGCACGCACAGCCGTCCGAAAATCCGAGCCGCCCGAGCCGCCGCATTCGCCGCGCATCAAGATCGTGCTCTCATCAGCCTTCACCAATTCATCATAGTATCGATTGCGTCCGCGCAGCAAACGGGCTGCGAAGCTGATGCTTCCCGGCTTATCGGCTGTCAGCCTCGTAACGAGTGCCTCATCCGGAAAGCTTGCAAACGTTTCACGGCTAAAGGTTGTCCCCCCTTTGGTGTACATAACAGTCGCAATGCCGCTTAATAGATCAAGCTCCCTTATATAAGCATTTGCTTCGCTATCGTTGTCGTAGAGGAATACAAGCTGCAAATCGCCAAGCGGCATGTAATGGCGCTGCGTCTCCGGAACGCCGGAGAGAGCCATAGCCGATAAAGTATGCGCTTCGCGCAGACGTCCTTCCTTCAGCAGCGAGCGTATTTGCTCCAAATGAGGCAGCGCATCCGGATTATTGCGGTCTCGCGGACCGCCATACCACACGCTGTCTTCATTTAGCGCAATCCGCTCGCGCTGTGTGTCTCCGAACACCATCCCGCCAAGCTTTCCGTTGCCCACGGGCAGAGCTTCCTCCCACACCGAGGCCGGCTGTTTGTACCATATACGATTTTCTGAATGCAAAGTCATCTTCTATTCCCCAATTCCGGCGTTAGCCTTTTTTTTGAACGGACAATCTATTACTATGAAAGAAGATATTTCAAAAATCTTTCGGATGCAGGTGCCCCCACATGATGAACGGTAGCGAACAACATGCCTTATCCGATTTGCTGCAATCGCTTCAAATTGAGCTGTTAATTGCGCATCGGACTCAAGTATCCAGCAGCTGGGGCGAAACGAATTCCATACCCGAGTACAATAAGCTTTATTTTATTTGCGAAGGCGAGGGATGGATTCGAATTGGCGATGACGACTATTATCCGCAGCCCGGCCAGCTGTTTCTTACGCCCGCTCACACGACAGTATCCTTTTCAGCGCTGAGCGGCCGGCCTTACTTGAAATACTGGTGCCATTTCAACATTACTGCTGGACCGTTCGACCTCTTTCAATGGATCGGCGTCCCGCTCTGCATCGATGTAGACGATTCCAAGCATATGACGCGTCTGTTCCAGGAGATGATCAGCTGGCACCAAAAGGACAGTATCGTTGCCCGGCTTCGCGAGAAAGCGCTCTTGCTTGAAATCGTAAGTGAATTTTTATGTTGCGCCCCAGTTCGCGTGCTTCAGCACCGTTCTGAGGAAATGAACCGTCTGGGCATCATTCAGCATTTTGTGGACAGCCGTCTGCATACGGCGATCAGCATTGACCAGATGGCTGAAGCCGTTCATCTTCACCCGAACTACTTTATCTCCTATTTCAAAAAGCATTTCGGAGTGCCGCCGTTAAAGTACGTTAACCGTAAACGCGCCGACCGCGCCAAGCAGCTGCTAACCGCAACACCGCTGAGCATCAAGGAGATAGCGGATCAAACCGGCTTTAAGGAAACGACTCATTTCACGAAATTTTTCCGTAAAGAAACGAATCTGACGCCAACCGAATATCGCGCTGCCTATGCGCTAACGTGACTCTCATGAGCGCTATCCCGATTATAATAGCGCTTTCCTTGCAGCGCGATGGATGAAACTAAGATTAACATGCCAAAAACTAATGAATCCGGTTCGGCCTTTTTTTATGAATAGAATTTTTTTAAGATATTATGGTGGTTTTTTAATAACTTGTCTTTTTGGCATCCGGAGAAGGGGCAAAATGAGTTACACTTACGTATAGTCGTTCGAACGAGACGATTATCCCTTTTTCTGGAGGCTTATTATGACCATCCATACTTACCCTGAACTGAAAGGCATTCCGCTTCGCAGCGA
>DATJKM010000387.1:0-51829 GCA_035491515.1 Candidatus Udaeobacter sp. | reverse complement strand
GTCGCGTTATTCGCAATGCGCCGGCTGATATGGAGCTTCCTGAGCTTGCGTCTCTCCGCCTGAACCGCAAAACGGTGCTCGAACTATTAGAGGCCCGCGAATCGCTGGAAGTGTCGAACGCCGCAATAGCAGCTGTAAAGCGTACGGATGAGGATTTGAAGCGGTTAGCTGATCTAATCGAAGAGATGAAGCATAATGCTCACGACGAGGCCGAAGGCGAGAGATTAGATCTCCAGTTCCATTTGACGCTTGCCAAAGCTACCCACAACTCCATCATGGTGCGCTTATTCGAGTCGATTATGAATCATATCGAAACGGCGATCCATGATATCAGGCGGGTTGAGCTTTACGCAAACGAAGCTGTAGCGGAGCGCCTCTATAGAGAGCATTCCGCGATATTCGAGGCGATAGCGGAGCAGGACTCCGAGCTTGCGGCCGAACGAATGAAGCAGCATTTGCAGCATATTGAAAGCATTGTCCGTAAGCATTTGGGCGAGAGCTAGCTTAACCATAAACAAAGCCCGATTCCTGCATTCATCATCAAGATGGCTGCGGGAATCGGGCTTTTTTGATTATAGCTATTTAATTGTAGCTAAATATTTTTTAATGAATTGCTTCGCTTTTTCCGGGTTTTTGCTGTCAAGGCGGATCCCGATGATCATGTTCTCCTTGTACAGCGGAACCTGATCAACGAGTGCGCTGCTGCTTAGGTCGATGCCGTACACATGCTCTTCCGTATCTTCATCGGTCTTCAGCTTCTGCGCAAGCCCGTCCTTCATCAGCGGTTTAAACTCGCCGTTCACGTCATTGTCGAGGTTCAAGAGGATGCCCTGCGTGCCAACCCACTCAAAAATACTCCGGTCCATAATGTAAACATCCGGATGCTCGGTCGCTAGGATGAGCACTGCTTTTTGCATATAAGCATATTGCGCTTGCTGATCTGCTGGAACGAAGGTTAACATTGATGTGAATCTTTTCCATTCGGGAAACGCTGTCAAAAGTGCTTTTTCAATCGGCTCTTCTTTAGGCGCGTCTTCCTTCAGCATGTAATTGCCCATAAAGGAAACGCTCAAATCGACCGGCGGCAGGTTTGCGAGCCGCTCCTGCTCTTCGCGGTAATTCATAAAGCTGATAATCCCATAAATGATAAGTGCTACTGCTGCGATGGCGCCGAGCGTGTGGAACCTGTAGTAGCGCCAGAAATGGTCCATTTTCTGAGCTTGTCCGGCCATCTTCTTGTACTTGCCGTATTCCTGTTCGTTGAATGCATCCGTCAGTTTACGATCCTCATACTCTAAAATAAGCCGGTACGCTTGCGTAATCTTCGCAAAAGCATCCTCCTCATTTCCCGCGTCGGCCTTCTGCTGCTGCGCTCTGGAGCGGGCTTGGCGCATAAGTGTCGTATAGCGCTTCTCCACTTCCTCTTTGGCCGCAAGCTCTGGCAGCCCCAATGTTTCATAGGCTTGTTTCAATTCGTCCACTTCTGTCACCTCAATTAGTAAGTAGCTCCTGCATGATTCCTATCTATTAGTATACGGAATTCCACGCCTAACGCAAACTTTGACAGATTTCCGCGGTCATTTGTCATTTCCTGTTACGCGCTGCCACTTTCGAAGGTAGACGAGCGGCAATGCCGTGCTGTTTGCCAAGGTTGGCGAACTAATGAAGCTAAAGCATGTTACTCTTTGATCATCGAAGCGCAGAGGGTCGGAATTTTGAACAAAATAACCGAATTATTAACTTCCTTTCCTGCCGTGATTTGTTATTCTACGAATAGGACAAATCACGTATAGGATGGTGTTTTCATGACTGTATCGTTCAAATTCGATTTTGGGATCGGCAGTGCGCCGCCGCCACCTTATATACAAGTGCTGCCCGGCACAGTTTACGGCGAGGCGCCGGGCTACGGCTTCGAGTCTAGTGAGCGCGTCAGCTCGCGCAATCGCGATGAGACCGATCGTCTGCGCGGCGCATTCTGCATACCGCTGGAGGCTGTGTTTACGGTTGATCTGCCAAACGGCTGTTATACGGTTACCGCAACGATTGGCGATGCGATTGCTCCGACTTCTACGACGTTAAAATATGGCGCAGGCCGTATGGTTCTTCATAAGGCGGTTACCACGGCGGGACAGTACGCGGTGCACAGCTTTACGGTCAAAGTGACGGATGGGCGTTTGCGGCTTGCCTTCTCAGGCATTGCCCCGCGCATTAATTCGCTTCTAATAGATGAGGCGAACCAAGCGACGACCATTTATTTGGCGGGCGACTCGACGGTGACTGATCAGGAAACGTTCCCTTATGCGGGTTGGGGACAAATGCTGCCTTTATATTTTAAGACGGATGTGGCGATTGACAACCATGCGAAGTCGGGAAGGAGCTCGAGAAGCTTTATAGATGAAGGCCGGCTCGCAGCCATATTGGAGCAAATTAAGCCGAACGACTATTTGTGGATCCAATTCGGGCATAATGACGAGAAGCCGGACGCGGAACGGGCAACGGAGCCATTCGGAAGCTACAAGGAGATGCTGGCCGTTTATGTGGAGGAAGCGCGGGCGCGTGGAGCGCGGCCTGTACTCATCACGCCGATGCACCGCCGCAAGTTTGACGGACTAGGGCGGATTATCGATACGCATGGCGATTATTTGCTGGGCATGAAGCAGCTGGCGGCGGAGCTGGACGTGCCGCTTATCGATTTGGCAGCAAAGAGCAAAGCATTGTACGAGCAAATGGGCGACGAGCCCTCGAAGGCGTTGTTCATGTGGGCATACCCCGGCGAGTTTATTCATTTTCCGGATGGCGCTCAGGATGATACGCACTTTCAGGAGCTGGGCGGCATCCAAATGGCCGGATTGGTCGCAGAAGGGGTGCGCGAGCTCGGATTGTCGCCGCTTTTATTGTATTTAAAAGGTGTTTAGTTAAATAAACATAGGCAAGGCGCTGATTTGGTTTGAAATAGAGAGACTAGCCGATATGAAGGCTGGTCTCTTTCTATGCAGCGTATTAATCCTAGCGTTAATTTAGCCGATCATCATCGCAAATGGATAGTAAAGACCTGTGGCAATATTGGAAGTTATCCATATAGTGCCATGTTGGATAACTAAGATTACAAGGATTATGTTATCATATGGTGAGTAAAGGGCATGATTGTCGATATAAAAACCGCTGATTAACCTGCACTATACGACATACACAAAAACAAGCAGTAGGAAGGACTGTATTAATTGAGCTAAGTTTGAATATACGCTGAGTCTCATAATGGAACAGTACCCTTTATTTAGCTTGATCATGTATTTGAGCTGTATTGCTAACCTGTAAAATTGCAATAACTTATTCCTTATTAACACAAAACCTTACTCTATCCTGCACATTTGCAATAAAAATCTGCTATTTTCGATTGTAAGCTAAAAAATGGGATGCTATATTGTACCGAGTACAATATAGTGGTCTCGTTTCACTGAAAATGACATTATATCCTGCGAAAATACAATTCAGCTATTTATTCTGATTAAGATAACTCCACGCGATGACTGAGCCGACACTTATAAAGCTCTTTCATTGAACTTATACAGCAGTTAAAGCGAGGGAAGCCGCATGTTTGATCCAACCGTATTTGAAAACTTGAAGGTAGCTTTTGAGAATCAGCTTTATGATTTGGATACGCTGGACCGGAAGCTTGATATTATGAATCGGGTTGACCGATTGGAGCTTGCCGTTATGTCGCGCGAGTTTGCGCTTCAATTCACGCTGGCTGGACGCTCGAAGGTTTCCGCAGAAATTCAGCTCGCCGCATCGCTGAAGGATTTGGCGGCTGAAATATTGGAGCTGAAGGGGGAGACGCCGGCTTGCGCGCTGCGGATATGCTTCTATATGCAGGTGAACAAGGTCGCCGAGCAATGCGGGCAGGTCGAGCAAATCGTGAAGCGTATCTGGGAGCCGGAGTTGGCGCCGACGCAAACGATCAGCTATTTATTTGGAGCGGAAGCGCCCGTCTATTCCAATAGGATTGAGCTGGGCTTTAACCGCAAAATTAACGAGGAGCAAATGGAGGACATTCCCGTACTGATCGATCATGTCCTGCAGACGCTCGCAGAGCTGGAAGAAGCTGCTGGATAAGGTATACCGGCAAGATGCGCGGCTGCATAAGGCATGCCGTAAAATACTGTCTGTTCCCAATCGGCGGGAGCTGTGCTATAGTACTAGAGAATAAGCAACTAAAGAAGAAATTCCGGAGCCTCGTCAAATGACATGAACGGCGGCCGGGAGAGGTTCGCGAACTCCCTCTATAAAAAACTATGCGAAACGATTGTCCCGAGAGGTGACATCGTCGTTTTTGCGTTCGGCGCGAACAGGCTCTAACTGTTTCGCGCCGTTTCTTTGGTTTTTTGGCTACAAATGGAGGATGTCAGGCGATCTCTGTCTTCTCAAACCAGAGAGGGAGATGCAGCATGAAAAAAGAAAAAGCGGTCGTCGTATTCAGCGGCGGACAGGATAGCACTACATGCTTGTTTTGGGCGATGGAGCGCTTCTCGGAGGTAGAGGCCGTTACGTTCAACTATGGACAGCGGCATAAGCTCGAGCTGGACTGCGCGGCGGATATTGCTAAAGAGCTTACTATTAAACATCATATACTCGACATGTCCCTGCTTAATCAATTGGCGCCTAATGCGCTTACCAGGGATGAGATTGCAATTGAGCAAAAGGAGGGGGAGCTGCCCTCAACCTTTGTAGACGGACGTAATCTATTATTTCTATCCTTCGCTGCGGTCCTTGCCAAGCAGCTAGGAGCGAAGCACATCGTGACAGGCGTTTGTGAGACGGACTTCAGCGGCTATCCGGATTGCCGGGATATATTCGTGAAATCGCTGAACGTGACTTTGAATTTATCGATGGATTATCCGTTTGTTATCGATACGCCGCTCATGTGGCTGAACAAAGAGCAGACATGGGAGCTGGCCGATTCGCTTGGCGCCTTCGAATTTGTGCGGGAGAAGACATTAACCTGCTATAACGGCATAATTGCCGATGGCTGCGGGGAATGTCCTGCATGTAAGCTTCGCAAAAAGGGGCTGGACGATTATTTAGCCAAGGGCATCCGGGGAGTGAAGCGATAATGCTGCAGCAGATTTATCCATCAGCTGTGCACGACTATTGCTATGAGCTGAATAAGGATTTTCAGTTCGCGGCCGCTCATTTTGTACCGGTGGAGGAAGCCGGCAAATGCCGTCAGCTTCACGGGCATACGTATTATGCGAACGTAACGATTGCCGGAGATGAGCTCGATACCGCCGGCTTTCTGGTCAATTTTTCGATCATAAAGCAGCTAATCCATGACCGGTTCGATCATACCTTGCTCAATGACGACAAGGAAAGCTTCAGTGACGTGCAGCCCGACCGTTTCCCAACGACGGAGGTGGTGGCGCGCACGATCTATGAGATCGTTCAGCGCTATTTGGACGGAACGGTGAATCGTCCGCAATGCGTTCAGGTATTCCTGCGTGAAACGCCGACGAGTTATTGTATCTACCGTCCTAAGCGAAAGGCGGCGGGATTGGATGCAAACTAACAAACGAATTCCAGTTATGGAAGTGTTCGGACCGACCGTACAAGGGGAGGGCATGGTCATTGGCCGGAAAACGATGTTCGTTCGTACCGCAGGCTGCGACTACAGCTGCTCCTGGTGCGATTCAGCATTTACTTGGGACGGCAGCGCCAAAGCAGATATTCGCATGCTGACGGCGAATGAAATTATAGAGCAACTAGAGGAAATCGGCGGCAAAGCATTTGAGCATGTAACGATTTCCGGCGGCAATCCCGCGCTGCTGCCCCAGCTGGGCGAATTAATTGAAGAGCTTCATGAGCGGGGGATAAGCGTTGCTCTTGAGACGCAAGGCAGCCGCTGGCAGGATTGGTTTTGGTCGATTGACGAGCTGACTTTATCGCCTAAGCCGCCAAGCTCCGGGATGGAGACGGATTGGACGGTGCTCGACGATATCGTAGCCAAGCTGGGCGATCGGGCAGTACGGTTTAGCATTAAGACGGTCGTATTCGATGACGAGGATCTCGTTTACGCGGCCCGTGTTCATCAGCGCTATCCGAAGGTTCCGTTTTATTTGCAGGCGGGCAACGGTAATTTGCAGGAAACAGAGCCGCGGCTCATGCTTCCGTATTTGGTGGAGCGCTATGAATGGCTGATCGGGCAGGTAATGCCGAATCCTGAATTGAATCGGGTTCACGTGCTTCCGCAGCTTCATACCTGGGTATGGGGTAATAAGAAGGGTGTCTAATACAAATAAAGCAAGAGGAGCGAACAAGGCATGGAAGGAAGAAGCAAGGAAGAGCTGCAAGGCGTGACGCTGCTAGGCAACCAAGGAACGAACTACTTGTTCAGCTATTCGCCGGAAATTTTGGAGGCATTCGATAATAAGCACCCGAACCGGGACTATTTCGTAAAGTTTAATTGTCCGGAGTTTACTAGCCTTTGCCCGATGACGGGGCAGCCGGATTTTGCGACTATTTATATTTCATACATTCCCGGTCCGAGAATGGTAGAGAGCAAGTCGCTCAAGCTGTATCTGTTCAGCTTTCGCAACCACGGCGATTTCCACGAGGATTGCATGAATATTATTATGAATGATTTGATTGCTCTCATGAACCCAAAATATATCGAAGTATGGGGCAAGTTCACGCCTCGCGGCGGCATATCGATCGACCCTTATTGCAATTGGGGGCAGCCGGGCACTAAATACGAGCAAATAGCGGAGCATCGACTCATGAATCATGATCTCTATCCGGAGAAAGTGGATAATCGCTAGATAACGATCAAAGCAGTAACGATGACAAAAAGGGACACCTGCGGCAGGTGCCTTTTTGTTTACCCGTCTAAAGTCCAGGCCGCAATCCGGCTTAAAGTCCATTTCAATTACGCTTGTACCGCCTATACTTAGGCTATGAATAATAAACAATAGGTGAGAGCAGGAGTGGACAGTCAATGATCAAAAATGCGATATGTATGTCCGTACTGCTTTGCAGCATAGCGGCATCCTTAACGAGCTTTGGAATCGTACCGGAGAGGGCAATTGCGTCTCAAAGCGCTCCGCAAGCCGAATACGCTCAAGGAGACAGCATTATCGAGTCAGCCATGAACGCGTTAGACTTTCCGCGAGCAGCGCTGGAAAAGGTTTAGCGTCAGGAGAAAACAGTCGAATAGCTTGGATAAATAACAAACGCCGCTTCCGTAACGGAAGCGGCGTTTGTTATGGTTATCCGTATGTTGTCTTAGTCATGCATCCCGCCGCGCAGCCTGCGCTGATACGCAAAATGATTCGTAGGTCCATGGCCGCCGCCGAACCCGAGCTGATCTTCAATGGCGGCTTGAATGAAGGCTTTGGCTGTTCTAATCGCATCCGGTACTGAATTTCCTTGCGCGATAAGAGCCGTTAACGCAGCCGAGAAGGTGCACCCGGTACCATGAGTATGACGGGTATCAATGCGCTTGCTTTCTAAATAGTCGAATCGCTCCCCGTCATAAATAAGGTCGACAAGCCGTTCGCTGCCCGTATCATGGCCGCCCTTAATGACGACATAACGGGAGCCCATTTGATACAAGATTTTGGCTGCTTCCTCCCGGTTGCCGAGCGTACGGATAGGCATCCTCGCGAGCAGCTCTGCTTCCGGAATGTTAGGCGTAGTCACGAGCGCGAGCGGCAGCAAATACTTGATGAGCGATTGAATGGCTTCCTGCTGAAGCAGGGAAGAGCCTCCTTTGGCTACCATGACAGGATCAATGATCAGGTTCTGCCACTTAAACTGTTTTATTTTGGCGGCCACGATCTCTATGATTTCTCCGTTAAACAGCATGCCTGTCTTTAGTGCGGAAGGTTCCAGGTCTTCGCCAATCGATTCAAGCTGCCTTCTAATGGCCGCAGCCTCCATAGGATAGACGCCTTGAACGCCAAGCGTATTCTGGGCAGTAACCGCGGTTATGACGGACATGCCGTATGTGCCGAGCTCTTGAAAGGTTTTCAGATCGGCTTGAATACCTGCGCCGCCGCCGCTGTCTGAGCCTGCAATCGTTAACGCTTTATATATCTTCATCTCATTATCTCCTTCGATCGTATAGTTGCATTACGGCAGCAGCTGCTCAAGCTTTGCATTCTTCTTGAGCGTTTCAGCAGAAACAAGCGCTAATTGATTGACTAATTCAACCTGAAAGCTGCCCGGTCCTTGCCCGGCAGTACGGTCATAGGCTATTTCAGCGGCAACACCGTAGAATGCGAGCGCTTCAGCCACAGCCGCTAACATGGCTTTCCCGCCGACTGCCGCGAAAGCGCCGACCAACGAGCTAAGCAAGCAGCCTGCACCGGTTATTTTCGTTAAAATCGGATGTCCGTTGCCTACCAGGAACGTTGTATTGCCATCGGTAATAACATCCTCTTTGCCGGTAATGACAACGATACAGCCGAGCTTGCGAGCAGCCGACTGAGCGAGAGAGATGGCGTTCCCCTCGCCTTCGCCGGCGTCAACGCCCTTGATGGACCAGCGCTCGCCGATGACATTAGCGACTTCGGCCACATTTCCTCTCAGCACGGCCAGCTTTACGCCTTCGATGATCCTGTGGGCGGCAGCGGTGCGAAAGGGCGTAGCGCCTGCGCCTACCGGATCGAATACGATAGGCACATTATGTTCATTGGCGGATTTTCCTGCAAGCAAGCAGGCTTCTACGATTTGCTCATCCAGCGTACCGATATTGAGCACGACGGCGCTCGCCATTTTGGCCACATCGGCTACTTCCTCATGGGCATAGGCCATAAAGGGGGATGCGCCCAGTGCAAGCAAGCCGTTAGCGGTAAAATTGGTAACCACGATGTTCGTAATGTTATGGATAAGCGGATTTTGTTCCCTTATTTTGTTTAGAAAGTTCATCGATACGATCCTCCTTAAGGGGTTCGAAATTCAGCACGCGGTTTCCTGCCTCAGCATTCCTCCGGAGACAAATAAAGACCCGCCCATTTCCGAAGGGAAATGAAGGGTCTAACGTTCAACAAGGCTAGCGGACATGAATGAAAGCTTCTGCTCCACTTCCCTCCGCTGGAATGATCCAGATCAGGTTCCAAGGGTCCGGAGCAAATGCGCTCCATCTCAGCCGTTAAACTCCCCTAGTGAAATTAATAGGTAAATATACAATTTGTATTTTTTCTACTATAGCATACACTGGAGAGATGTAAACCTTAATTATTGGAAAAGGCGTTGAACAAATGAAAAATCTACTCGTAACAGGCTATCGGGCGCATGAGCTTAATATTTTCAGCCAGAAGCATGAGGGCATCGTTTATATTAAAAAAGCGTTGACAGGAAAGCTGATTCCGCTCATAGAAGACGGACTCGAATGGGTCATCACCCCGGGCCAGTATGGCGTTGATCTGTGGGCTTGCGAGGTCGTCATCGTGCTCAAGGAAATATATCCTCATTTGAGGCTTTCGATTATTACGGCTTACAGCAACCCGGAAGAAAAGTGGAAGGACGATAAAAAGGAATTTTATCAGCAGGTGCTGAGAGGGGTTGATTATTACGCCGCGGTCAGCAACCAGCCGTATAACGGGATTTGGCAGTTTACGGCGCGGGACGAGCTGTTGTTCCGCAAGACGGACGGCATCCTGCTCGTTTACGATGAGGATGCCGGCGAGGGCAGCCCGAAGTTTTTCAAAGAGAAAGCTTTAAAGAAGCAGCAGGCAGACGGATACGGCTACATCAGCATCAGCTCGGAGGACATTCAAAGCATCGCTGACGACGACAATTTGTATTCGGATAATTAATCAAGCAGATATCGAATTAGTCAGATGACCCTTCTGTGATTATTGCAGAGGGGTTATTGCTGTTTTATCCGTAGGCTCGCTCATTGACGGTTGCAGGATGTTTTTCTTTTATACTCCGCTTTGAATTCTCTTTACAGCGTTAGTCTGGTCTGCTAGAATGGCTACATTCTATTGTTAACCTTAATGATTATATTTTGGTTAACAATAGAAAAGATTAATGGATGGTGATATTTTATGACACCGCAATACGAACGGCTTGCTGCACTTAATAAGGCTCACTTATGGCATCCTTTTACGCAAATGAAAGACTATAATGACGCTGATCCGCTCATCATCGAACGGGGCGAAGGCGTCCGGCTCTATGACGTTCAGGGAAGAGCTTATTATGACGGTTTCTCATCCGTTTGGCTCAATGTGCACGGGCATAATGTGCCGGAGTTGAATCAGGCGATTACGGACCAGTTAGAACGGGTCGCCCACACTACTTTGCTCGGAATGGCGAATGTACCGGCAATCGAGCTTGCTGAGAAGCTGGCGGGGATCGCTCCGAAAGGCTTACATAAAGTTTTTTACTCCGATTCAGGAGCAACCGGAGTCGAAATTGCAATCAAAATGGCATTTCAATATTGGCACAATCGCGGGGTAAGAGGTAAAACAACGTTCATTACAATGAAGCAGGCGTACCATGGGGATACGATCGGCGCGGTCAGCGTAGGCGCTATTCCGCTTTATCATGACGTGTTCCGCCCCATGCTTTTTCCATCCCACGTTATTCCTTATCCGTATGCTTACCGTCATGAGGGCGGTGCCGCTGAAGCGAAGCAAGAAACACTCACAGCTTTGCGTCATCTTCTTGAGACGCGGTCAGATGAGATCGCTGCCCTCATAGTGGAGCCTATAGTGCAAGGGGCCAGCGGCATCATAGTAATGCCTCAGGGCTGTTTACGCGAGATGGCTGCGCTGTGCCGCGAGTATAACGTACTGCTCATCGCTGACGAGGTGGCGACTGGTTTCGGCCGGACAGGCGCTATGTTCGCTTGCGATCTCGAAGACGTTGCTCCTGATCTGATGGTAATCGGCAAAGGCCTTACGGGCGGCTATTTGCCTGTGGCTGCAACGCTTGCGACGGATGAGGTGTACGACGCGTTTTATGCCGATTATCACGAGCAGAAAACCTTTTTCCATGGTCATTCCTTCACGGGCAATCCGCTTGGCTGCGCCGTAGCTCTGGCCAGCTTGAAGCTGTTTGAAGAGCGCAGCATGGTTGAAGGCGTGAAAGCGAAGGCGTCATTTGTAGCGCAAAAGCTTGCAGCGCTTACGGATCGTCCGCATGTCGGCGAAATCCGGCAGCAGGGGCTGATGATCGGCATCGAGCTCGTGCGCGATAAGGTGTCGCGCGAGCCGTACGCTTGGGAAGAACGAATCGGCGTACGCACGACCCAGCGTGCCAGAGAGCTCGGCATGCTTACGAGGCCGCTTGGCAATGTCGCCGTGTTCATTCCGCCGCTTGCCAGCACAGAAGCTGAGCTTGATGCCATGACGGATATTTTGGCGGAATCGATTATTAGCGTCACTGAAGGCGGCCGGGGGAAATGAATCAGATACGCGGATTATTTGTGACAGGTACGGACACCGGTGTCGGGAAAACCGTCGTTACGGCAGCGCTTGCCGCTGCCCTTCGCGCACAGAGGCTGAATGTCGGCGTCTGGAAGCCGGTGCAGTCCGGCACGCTTCTTGGCAGCGGCGCTTCTGACGCAGAACGTCTGCTGCAATACACCGGAATGAATGAGCGGGCCGAGGCGGTTGCGCCATTTACATTTGAAGCCCCACTAACTCCGCTGCTTGCCGCGAAGCAGGTGGGATTAACGCTAACCTTGCAGGAGATCGTCGCCGCTGGTGAACCGTTAATGAACCGTTACGAATCGCTGCTCATCGAAGGGGCAGGCGGCGTTGCGGTTCCGCTGACCGACGATGCGCTTGTGGCGGACTTGATCGCGGAGCTCCGCATCCCGGCACTTATCGTAGCACGCTCGGGACTCGGTACGATTAATCACACGCTTCTCACTGTGTCGTTTCTGCGTCAGTACAAGATTCCGGTCCTAGGCTTTATTTTAAACGACGGCGAATCAGCCGAAATACATGACGACCCGAGCATTGCAACGAACGCGGAGCTGATTGAGCGATACAGCGGCATAAAGTTTCTCGGACGGTTTCCGTGCTTACTTGACGAAACGAATACGGAAACGTTGATCCGCACTGTTCGAGAAATGATTCAAATAACAACGATCAGACAAACATTAGCAGTTCAATCTTAGGAGGATGATGGATGATGAGTACAAATGCAGCAAAGTTGGAATGGACGGCGCTTTCTCAAAAGGCGCTTAGCGGCGAATGTTTAACGGTTGAAGAAGGGCTTGCCGTGCTTGAAGCGGACAACGATGAGGTGCTTTCGCTGATGCAGGCCGCTTTTCAAGTGCGAAAACATTTTTACGGTAAAAAAGTGAAGCTGAACATGATCATCAACGCGAAGAGCGGCCTTTGCCCCGAAGACTGCGGCTACTGCTCACAATCTATCGTATCTACGGCGCCGGTTCAAAAATATACTTTGCTCGACAAAGACACGCTGCTTGCAGGAGCACGCGAGGCTATGGCACGCAAAGCAGGAACCTATTGTATCGTAGCGGCCGGGAAAGGTCCGACGGAGAAGGAGCTGGATCAAGTTGTGGATGCGGTAAAAGAAATCCGTGACACAATGCCGCTCAAAATTTGCGCTTGTTTGGGCATCTTGAAGGACGGCCAAGCCGAACGTTTAGCGGAAGCGGGCGTACACCGTTACAACCACAACTTGAACACAAGCAAAGCGAACTACCCGTCTATTACTACAACTCATACATACGACCAGCGCGTTGAAACGGTGGAGAAGGTGAAAACATACGGCATGTCCCCGTGCTCCGGCGTCATAATCGGTATGGGTGAAACGAATCAAGAAATTGTTGAAATGGCTTTCGCGCTCCGTGAACTCGATGCGGATTCGATTCCGATCAATTTCCTGAATGCGATTCCGGGAACCCCTCTTGAAAATGCAGGCCGCACGCCGGCTATGAAAGCATTGAAGGTACTGGCGCTGTTCCGGTTCATCTGTCCGTCTAAAGAGATTCGTGTCGCGGGCGGCCGCGAGGTCAATCTTCGTACGCTGCAGCCTTTGTCGCTGTACGCTGCGAATTCACTCTTTGTAGGTGACTATTTAACGACTGCAGGCCAAGAGATTTCGTCTGATCATCACATGATTGAAGATTTGGGATTTGAGATAGAATTGAATGCCCTTTAAGAGGCGGTAGTGAACATGAACTGGATGGAAAAAGAACTTGAGCAATTAACTGACGCATCGTTGGAACGCTTCTTGTGTGACAGTGCCCCGGTTCCGGATTGTCCTGGTTATACGGTGCGCGGAGGACAAGTGCTGCTGAATCTGGCCTCCAATGACTACCTTGGGCTTGCGCAGCATCCCGCGATTATTGAAGCGATTCGCGAAATGCTGCTTACCGAAGGAGGAGGCTCCGGCGCTTCACGTCTGGTGACCGGCAACCGGCCGCCTTATGGCCGTCTCGAAGAAGCGCTGGCTGCTTGGCAGAATAGTGAAGCGGCGCTTGTTTTTGCAAATGGCTATATGGCTAATTCCGGTGTTATTTGTGCGCTCGCGGGTCGTGGCGATGTCGTTTTCAGCGATCAGCTAAACCATGCGAGCATTGTGGACGGCATTATACTCAGCCGCGCAGAACATGCAAGGTACCGGCATAACGATATGGAGCATTTGAAGGTATTGCTGCACAAGCACCGAGATAAACGTCGCAAACTGATCGTTACGGATGCTATCTTCTCTATGGACGGTGACCAAGCACACTTGCGCGAGCTCGTTTCGCTTAAACATGAGTACGGAGCGATGCTGATGGTGGATGAGGCGCACAGCGGGGGAATTTACGGTCGACGTGGCGAGGGATTATGCCATGAGCTCGGTCTGCAGAACGAGGTGGATGTTCATATGGGAACGTTCAGCAAATCATTCGGTGTTTACGGCGCTTATGTGTGCGGCAGCCGGACATTAATTCGCTGGCTAATCAACAAGGCAAGGCCGCTTATCTATTCAACGGCGCTGCCGTCTTCCCTTATAGCCGGTATTTCAGCGGCGTTAGCCTTGGTAAAAGACGATCATTGGCGTCGCGAGCGGCTCCTTTCGGCTGGCAAATTGTTCCGATCCTCGTTATTTGCGGCAGGCTTTGACGTTGGTGCCGGAGACTCTCCTATCGTACCGGTGATTATCGGCGATAACGAATTAGCCCTTCGTTTCAGTAAAGCGCTCGAAGGGGAAGGTATTGCGGCGGTGGCCATCCGGCCGCCTACTGTTCCTGACGGAACGGCGAGAATTCGCTTCTCCTTATCAGCCGCTCATACCGATAAGGAATTGCTGGACGCTGCCATCCGAATTCATCATATCGGACTTCGGCTGGGAGTGGTGAGCTCATGACGGTACACGCTCATTCATCAGGAGATCGTTTCGGAATGCAGCAGGAGAAATCCGGTACCATCTTGTGGCTAACCGGATGGAGCTTTCCGAATACAGTATTCGACCGGCTGCACTCATTGTTACCGGAATTTCATCATATTACTGTCGATTATTACAGCACGGCGGCTACGCCAGAGGAAATGCTGAAGCTGACCGAACGGGCTGTAAGAGATGATTTATCGCTGCATGCAGCTTCGACGGCTAAAGGACCGCTTTTGATCGCAGGCTGGTCGCTTGGAGCGCTGCTGGCACTTAGACTCGCAGAAAAAGCGGGAGCGGACGGTCTTTTGCTGCTCGCGGGGACAGCCCGGTTTACCCGTCCAAAAGAACAGAAGGACCGCGGCTGGCCGGATGCCCATGTCAGGCAAATGATCAAAAGCCTGATGAAAGACCGACAGGAAGCAGAAACCAAATTCCGGCAGAGCGTGTTTACGGAAGCGGAATGGGAAGCTGGTCTCGGTGCAACTCTTCCGCCGGCAGGAGGCTGGACAACTTCGGCGCTAATCGCCGGTCTTCAGATTTTACAAAGCGAGGAGTGCCTCTCCTTGCTGCCGGAAATGGTGCGTCCGGCTCTTCTTATCCACGGAACCGAGGATCATATTTGTCCTTTCGGCGCTGCGGAAGAGCTGGAGTCGCTTCTGCCGCATGCGCAGCTGTTATCATTAACCGGCTGCGGTCACGCGCCGTTTGCAGGAAGGGAAGCGTATATAGCCGAAGCGTTAAGGAGATGGTGGCTTGAGCAGCAGGAAAAACGCTATTCGACGACAATTTAACCGCAGTGCAGCGGGTTCCTATGACAGTCATGCCCACGTGCAGCGCAGCATGGCGGACCGTCTTGCAAAACAGCTGCGCGCGGCGGCGGATCAGGGAGAGTCATCGAAGCTGCACATTGCCGAGATCGGCTGCGGTACGGGGACGTTAACCGAAATGCTTGTAAACGATTGGCCGGGCGCATCGATTACTGCGCTTGACCTGGCGCCTGCAATGCTGGAGGCTGCTGAGCAGCGTGTCAGGGCGTCTAACGAAAGCGGCTCGTCCCGGGTTCGCTTTTTGCATGCCGATGCCGAAAAGTGGGCGACCGACGCTCCGGCGCAATCGTTCGATCTGATCGTCTCCAATGCCTGCTTTCAATGGCTTAGCCGTCCGCGGGAAACGCTGGGGAACCTTCGGCGGCTGCTTCGCGCTGAAGGCTTGCTCGTATTTGCAACATTCGGACCGGACACGTTTCGCGAGCTCCACGAGGCGTTTCATGAGGTTTATCGGGCCGGCGGAATGGAGCCTCAGCGGCACGGACTGTCGTATCTATCGACCACGGAGTGGCAGAGCTTACTTGAGGAAGCAGGCTTCTCCACGATCCGATGCGAGCGTGTGGTTCAAACGGAAAAATATGCTTCAGCAAGAGAATTTCTCCACTCGGTAAAAGCGGTAGGAGCGAGCACCTCGGAAGCGGCAGCTCGTCCCGGACTCAGCCTGCGGCAGCTGTTTACCGGCATGTATAAGGAATACGAGAATAAGTTCAGCATACCGGGAGGCGTCGCTGCCACTTATGATCTTCTGTTTATTCAAGCAGGCGTCTCCCGGAAAAATAAATAGCTTACGTTTGATGTAGAACGATTAATGAGGAGTGCGCTTGCGCAGCTCCTCTTTGTTTATTTTTTATATACTCGGTCGTTTTTGCTTTCATTCCATAAATAACCAATTTATGATATTGTGTTATGGAGCTTTGTAATAGAGATCGTTGACAATTTGGAGGATTGATTCATGGGAGTAGAATGGTACGATATGATTGCTAGAAGAAATGGCGGATATCGAAGCAATGCCGTATTTACGATCGATGGTGTGTCCGCAGAGCAGATATATGAAGAAAGACTAGCGGGTATGCTGCCTGCATTTGATTCCGTATTAGATGCGGGGTGCGGGCATGGGGATTTCACAATAAAAATGTCACGACATGCTAAATCGATTATAGGATTTGACAATTCAATTGAAATGATTAAGATCGCTGAATCAATGAAGATAGATAGTAAAGTGAACAATGTGGATTTTATTTTCGCTACTACTAAGGCGGATTTGCCTTTTAGTGACGGACAATTTGATTTCATTTATGACAGACGAGGACCAACATCTATTATAAATCATAGCCGAATACTTTGCTCCGGAGGCACATTATTCGGAATACATTCCGGAGCGTTGACAACAGTTAAAGAAAGATTACTTAATAATGGATTTATAAATATTCAAATTGAAGAGTTCAATAGCGCTGTTATCTATTTTCCAAATGAGACTGAATTTACAAAGTTTATTTCAGGAATGCCCGGCAATCCAGACTATACTGATCCTTCATTAAGTAAGGAATTGGAAATGAAGATTGAAGAGAACATGATTAACGGAAAACTATGTATGAAAGAATACAGATATATATGGAAAGCTAATAAACCGTAATCGTTTGAGCAATGAATGTGCCCGTTTCTAATGCGGTGGTTTGGGGTAAAATAGGGCCATACCGTTAAGATAAAGGTGGTGAGTCATATGAGCAAGGAAACACCGGACCATGATGAATTTAATGAAATATATAACGAAACCTCCAATACCGTAGCAGGCATCAACACGCCCAAGGAAAATGAGAAATCCAGCCCATTGGATATGGTCAGCGGTGCGGTAGAGGAGATGGTCGATCACGTTCAGCGAACGTTCGAAGGCAGCCAGCAACCGGATGATGAGAAAATGGTTTAGGATATTTTCGAGAATTTGTAGCAATAGTGGAATTGTTGAAGTAACGGGACGAGCGCTCAATAAACATCAGGAGAAGACCTGCCGGACTGTCGGCAGGTCTTTTCGCAGTTTGGCAGGATTGTATGCTATTAAAATGGAATAGTATGGTTCTAGACTAGTGGAGGAGCCAGTTTACAACTTGGGAGGTAATCATAATGCAGGAGCTTGTTGGACACTGCAAGGAATGTAAAAAGCAAATTTTCTGCAATGATGGATTTATTAACGGAGTAGTATTAGAAGACAAACATTTAATTTGCTTCGATTGTTTTGATAAAGAACAGGAACAATTCATAAATCATAATGATTGAGAGTCTTTGCCGCTGCTGCGGCGAAGGCTCTTTTTTAGGTATGCCGAGGTTTTCGTGTTCGATTTGCCATTACTGCCGTGTGTCGGGTGCCCCCTAAATAGACACTGCAAACTGTTCAAGTATAAACCGGCATTACTCCTCATAACCAAAAGGTTATGAATTGTTAAGTTAATATGTATTTTTCGCCGGATCTTTCCGTGTTTATAATTGGAAGGAGCAGAATGGTTTATAATTGAAGGGAGATCGAAAGAAATGACGGCTACACCGGATGATGATAAGGCAACTATAAAGAAAACGATGCTGTGGGTGCTGGGAATTTTGTTCGTAGCAGCTAATTTGAGAGCGCCGATCACGTCGATCGGACCATTGCTCAGCCTTATAAAGAGCAGTACCGGAATGAACAGCGCGCTGGCAGGGATGATCACGACGTTACCGTTAATTGCGTTTGCGGCCGTTTCGCCTCTGATTCCCCGCATAGCTGGTCGAATCGGAATCGAGGCTGCTTTGATGTACGCCTTGCTGCTTCTATCCGCCGGAATATTTATGCGCTCGCTGCCTTCCGTGTTCTTCCTGATAGCAGGAACCGCATTGATGGGGATCGGCATTACGGCCGGGAATGTGCTGCTTCCGAGCATGATCAAAAAAAAGCAGCCGCAAAAGGCGGGAATTCTGACAGGCGCTTACATCGCTTCGATGAATTTATCTTCTGCTGTCGGCTTCGGAATTAGTCTTCCATTGGCTGAACAAGCCGGCTTAGGCTGGCGGGGCTCCTTGTTATGTTGGTCAGTCTTATCCGTGACCACGATTGTCATTTGGCTGCCGCAGATTTGCGTTAAGGGACTTGCAAGAACGGAGCGCCAAAATCAATCGGCCAGGTTCCCCGTTGAGCTGTGGAAGTCAGCAGAGGCATGGAATATTACGATCTACATGGGGCTGCAGTCGCTGCCTTTTTACCTGCTATCCGCCTGGCTTGGCGATATGCTTAGCCAGCAAGGAGTGGAGCCTGCCCAAAGCGGATGGATGCTCAGCATCATCCAGTTTACTTCGCTGCCAGCGACGTTTTTTATCCCGATTATCGCGCAGCGGCTCTTAAGCCAGAGCGGGATTGGCGCTGCGGCAGGAGGATTCGTCTTTGCAGGCACTGCCGGATTGGCCTTTGGCCCTGTGTCATTCCTTCCCGTATGGATGGTCTTGATTGGCCTCGGCACAGGCACGGCTATAAGCTTCGTGCTGTTATTATTCGGACTGCGCACCCGCAATGCGCAGGAAGCGGCGGAGCTTTCAGGTATGGCGCAATCGTTCGGGTATTTGCTTGCCGCAGCAGGGCCTATTTTGTTCGGCTGGATTTATGATTTGACTAACAGCTGGACGATTCCGAGGCTCCTGCTGATGCTCATATCCGTGCTACTGCTGCTGTCAGGCGCATGGGCAGGCCGCAAAGGCTATTTATTGAAAGATAGCGATAATAGCGGTTCTGCAAGCGATGTTTACATGAAATGGAAGGAACCAACGCTCAAAATACCGAAATGACATGCAGCAGAACTCTACTTTGCTCATCAAAGGATTGAATCCGGAAATGGACTTTTTACAATTGAAATATTTTCAGCTGGTTGCAAAATATCAGCATCTGACAAAGGCTGCTCAAGCCTTGAATATATCCCAGCCTGCGCTCAGCAAAATGATTTCCAAGCTGGAAAACGATCTCGGTTACGAGTTGTTTGAACGCAAGGGCAGAAAAATTGCTCTAAATAAGCTTGGAGAAGCGTACCTGCACACGGTCGAAAACGTCTTTGCCGAATTAAAAAACGGAGAGCAGGCGTTAGCCATACTAGCGGAGAAGCAAAGCCAGCTCATTACCGTGGCCGTCACGATACCGACGATTTTGCCGGAGCTGCTTGGCGCCTTTCTGGAGAAGCATCCGAAAGCGCGGTTCAGACAATTTCAGGCATCCAGCGATCATATGAAAAAGCAGCTGGAATCCGGAGAAATAGATGTCGGAATTTCTACAACTCCCATTGTAGGAGATGAGATAGAATGGCTGCCGGTGCTTGAAGAAGAGCTGATGCTGACTGTTCCTCTAAATCACCCGTTGGCTGGTCGAGACGGCATCCGTTTAATTGAGGTCAAAGATGATCCCTTTATCGTCATGCCGTATGGATTCGATTTTAGAAGGATGACGGATGCCTTCTGTGCGGAAGCTGGATTTAGTCCTAATTATGCCTTCGAAGGCGTCGAAACCGGCATTACCCAGGAGCTGGTGGAAAAAGGTCTTGGCGTCGCCTTTTTCCCGCCGCTGGTCACAAGTAAACGAGTATATGATTTGCAAACAGCCAAGCTCAGCATTATCGAACCCAAATGCAGCCGGAGCGTAGGACTCGTATGGCATAAGCGCCGCTCTTGTCCGCAGATTGTACAAGATTTTATTGCGTATACGATTCAATACTTAGAGGGTAAACGGAAATCATGATTACCGGAATAAAATGGTATTTTTTCTCGCCTTTGGGCAGGAATGTTCCAAAACATGCGGAAATAATAAAAGAAACGCTGTCAAATTAACTTAAAGGAGAGATTGACCGATTATGATTATTGAAACCAAAATCATCGAGAAGCCTGCCTTTAGCGTCGTCGGCATGACCGAAACGATCCAATTTGATACAACTTTACCGCCATCTGAGAACGCTATCGCCAAGCTATGGGAGCGATTCGGCAAGCGTATTCCGGAAATTCCGGGCCAGCTCGGCTGGCGCAGCTTCGGACTCATGCTGCAAAACCCGGATAACCTGCCCGGCGCGCCATTCGAGTATACAGCCGCTGTGCAAATCTTTCAGGACAGTGACATTCCTGAGGGCATGATACGAATCGAAGTGCCGGCTGCGCGCTATATCGTACTGACTTCCCGCGGCCCGCTTGACGGCATTAGCGATGTTTTCGGGCATTTCTGGGGACATTGGCTGCCGAACAGCCCTTACGAATACGACGGAGGCACCCGTACCGGCAAATATGAATTCGAGTTTTATGACCAGCGCTACACGCAGCCGGACGACCCGAATAGTGAAATTGACATCTACTTTCCCATTCGCGCGAAATAAACCAAGGACTAGCGGGAATGAGGAGAGAGGGTTATTTTGCAAGAAGCGATCGCGGTTGAGCTGGTACAATCGAGACATTCGATTTCACGATGCTGTATCCGGTACGAAAGAAGTCGGGGGAGTGACGTCTGTTAACAAGAGCTGGATTCAATTATACCAAGGTAAGGATGGCGATCAGTTGATCGGCATCCTTTTTTTTCATGTGAGTCACGCACGGCGATTAATTAGGCCGTGAAAGTCTATATGACGCGTAAATAAAATATATTCATTGACACCTGCGTTTTTCAATTGGTATACTATGGAACATTAATTAATGCCGATTAATCGCATAGGAATTATAAAATACGGAGGTCATGTCTATGAGAAAAACACAAGTCTCGTATACCAAATTGCTAGCCGCACTCCTCGTATCCTTTTCTATCATTTTCACACAATCAGCAGTTTTTGCGGCATCGCCGGCAGCTCCTGCATCACAGGAGGACGGCGTAGCACAGTATAAGCAGTTTTTGAAAGAAAAGTTTAATGTCAGTCTTTCCGGAACGGTGACGAAAGGCGAATTCATTGAAGCGGTGGCAGATATATTAGACTACGAGCCATCTTCAAAAACAGTGGCCTTCCCGGATGTGCTGCCGGATAGCGAGTTGTATGCACCGGCTGCAGCTTTGTATGAAAAAGGGATTTTGTCCGGGCCTACTATTCAAGGCGAGCAAGTGCTTACCGCTTCCGTAGCGGTTGCGATTGCTGTAAGAGCAGCAGACTTGAAGGAGCTCGCGTATACATACCCGGCCGCTAAAGTAAACAAAGCCTTGACTAAGCTGAAAGTAAAAAGCACCGCGCTTGGCACCAAGGGCTCACAAGAGATAGCCGCAGCGATTGACACGGGCTTGCTGCCTGCTGAACTATATTCCGGCTTTAAGCCAAAAAATGCGGCGAGCGATCAACTGATCCATACGCTGCTCGGTAAAGTGCTTATTACAAAAGGCTTGTACAAGAAGTATATCGGCTATGTTGATGATAACGATATTTACGCTATGCTGAGCAGTGCTTATGAAACCTCTGATCTTATTGATGCTCCCAAGCTGCAATCGCTTGTAAATACGGCTTTAAAGCAGGATTTGATTACAGGCTACAGCATTAAAGATTCCCGTTACGATGCTAACTTTATTGATTCCTTGTCCCTCATATACGGACATTCCGATTTCAAGCATGCCATTCAACTGATTGGCCTGCTGCGCAGTGAAGGTCTGAACGCCAAGGTGCAATTCGAGCCCAAGACATCCGCGTTTATTTATTTGGCCGAGTGGGGCGATCCAGGTCCAAACGTTGTTCAAATTGAAAATGGCAACTTTATTTCTTACGCAAAAGAGTATGATCTTGAATTCGAATTTGCGAACGCGGCGGATAAAGCTGCTTTCCAGGATGTAATTTTAACGTACGCGAAGAAAAATGAGGATGGCCAGGCGGGTCTGATTGTTGAATCATGGTGGCAGCCGCTATACTATTCACAAACGGAACTGAAGGATTATGAAGTGATTACGAACAATTTCATTACCGATCCAGACAGCCCTTATACCGTAAATCCATTCTCGCTTAATGAAGATTCCGCGAAGGTTATTGCAGGTTTGAAGGCTATTGATCCGAATGTAATTGTAACGCCCATTCAATTTTGGGTTGATAAGCCTTTTTTCAGATATTTGCATGATGAGTCGATCTAACCGGTCCAAATAGCGATAAAAAAGGATAAGCAGCTCTGACCATCATTGATGGCCCGGGCTGCTTTGTGCTATGTTCAAAGAAAAGGAGCTGCTATCCTATGAATGCAATTGCAATGGCGCTGGAAGCAAAATTTAGAGAGCATGCCAATCCCGAGAAGGCAGAGCCGATGGAGGCGTATATGCGCAACCAGTTCGTATTTCTGGGCATGAAGACGCCTGAGCGAACGCAGCTGCTTCGGGAGTTTTGGCAACAGAACGAAAAGCCGCAGGGCGGGGAGCTGCTTCAAACCGCAGAGCAGCTGTGGCAGCTGACGGAGCGTGAATTCCATTATGTGGCGATGGGTTTGCTTGAGAAATACAGCAAGGAGGCGAAGCCGTCGCATATCGATGTCCTGGAGCGGTGGGTGACGACTCAATCGTGGTGGGACACGGTTGATTTTTTGGCAGCGCATTTAATCGGTTATCATTTGTCGAAATACCCGGAATTAGTTGCGGATTATACGGAGCGCTGGATTGATTCGGATAACCTGTGGCTGCGCCGGACCGCTATATTGTTTCAGTTAAAATATAAACAGCATACCGATACGGAGCTGTTATTTGACTACATACGCCGCACGAAGGACGAGAGCGAGTTTTTTATACGCAAAGCAATCGGCTGGGCGCTTCGGGAATATGCAAAAACCGATGCAGCCCTTGTGCACCGGTTTGTTAAAGAAACGGATCTCTCCCCGCTAAGCAAGAAGGAGGCGCTGAAGCATATTTAGTAGCTTATTGCTGCTGGTTTTCTCCAAGCTGCTGCGGCCTGGAAGATGCGTAGTGCAGCCAAGAAACGATAATAGCCAAAGCGGCAATGATGCCCATGCCCCAGAAAATAATCGAGAATGAACGGTCAAGCGGAAGCGTGCTCTGCGCGGATAGCACGATACCGCTAATCGCGACACTGAAAGCACCGCTGATGAATTGCAATAGCTGGAACAAACCCATTCCTGCGCCTACATGCTCGCCTGGCAATATTCGCGATAGCTCGTTGGAGACGCTGGAATTTAAGGCAGAGAACGCGACGCTCATCAGCATGTTTATGACCATGACAACGTAGATGGAACGATCTGCGAATAAGGCGAAAGAAATGGCGGCAGTAAGCAAAAGCCACGGGGTGAGACGAAGCAGTATGCTGTTTCCGTAGCGGTCAATAATTTTGCCAATTCGTTTGGAGGCCAGCATCACGACGAGCGCCCCAGGGAAAATAATGAGACCGGCCTGGCCGGGCGTCAGCTTGAATAAGTGAATGAGCACCTGCGGCAGCAAGAACAGCGTTGAAAAATTGTTAATGTACGAAATGATGCCGAGCGTAATGAGGCGTATATACCTTTTATTAAGGAACAATGAAGGCTGAACAAACGGATTCGATGCGCGGTTAATTCGAATCCAAAATAAAATGAGCGCTGTGATTCCGCCAATAAGCGCAATCCAAAAATGATTTGTTATAAACAACAGCACTCCGGTTGATCCGATTCCGATAAATGCCGCGCCCATGATGTCGAAGGAGCCTTTGCTTACAGCTTCATCCGGCAGCAGACGATGGAACAGAGGAATTAGAAGCAGCGAGATGCCGGTTACGATGAACAGATCGTTCCAGCCCAAATATTGCGTAATCGCGCCGCCGATTACAGGCCCGAGACCAAGGCCGAGCGATGCTGCGGAAGTAATGAGCGCCATTGATTTGCCGCGTCTGGAGAGCGGAATGAATCTTGTGCTTAGTACGATCGTTAAGCTAAGAACAGAGCCTGCTCCTGATGCTTGAATGAGCCGCGCAACGAGCAGCAGCACATAATGATGGCTAAAAAACCCAAGCACAGAAGCGCCGCCCATTGCCAATAATCCAATTGTCAGCAATCTGCGAATGGGAACAAAGTCGGAGAGCCTGCTGTAGGTAATGGATGAAATGGCAAAGACGATGGAATAGCCGGTTATGATCCATGAGGCTGCTGAAGAGGAAAGCATGAATTCAGCTGTCACCTGGGGAAGTGCCAGATTAAACATCATCGTATTCATAATGACAATAATAATGGTTAAACCTAACAGAGGGATGACGAGACCGTCTCGAAAGGCGGGTCGTTCTCCGGTGGTCAAGGGAGACGTGTTAATAGCGGTAGCGTTTCTCATGGTACCTCCAAAGTGGTTATTTGTCTTATTTTCATTGTACGATAATTATCGTACAATGAAAATATAGCACGGGTTGTGTTATAATGCAATGAGAGTATGATGAGAAAAGGAGAGAATGCGTTTGAAAATTTTATTTCATCCCAATCGCGATGATATTGAGCTTACTTCCGTGCTGTATGCGTTAAGTGATCCTATCCGGCTTAGCATTGTTCATGCTATTGCTAAGAGCGGCGAGCAATCCTGCGGCTACTTTGATTTTCCGGTCGTGAAGTCTACGATGACGCATCATGTCCGCACCTTGCGTGAGGCCGGCGTGATTAATGTTCGCAAACAAGGCACTCAGCATTTTTTGACGCTGCGCTCAGAGGATTTGAATATTCGCTTTCCAGGACTATTAGCTGCCATTATCCAGCACGACGCCTCCATTAGCGACCTTCCAGGAAGCTTAAAATGAACAAAGGAGCGGGACCCATGTCAATATCGTTTTCGTTTCATGCGT
Source organism: Candidatus Udaeobacter sp. (assembly GCA_035491515.1). Classification (GTDB taxonomy): domain Bacteria; phylum Bacillota; class Bacilli; order Paenibacillales; family Paenibacillaceae; genus Pristimantibacillus. The sequence continues at coordinate 26,910 of DATJKM010000387.1, read as the reverse complement.
TTCCTCAAATGGAAACCGATCGTTTTATTTTGCGCAAAACGGAGGAACGGGATACCCGCGATCTGTTCGAGCTTTATTCGGAGGAGGAGGTCCTGAAATATACGCCTTTATTGCCATTCACCGCTGAGGCAGAGGCATGGCATGAAATGAATTGGCATTTGGAGATTTTTACCCAGCAAATAGGCATAAGATGGCTAATCGAAGAGAAGTGCTCAGGCAGAGTGGTCGGCACCTGCGGCTTTTTGCATTATTTGAAGGAGCATGGCCATACTGAGATAGGCTATGATTTGGCCCCAAGCTACTGGCGTAGAGGCATCATGAGCGAAGTGGCGGCACCGATTCTCGCTTTCGGCTTCAACAGCATGAAATTAAATCGCATCGAAGCGAAGGTAGATCCTGCAAACGCTGCATCGATCGGGCTGCTGACTAAGCTCGGTTTCAAGCAAGCCGGCGAATTAAGGGAATACGAAATCGAGGAGGGGAACTTCGTAGAGCTCCTTGTCTTTTCCATGCTTCGCAACGAATTTTCAGTTTTGCAGATGTTGTAAGCACCTTTCGCAAATGACGCTTACAGCGTATAATAGAAGGAAGAGAGTGAAGGCTTACGAAGTAAGTTTTGTTTCACAGAAACGAGCATGTGCTTACGAAGTAAGTTTTGCTTCACAAAACTTTTGAGGAGGACAACAATTATGTCCATTAGCAAAGCGAAAAAAGCTAGACAAAAGCTGGCGCAGCAAGGGCGCGTGACGCCGGATGTTATGCGAGGCAGTTGGCAGGGCGTCAATCCAACCATCAAACGCACACCCAGCCTGCAGGAGAAGCAAGCCAAGCTGAATAAGAAACACCGAAGGAATCACGCGAGCTATAGCGATGGTTCCTTTTGCATTTATAAGAGGCAGCAGGCGCGTTGCGAAGCTTGTTAGCCTCTTTTGAATTTCATAATTTTGGTATGGTAAAATAGATGGTAGTTTTGTATGAAAAGCTGAGTGGAGATGATGCCGTCTGTTAAAATTATTTCGCGATTTGAGAGTGTATGGGTTAATGATCGCATTCGTGTTTCTGCTCGTATTTTTGCAATCGCTATCAGAACTTTATTTGCCTACACTGATGGCGGATATCGTGAACATTGGCATTATTAAAGGAGATACGGGCTATATAGTGAAGCTTGGCGGCTTCATGCTGCTCATTACCGCTGCGGGCGTTCTATTCTCCATCGCGGCCAGCTATTATTCTTCCGCTATCGCAGCAGGCTTTGGCAAACGGATTCGGAGCAAGCTGTTTGCCCATGTGGAAAACTTCTCTTTGCACGAATTTGATAAAATCGGAACGGCCTCGCTCATTACGCGCACAACCAACGATGTGACGCAGGTGCAGCAGGTGCTTATTATGATGCTGCGCATGATGGTAATGGCGCCGATGATGTGCATTGGCGGCATCATTATGGCGGTTTCGAAGGACGCCACGCTGTCGCTCGTATTCGTTGTCGTTGTTCCGGTTCTCGCAGGGACGATTATTTTTATCGGCTCCAAGGGTGTCGTCCTGTTCAAAGCGATGCAAATCAAAATCGATAAGCTGAACCTGGTGCTGCGCGAAGGCTTGACGGGCATACGCGTCATTCGTTCTTTTAATCGGACGGGCTTTGAGCAGCGGCGCTTCGATAAGGCGAATAAGGATTTAACAGATACGGCCATTAAGGTAAATAAAGTGATGGCGTTTATGATGCCGATGATGATGCTTATTCTTAATTTGTCCAGCATCGCGATTTTATGGTTCGGTAGTATCCGGATTAGCAATAACGATATGCAGATCGGGGATTTGATGGCTTTTCTCCAATATGCGATGCAAATTCTTTTCTCATTGATTATGGTGGCGATGATGTTCATTATGGTGCCTCGCGCTTCGGTATCTGCCGTTCGGATTAATGAGGTGCTCGGCATGAAGCCGGACATTCAAGACGCGCATGACGCAGCGGATGACCGGAGCGCGGGGGCAGGCGGTGCTGTTGAGTTCCGCGACGTTACGTTCAGCTATCCGGGAGCAGAGAAGCCGGCATTGTCGGCGATCTCGTTCACCGCGAATTCGGGCGAGACGACTGCCATTATTGGCGGTACCGGATCAGGAAAGTCGACGCTCGTCAATCTTATTCCGCGCTTTTACGATGTCGATTCGGGTCACGTGCTAATCGATGGCTTGGACGTTCGGAGCCTTGCACAGCAAAACCTGCGGGCGAAGATCGGCTACGTGCCCCAGCAGGCAGTGCTGTTCACCGGAACGATCAGCGACAACATCAGGTTTGGCAAAGAAGAGGCAGCGGACGAAGAGGTCAGGTATGCTGCGCAGGTTGCACAGGCTGCTTCTTTTATAGCCGAGATGCCGGAGGGCTATGACTCGATTATTTCACAAGGCGGCACGAATGTGTCGGGCGGACAAAAGCAGCGGCTTTCCATCGCGCGGGCGCTCGTGAGGAAGCCGGACATTTATATTTTTGACGACAGCTTCTCTGCTCTCGACTTTAAGACGGATTCGCTGCTGCGGGCAGCTCTGAAGGAAGAAACGCGGCATGCCGCAGTTCTTATTGTGGCGCAGCGGGTAAGCACGGTCATTCATGCCGATAAAATTATCGTCCTTGATGAAGGCGCAATTGCTGGCATCGGCACGCATCAGCAATTGATGCAAACAAGTAGCGTTTATCGTGAAATCGTATCGTCGCAGCTGTCAGAGGAGGAGATCGCATGAGTGAGCGTCCGCATGATAAAAGACCGCCCGCAGCGGGCGGCGGACCCGGCTTTGGCCCTCCAGGCAGAGGTCCGATGGGGCCTGGCATCGGGCCGATGGGCGCGCTGGGGATGCCGGTGCAGAAAGCGAAAAATTTTAAAGGAACGCTTCGCAGGCTGCTCGCTTACTTAAAGCCGCAGCGGATGAAGCTGATCTTCGTGTTCTTCATGGCCGTGCTGAGTACAGTGTTCTCTATCGTCAGTCCGAAGCTGATGGGGAACGCCACGACCGAAATATTTGAAGGAATAATGGGCGGTGGCGTCGATTTTGCTGTCATTATGCGTATCGTGCTCATTCTGATCGGACTGTATCTGTTGAGCTCGCTTTTTGCCTATATACAACAGTATGTAATGGCAGGAGTAGCCCAGAAAACGGTTTACGAGCTTCGGGGCGACGTGAACGATAAGCTGGCGCGGCTGCCGCTCTCGTTTTTCGATTCGAGGACGCATGGGGAAATATTGAGCCGGGCCGTGAATGATGTCGATAACATTAGCAATACGCTGCAGCAGAGCTTGACCCAGCTGATTACCTCGATTGTAACCTTGATCGGCGTCATTATTATGATGCTGACGATCAGCCCGCTGTTGACGGTTATTTTGCTGCTTACGCTGCCGCTTAGCTTTTTTGTTGTAAAAGCTATCGCCTCCAGGTCTCAGAGCTATTTCAAGTCGCAGCAAGCGCAGCTTGGGCAGCTGAACGGTCATGTGGAGGAAATGTATACCGGTCATAAAATCGTCAAAGCGTTTGGACGGGAACGCAAATCGGTAGCGGTTTTTGATGAAATTAATGAACGGCTTTACCATTCCGGCCGCAAGGCGCAATTCATTACCGGCATTATGATGCCTTTGATGTCGTTCATAAACAACATTGGTTATGTGCTGATAAGCGTCGTCGGCGGTATTCTCGTGACGCGTCAGGCGATCAAAATCGGCGACATTCAAGCGTTCATTCAATATGCGCGGCAGTTTTCGCAGCCGCTGGCGCAAACGGCGAATATCGCGAACATCATCCAGTCGACGATTGCATCGGCGGAGCGGGTGTTCGAGCTGCTCGATGAGCAGGAAGAGAGCGCGGAGCCGAGCGGCAAAGAAGCGGCGGCCATTGCTTCGCCGCAAGGAAATGTGCGTTTTGAGCATGTGAGGTTCGGCTACAAGGAGGAGGCTGACCTTATCGGGGATATGAACATAGATGTGAAGCAAGGGCAAATGGTCGCCATTGTCGGTCCGACGGGTGCCGGTAAAACAACGTTAGTTAATCTGCTCATGCGGTTCTACGAAATAAGGGAAGGCCGTATTACCGTTGACGGCGTGAACATTACACAGCTGCGAAGGGGCGATCTGCGCATGCTGTTCGGGATGGTGCTCCAAGATACGTGGTTGTTTAACGGCACGATTCGCGACAATATCGCCTATGGATGCGAGGGTGCAACGGATGCGGAAATTATCGAGGCAGCTCAAGCGGCGCATGCCGACCATTTTATCCGGACGCTGCCTGATGGCTACGACACGATTCTAAATGAGGAAGCGTCAAACATTTCACAGGGGCAAAAGCAGCTGCTTACTATTGCGAGAGCCATTCTTGCCGACCCCGCCATTCTTATTCTCGATGAAGCTACAAGCAGTGTAGATACGCGAACCGAGGCGCAAATTCAGAGGGCGATGGGCAGGCTGATGGAAGGGCGAACAAGCTTCGTCATTGCCCACCGTTTGTCGACCATTAAGGATGCCGACATCATTCTTGTCATGAATCACGGCGATGTAATCGAGAAGGGCAGCCATGACGAGCTTCTGGCAAAAGGCGGCTTCTATGCTGACCTGTATAACAGCCAATTTTCGAATGAATCGGGCTCGGTAGCCTGATATGGCTGAGGCTAACTTGAGAATGGGGACAAATAGAGGAAGAAATTTTCTCTATTCGAGTAGATTTGGTTAGTTTTGGTGAAATAGAGAAAGAAAATTTCTCTAATTGGTTGAATCCGCGTGGTTAGAGGTAAGTGTGAGCAAAGAAGGGCAACCGCCCGGCAGAAATTGCTGCTGGATGGTTGCCCTTCTTTTGATTGCGCCAGACGCTGCTACATTAGAAACGTGCCGATTACGATGGATACGCCGATGATGACGGAGCGGAGAAGCTGGGCAACGGCAAGGTTGCCCTGCTTAATCTGATCGCACACTTTAAAGCGCGGCGTAAGAAAATCGAATACAAGATAGACCAAGCACAGAATGGCGATGCCGACGGCGGACCAGATAAGCATCGACACCCATGAATGGGAGCTATACGAAACCATTGCAACAATGATACACAATCCCAGCAGCTTGCTGCCCATATACATTCCTGCTGCTTGATTTCCTTTGTTAATTTCCTCGGAATCGTTATAACGGGTTAATTTACTGAATACGAAAGCGCCCGCGCCTAAAATGATGAGCAGGAGAACGAGGCCGATCCCAACATTAGCGGCATTTTGCCAAAATTCATTCATTATTGATCCTCCTCAAAGTTTTGTGAAGCAAAACTGGCTTCGAAAGCATCGGCTTAAAGTTTTGTGAAGCAAAACTGGCTTCGTATGCCGCGGTTAGTCTCTAATGGCGGCGGGGCAGTAGTAAGCCATATCGCCTGTAATTTTGGCGCCGACTCTTGGGAGCAGGCCGGCGAAGGAACCGCCGATGACATAAACGCCGGTTAATAAACAGCCATGGAACTTACCCTCATCGGTATCTACACCGGTTTCTTCCATCGCAAAGCGCTGTTGATAGATTTTTGGCTGCTCACTGTAATACATTTTCATTTCATCCGCTTCTTCCCCATAATCCTGATGACCCCATTCCTCAGACTCCAGCGTACCGTCTCCTGAATAGAGAGCCGTCCCCTTGCCTTCGCGCCCCCAGTAGCTTTTGGCGACATAAGGAATATGCTGCTGAACGAATACCGTATTCTCAAAATAAGTGGGTAGAAGGTATTTGCGAATGATCTCAAGCTCTGTCCCGCCAAAAAGCGGATGGCCAAGCACGTCCCGCGATTGCTCGTTCCGTTCATATAACGCCCAGATGAGCGCCATAAAGCCTTTGCTTTGCGTAATAATGCTCTGCGGCGGATTAATGAGCGCAAGCCGGCCGAGTCCCACAAGCTCCATGAGCGCTTCACCGATCGGCAAGCCGGTGTCCTCCCCGGTATCATGAATTAAATATTCAAGCGGATAGAGGCGGTACAAAATATCGATGCGTTCGCCGCCGCCGTACAAGCCGTCGCCCTCTACGATAACGAGCTGGTCGAGCGGTATGAATAGGACGGAATAGCCGAGCTCGCGAATCACGTCCATCACATATTCCGTATTGCATTTATCTTCAATATGCCAATCGTAGCAGGTGCAAGCGATCGTACCCGTTAAGCCTTCGCTTCGGTAGTGGGCGATAAGCTTGTTGAACGCGTCCTTCAGCGCATCGCGCATTTTCTCGGAAGCGGAGCGGTGAGCGGTGTAACGGCTGACGATTGCATTTCCTAGAAATGCGGTCTCCGGAATGCCGGTTGGGGTGTCGGTATTATTTTCGATACATTTAAGCCCATGCGCCGTTACGATCCAGTCCTGCCGGGATACCCCGTGGGATGGTGTTTCTATACGCGCCGCCGGGACCAGAGAGGGATGAATGCCTAATTGCCCGATTAGAAAAGCATCAGGCAAATGCTGCTGCGCAAACCGCAGCGACTTTGTGTAGATCTGGTCGACTTGCTCTGAGGCGGCCTGAAGCTCCTCGAATTCAGCCTGTGTGTACAGCGTTACGGCAGGCAGGCAGTACTGCTTGCCAAACATGCGATGGTATGGAATTCTTAGGGCAAGCTCGCCTTGAAACAGCTCGCCATGGGACAGAGAAAGCGGAAGGACGCGCTGCACGTGCTTAACCTCCGCTGCTGCCGCTGCTAATGCCGGAGCTGCCGAAGCCTTTTGAAGAGCTGGAGCCGGATTTGTAGCTGGATGATTTCTTATACGTTTGGCCGTTTGAAATATAAGTGCCGCGACTGCTGCCGCTGTTATTATCGCAGTAGCCGTTATTGTCGTAATCGGTACAATCTGTAGAGTTGGCCGTATTGCAGCCGCTGAGAGCGACGGGTACGGTTAGCATCAAGGCGAAAGCGAGCGCTTTCTGGCTATTCGCTTTAAATTTGGCGCCGGCTGCCGCTGCAGTCTCCTTTGAAGCTCTGCTGGCTCCCCGCTGCTGTGCCTGCTCATCACTCATCTATAAGTTCACCCCTTTCAAAAAAACGACAATCTTGCTGCGATCCATATCATAGATGGTATAGATCGTCTCATAGGTTCTCTGTTCACTCACAATATAATGGTCAAGCAGAAGCTGGGCGAATTCCAGCGGGCTGGCCGGGGATTGCTGCGCCAGCGTACAAGGATTAAAGCGGTAGCCGTTCCACAGCAAATATTCGACCTCCATATTAGGGGAGATGGTGACGTATTCATAAAGGGCCGCGCGAATCGCCTGCCCGTATACGATATCGTCGGATTCATTATACGGCTTAGCATAAATATGATGGCGCTTGCCATCCTCGCATTCGTTAGCCGTATGCTCGAATACGCTATTGCGGAATACGGTTGCATTTACGAGCTTGCGAACAAAAATATCGTCACGCGTTACATCGACTTCCGTAATGGTTCGTTCTACGCGTTGTTCTTCCTCCGACCATTCCAAGTAGGTCAGCGTGCTATTCATCGTTACTACCGCCTCTCTGATCTAATCTTCATGATGGTCTCGTCATTCGAAATAACGAATAAGCGGGCAGCGGCCGGTATAGGCGCATCTAGCTTGCGGTTAATGCTCATGTCGGCGCGATCCGCGATAAGGGTGGCACCTTTGCGCAGCAGCGCCTGGAAGGCATCGCCATACGTGGACCAACCCGGATCTACGGCAACCTCGAATACGTCCTCGCCATATTTTCTGCTGAGCAGCTGCATGAAAATATCCACATTGCCTTCCTTTAGTGCAGATCGTACGGCCAATCTGGAAACGGCATCATGCGATAATATAAAATCATTTACTTGTACGTGCCGGAAATTGAGAATATGTTTCTCCAGTATGATTTCAACCGTCGTATGGACAGCGGGAGCCGCCTGTTCAATGCTTGAAGCGATCAGCAGCGATTTGCCGTCGATGAGCGAGGTGTCATCAATATTCGGATCGGCAAAAATTATCGCTGAACGGGCCGAATGAATGTTAGCCTGCTCAAGTACGTCAGCCGATGTTGGATCCCCGCTCACGAAGTGGACCCGCTGTTGGTCGAACGGATGCTTATCGCTGTTATCGATAATAATGATGGCCACCTTAGCATCCGACTCCAGCAAATCCTCAACCGCAAGCTGCGCTTTTTTGCTCCAATTAATGACGATAATATGGTCCTGACCTTGAAATTTCAATTTTCCACCTTCTCTTCTGCGCTGAAGTTCAGCGATCGAATCGATAATTTTTCCGATTAACAGGCTGAGCAGACCGATTCCGAACACGTACAGCAGTATGGCAAGCACTTTGCCGGGCACCGTCTTTGGGAAGAAATCGCCATAGCCGACTGTCGCGACCGTCGTCATGACCCACCAAAACGAATTAAACCAATGGCCGAAGGTATCCGGTTCAAGCAGGAAAGCAATCGTAGATCCGATAAATACGAGCAATAATGTAAGTAAGAAGACAAAGTAATTGTTTAGACGAAGCAACTTGATCGTAAGTTTCAAAAATAATTGCATGCCTGTCACCCTCGCTCTAAATTATTGCTTTATAAACCATACTATCTTTCCTAGCATTTTCCAATATGAAAATATTTGAAGTTAAAACCCTGCTTCATAGAAAACGGCCTGCCGGCTTACGGGAAGACGGACAACCACCGCCTCTTATGCATATAATATTGCACATTTAAATGAAGGAGGTGTGATGAATAATGCCCTTAATTTGGCTATGTTCCGTTTTCGGTCTGGTTGGTTCAGTCATTACGTTTGCTTTCGGCAGCTGGGTAGAGTCTCTTACCTTATTAGTAGTTGCGATGGGCATCGATTATGTTACGGGGGTCGCGGCATCGATCAAGGAGGGAAGAGGCTTAAATAGCGTTTTTGGAGCATGGGGCTTGACTCGAAAAGGTTTAATGCTGCTCGTTATTTTGCTCGCTCATCGAATCGATATATTGCTTGAGACGAGCAATGTGACGATGGGCGCCGCCATCTATTTTTATATCGCCAACGAGCTGATTTCCATTACGGAAAATTATGGCCGGATCGGTCTGCCGCTTCCTGAGCGGCTCCGCAAAATAATCGAAGTGCTTAAGGATAAGAAGTAACTTTTGGATAAACGCAATTTAGCTTGCATGAAATCGCCGCCGCTGGCTATAATAAGAACAGATGTTCTTGTTTGGAGGGGTGGCAATGGCCGCTAATGAGGAAGAAGTCCGCGGCAGAGTCAGAACGGCTGCGCATCCGCCGATACAGACCGAGGAAGAGCTCGTGCTGGTGAAGCGTTACGTGCTGCTTGGAATCGTAATGCGTATTTTGGACCATGATATTCGTGTGATCGGCACTTCAGCCATTAAGCTGCCGCGGTTTTATGAATCTATGCTGCGCGGCTTGCAGGACCGGGTGCTGCTTGAACTCGCTGCCATCAGAAGGCAGTTTCGAGAGATGGGCATTAAAGTGTACGAGGAGAAGCGCGAAACGGACGGTTTGCACACCGAGTACGTTTGCCGGGGATACCATCACCGATTTTTTATGCTGTGGGGCTTTGTGAAGGCGGAGTCCGAACGCGTGTTAAAACAGTATTTGTCCAGCTGATTTTGAATTTGTTCATGGTTTTGTCAAAATAACAAAAAAACTTTTCCTCTTTCCGAAGTTTAAGGTTGAGAACTTCGGACGATCTTATGTAATATAAGAGGTAGACATTATGATCGCAAAGGGGAGCACATAGCAATGCATAAGTGGATTATGTTTACTTTATTTGCAGCGGCGTCGTTGCTGGGCTTATATTTGCTCACATTCGCCTTGCCTGCTAAGCCGGTTGACGAGTCAGCCTCGCTGCCAGAAGGTATGACTTTAATGAAGGTAGTAGCATCCAATGATTTCGTATTTGATCAACCAGAGTACAAAGTTAAGGTTGGAGACAAAGTTAGACTTAAGCTTTCGAATAAAAGCGGCATTCACGGGCTACATATTGATGAGCTTCAAGTAGCTCTGGATAACGACCACCCGGAAACGGATTTGGAATTTACGAAGCCAGGCACATATAAAATCTATTGCTCCATTCCATGCGGGCAAGGACACACAACGATGCATTCCACTTTAATCGTTGAAGCAGCCTAAAGCTAAAACGATTTACAGATTGTAAAAATGCGAAAGGAGCCGAAAGGCTCCTTTTTGTTGAAATGAACAGCTATCGCGCTGAACGCGGATGACGCTCGCTTTCCCGGCCGCGTGCGATGAGCACGTCGGCGATAAAGCCGAGCAGCGCCCACGTGATTACGGTAAGTGCATACATAAGCAGAACGCTTACCTCATGCACGTCGATAAATAAATCAACGACCCATGAGGGAATGCTGAACATGAAAAAAACAAAATTGTGCGGGTCATACCCCGTGTAATTAAACAAGCAGATTGCGAGTCCAATTAATGTAGCAACAATTGTAACCGGATAGCGCATAACGTACCGATCTCCTTCGCGTTAAAGATTGCCGTAATGCGACTGCATAGGTTATTATGTGACAAAAGGACGAAAGTCATGCAACGAATTCAGAGGAGGAAATAAAAATGATTACTCATATCGTTTTTTTTAAACTTAAGGATGGCAGTGAAGAGAGTGTAGCGCGTACCGCACAGGTACTTAGAGATATGGATGGGAAGATTGAAGTGTTGAAGTCGATCGAAGTGGGCATTGATGTTCTGCATTCGGAACGCTCTTACGATATCGCGCTTATTACGAAATTCGAATCATTGGAAGCGCTCGAAGTTTATCAGGTGCACCCTGTACATAAAAAAGTGATCGAGCACATGATGCAAGTCCGCGAAGCTTCCGTCAGCGTTGATTTTGAAAGCTGAGAGGCAGGTTAACGTTTTATGAGCGACATGAGAGACGTTTATGAAGTGATGACGTATTTGCTGGTCATTATTTTTAGCAGCATTATTATGGTAGCATGGCTTAAACGCAAGGCGAAAAAAAAGAAGTAAGGCTGAAAGCGGGCGACTGATTGATGTATTATGTAAATCGCGAACAAATTGCCGTGCGCTTGGATTCGATTGCTGAAATCGCATCAGCGCTGCAGTCCCTTGCCGCAAATTGGCAGGGTACGGTGCTTGAAGGATTGGCACAGGAGAGAGCGCTGCACCTGGCCGTTGAAACGGTAACGGATGTCGGAAGCTTCCTCATCGACGGGTTTATTTTGCGGGATGCAAGCAGCTATGAGGACATCATCGAAATTACGGGAGAAGCAGGCGCATTTCCGGGCGATATGGAGAAAACGCTGATCGATCTCGTGAAGCTGCGCAAACCGTTAGTTCAGGATTATTATGTTTGGCAGAGAACGGAGCTTCATCCGCTTTCCCATCCCCTTTCCACGCTGCTGCCAGCCTTTAAGCAATCGGTTGAAGACTATTTGGAACGCGAGCTGTAGAGCGGGGCAATGAGCTTTTTCTGCCAAATAGAGGTTCTTGCTAAGTAAGCTCGATTAGCTTGATTTACGAAAAAGTCAAAATACGATACAATGTCGCTATCAAGCCTGCAGAGGTGGTGAAGGGTTGAAGCGGATGAAAGCGGCAGGTGCTGCCGGCATGGCGGCAGAGTCTAGAAAAGATAGCTCTACGCGCGAGCGTATATTGATGCTGTTGAAAACAGGCGGCAGAATGAACGCTGGCGACATAGCGAGTGAGCTCGAATTAACGGAGATGGCAATTCGGCGGCATATGTATACGCTGGAGAGCGAAGGCAGCGTCAACATCATATCTGTGCGTCAGGCAATGGGCAGACCGCTCCATGCTTACGAACTGACGGCTCAGGCAGATGAGCTTTTTCCAAAAAATTATCATTTGCTTGCACTCGATTTGCTCGGCGAGCTGGCGGATGACCCGGATACTGCAGCGCTTATTGACCGGATGTTTGAAGGCCGCAAGAAGAAGCTGCTTGAACGTTATGAGCCGCGTATGGCGGGCAAGAGCTTGGAGCAGAAGGTAAGCGAGCTTGCTGCCATCCAGAATGCCGGAGGCTACATGACTGAAGTGAAAACACAGAGCGATGGCAGCTATATGCTATTTGAGTATAATTGTCCGATTGCACAGGTTGCCGGTAAGTACCAGCAGGCGTGCAGCTGCGAGCTTTCCTTGTTTAAATCCTTGCTTGATGTACCCGTGGAACGTACGGAATGTTTGGCTAAGGGCGGAGGCAAGTGCAGCTATCATATCGGTTAATATCGGTTTAACGGAATAGATGGGAGAACGATAGGATGTCTTAGCAGATCTGAGAAGATTTGCTGAGGCATCCTTTTATTTGTTATAGGAATAGACGATTTTCATTTCGGTTGTGTCATGACAAGCCCATGCTGCTTATACTGTCATTACGCAAGTGGGCATTCGTCTAGAAGCGCATACGATAAGCGCTGCAATTGATTGAGGAGGAGGGATATGGGCATGGCGGACATAGTTACATGGAGCGCGGCGATAGCTGCAGGTGCATTTGTCGTTTTGGTAGCGGGCATACTGTTAGCATTACGATCAGCGCTTAGCAGGCTGGGGCAATTGCAAGCTGCTGCTGAGTCGATGCGGCAGGATTTGAATAAGCTGTCGTTAGAGCTGAGCGGGCTCGTACAGCCGGCTGAGGAGACGATTCGCGTCATGCATCGTCAGCTGCAATCGGCGAGCAAGCTGTTCGAGGCGGCAGGGCAGGTTGGAGGAGCGATTGCACATACAACATCGGCAGCCCAGCGTATAACGTCCGTATTGTCGGAATCGGCTGAGCAGCATGCGAAGCGGTATGAGACGAAGCGTCAGGTCGGTGAAGCGCTTGAATGGGCTGAGCTAGGAATGACTGCATGGCAGCTGTGGCAAACTAGCCGAAAGGCAGCGGCGCCTGCTGAAGATGCACATGAACCCGTATTCGAATCGGAATCCTGATCAAAGAGCAGAAGACGAAAAGCACGCTAACAATGAAAGGAGCGACTACAATGTCAACACGTAAACAATCAAAAGGATTTTTGCTGGGCGCATTAGCTGGAGGAGTTGTCGGCTCGATTACTGCACTGTTACTCGCGCCAAAGCCTGGCAAGGAGCTGCGTCAGGATATTTCGGCTCAAGCGCAGAAGGTTAGCGATACGACAGTGAGGGTTGCAGGTCAAGTGAGTGACACGACTGGCCGTTTTGCAAGGCAAATCGGAGATCAAGCGGCACAATTCGCAGACAAAACGAAGCAAGCGGCTAGCAGCGTTGTAAGCAGCGTAAGGGGAAGAAACAAAGGCACCGAGGAGACAGAAGCGATTTCTGACTCGATGGAAATTGTAGCCCTGTCGGAAGCAGGCGGTTTACAAGAAACAAGCGCGATCGAAGCGGTAGAAGCCGGGGAAACAGAAGCGGCTGCATCGAAGGAGTTTTAATCGTTTAATGAATGACGAAGCCAGCTTAAAAGGCCTAAGATGCCTACAGTAAACTACAGCAAAAAAAGGCAAACTGCTTGGAGCCGCGGCTCCAGCAGTTTGCCTTTTTTTAGTAATAGGGGCTTTTAGATATGATTCATTTGGGGCTCAGAGCCTGCGGATTTCTTTTCTTCCTTTGGCGGCTGAACGAGCTTCACGTTTTTCAACAGCAGCGTAAGCGCCGTTCCGATCAATATGAATACGAGTCCGACCCAAAACACGGTATGCAGAGAATCGATAAGCGTAGACTTTACGACGGGCACCATTTGATCTGTAAGCTCTTTCGGAAATTGCGCGAGCACTTTCGGATCAAGCAGTGTCGAATAAATGGCTTGCGGATTCGAAGCAACGGTTGCCGAGGTTTGCTCTGCGAATTGCTTCGCTTCCTCAGGGAGCTGCCCGAGCAGAGGTACTAGCGTTTCCTTTAAGTGGCTGCTCGATTGCATGTTCATTACGGCACCTAGCAAAGTCATGCCGAACGTGCCGCCGATTTGACGGAAGAACGTGCTCGAGGACGTTACAACGCCCAGCTGCGATTTCGGATACGATTCCTGCAGGACGAGTGTAAGCAGCGGCATAACGAGACCGATCCCGATACCCAAAATAACCATAAACGACGATGCCGTCAGCTTATCAGTCGTTGCGTCCAGCGTCGTGAGCAGGAAGAACGCGACAGCTACGACGATCATCCCGATTGCAAGCTGCAGGCGGACGCCGATTTTGTATACGACCTGACCGCCGATAACGCTGAATATCATCATCGATACCATCATGGGCATCATGACGGTACCTGATTCGGATGCCGAAATGCCGACGATCCATTGCATGAAGAGCGGCACGAACATAATGGCGCCGAACATGCCAAGGCTCATAAAGAAGCCGATCCCGTTGATCATGGTAAACGTTTTGTCTTTAAATAGCTTAACCGGCAAAATAGGCTCTTCCGTTGTCGACTCGATACGAACAAACAGCGTGAGCGAAATGGCGGCAAGAACGAATAAGCCAATGATTTGCCAAGACAGCCAGTCGAATTCACTGCCGCCGAGCGACAGACCCAGCAATAAGCTGACTACGCCGACAATCATGGTGAAAATGCCGGCCCAGTCAAATTTAACGCGGCCTTCTGCTTTCTTGCCGCTAAGCGAAATCGCAATAAACACAGCAGCAAGCACGCCAACAGGCAAGTTAATATAAAAAACCCAGCGCCAGTTCCAAGAATCGACGATCCAGCCTCCCACCTGAGGTCCCAGCACGGAGGAAAGACCGAATACGGCTGCAAAAACGCCCTGCCATTTGGCACGCTGCTTGCCTGTAAACAAGTCTCCGATAATGATCATAGCCATCGGCATCATAATACCGCCGCCCAGGCCTTGAATTGCGCGGAAAATAATAAGCTGTTCAATGTTTCCAGCCACGCCGCATAGGGCGGAGCCGATTATGAAAATGATAATTCCGCTGACATAAACGAGCTTTCGTCCTAGCAGATCGGCGAGTTTGCCGGCAATTGGGACGATCGTGGTCGAAGTGAGCATGTAGGCGGTAGTCAGCCATGCCATCAGCTCTAAGCCGCCCATCTCCCTGATGATGGTCGGCATGGCGGTGCCGACGATCGTACCGTCCAGCGCTGCAAACAGCATCGCGATGAGCAGGCCGATGATCAACAAACCCCGCTTGTTGGCGGAATCAGCTGCTATGAGTGGTGCTGCCGCTTGTTTTGTATTTTCCATTTGTATTTATCTCCTGTTCTTCTGTTATTCAGTCGGTTCGCTGTCCGTTAATTATCCTTCGAAAGCTCGCCTGCTATTTTCTCGAACGTTTGAACGAATCGAAGCATCTCCGCTATGTCCATCTCCTTTAAGTAATGCTTCAGCAAGGCTTCAACATCGCCCTTTATGCGCTGCAGCGCTTCGGCTCCTTTGTCCGTACACTGCACGAGCACGACGCGTCGATCTTTCGAATCGTGGATTCGCTCGGCGTAGCCGTTGTTCACGAGCCGATCGAGCATCACCGTGATGGCGCTCGGCTTCACTTCCATTTTTTCTGCTAAGCGTGATACGGTAATGTTCTTCTCGCTCGAAATAATGCTCAATATAAAGCATTGGGGAGCGGTCAAATCATTGTCCAGCTTCTGCGAAATGAGTGATCCGATTCGGCGGTGTGTTGTCGTCATGGCTTTATTGAACCGTTCGACGATTTGCTCAAAAGTCGGATCAGTCTGCGGCTGCATGTATTTTCACCTCTTTATCGTTTCAGTATTTAATATTTAAAGTATTTAAATATTAAGTTATATACATTTAAATTGTCAACAGGAAATTGAAGCGGGGGAGCAGCCTAACTTTGAACAGCTTGTCATGCAAAAAAACAGCAGCCAGCGCATGATTGCAGGTATGCCGCTTCGTTGAACCTTGTCCGAATTTGCGATAAGATGTAGGTACGTTTTTGTGCCTGTATTCATATGCTATTTTGACTTGATTCATTACACTTTGTTTAGGAAAGCGGTGTGTTCGTGCAGCAACCGATTGCGATACTAGATTCAGGCGTAGGTGGACTCACCGTTGCCAAGGAAGTCATGCGACAACTACCGCGCGAAAAAATTATTTACTTCGGAGACACGGCTCGAACACCATACGGTCCGCGTTCATCGGAAGAGATTGTTCGCTTTACGAGAGAAATTGTTGATTACCTAATCCAATTTAATCCCAAAATGATTGTTATAGCATGTAACACGGCAACGGCTGCCGGACTTGACGATATCCGCTCAAGAGTTACGATTCCCGTTGTAGGCGTCATTAATCCGGGTGCCAGGGCGGCGATCGGCCTTACAGTCACGGGCTGTGTCGGCGTCATCGGAACGGAGGCGACGATCAAGAGCGGCGCGTACGAGCAGGCTTTGCGAGAGCTGTCGACAAATATACAAGTGATCAGCGAGGCATGTCCGAGGTTTGTGCCGTTAGTTGAAAAGGGAAAATTCCGTTCCACTGAAACGTATGAGACGGTGCGCAGCTCCATCGGTCATTTGCGGCACTTTCCAATGGACACATTAATACTTGGCTGTACGCATTATCCGTTTTTGGCTGAGACGATATCAGAGGTGATGGGTCAAAGCGTCAAGCTGATCAGCTCGGCAGACGAGACGGCGCGGGAGATCAATATGATATTGCAGGAAAAAAACAAGCTGGCGCGCGGCGACATGGTGCCTTTGCACCAGTTTTTTTGCAGCGGCAATCCGCTATTGTTCAAGTCGATTGCCCAGCAATGGCTGGGTGAGCATATCCGGATGACGCCTGTCGTATGGCAAGTGCCGAATATTTGTTAAACGTTTGAATAGAAGCCGGGTCCTGTGAGGGACTTGGCTTCTTTTTGTCGTTTGTTTCATAGGACATATGTAACAGCGCATACGATGATAGAACAAATTCACGCAGCTGGAGGCGATCGTTATGTACTCTGTACAAAACTATGGCTATCTCGATTTGGTAGAAGGCGTTAGGCAGCTAGCGGGAAGATATCCGTTTCTGTCGGCACATGTCATCGGAAGAAGCGTGATGGGTAAGCCGTTAATTGCGCTTCGCTGCGGATGCGGCCCGCGACTTATTCATATGAACGGCTCTTTTCATGCGAATGAATGGATAACCTCTGCTCTGCTTATGCGCTTCGTTGCAGATTTGTCCGCATCTTATTGCAGCGGCGAGCAGATTGGCGGTCAGCGTGTTGAGGATCTCTGCAGGAACGTGACGCTATGGGCAGTCCCGATGGTTAACCCCGATGGTGTAGAGCTCGTTCAACAAGGCGCTCCGCCATCGCATCCGTTTCATAGACAGCTGATCGAATGGAACGGAGGGTCCGAGCAGTTCAGCGGCTGGAAGGCCAACATTAGGGGCATTGATTTGAATGATCAATTTCCCGCGTTTTGGGAGGAGGAGTGCAAGCGCAGAGGAATAGGAGGGCCTGCGCCGCGGGACTACCCGGGGCCCTATCCGCTAAGCGAACCGGAGGCGGTCGCGATTGCTCGGTTCACGGAGACGATGGCATTCGATGCTGTCATGGCGCTTCATACGCAGGGACGGGAAATTTATTGGAATTACCGCGATTATGAGCCGGCTGAGGCGGAGCACCTGGCTGGAAGGCTTGGGAGGGTAAGCGGCTATAAGCCGGTGAAGCTGACGGGCAGTGATGCTGGCTATAAGGATTGGTTCATCCACCGGTTCCGCAGGCCTGGATTTACGGTGGAAGCGGGGTTCGGCGAAAATCCGCTGCCTATGAGTAATTTTGACAATATTTATGTAGAGCTGCAGCCGCTGCTGCTAGAGGCGCTTCGTCTTTAGCGGCTTTCGGCCGCTTGTGCGCAGTAGGTAAACGGGGGTGCTTATGCTATAATAATCGGAAAAGGTCAGCAAAGGTGGAATTTCTGATGCGTAAATTGCTGTCGCTGCGCCACTGGCAGCGGACGTTTGTCCGTATTTTTCAGCTGCTTCGTTCTAAGAAAGTTTCACTGCTGGACAAGCTGATTTTTTCCGTGCCTGTACTGCTCTACTGGGTGATGCCGGACGTGCTTCCGTTACCGTTTTTGCCTATCGACGATATCGCGGTAACGATGCTGCTCGCAGAATGGTTTGCCCGCAGAATGGAGACCAAGTATAATATGAAATTATGATCATTGCCGCAAGGCATAACGATAAGAGGAGCTGGATAAACGATGAATTGCAAAATTTCCAAAAACGCAGCAAAGGTTATACAAGTTGAGCTGGACAAGCCTGAAAACGCGGGTAAATTGCTGCGCGTCTACGTTACACACTCGCATGGCGACCATGCTCATTACGGCATGGGGATTGACGAGCCAACGGAGAAGGACGAAGTCGTAACGACGGACAAAGGGATCGACGTTATTTTGGAGAAGGGCAATGAATTTCTGGATGGCGTTCGCATCGATTACTTCTATGTGCCTGAAGAAGGCTTTGCCGTTACGAATCCAAGTAAGGGCAACCACGGCGATCACTAGGATTTATAAGTATCCGGTTGAAACAGGAAGATGAATTATGGCTAACGATATACGGGTTTGTGATAAGTGCAAGCACATGAAGATGAAATCGATTGTGCCGAAGCTGCAAAAGCTGGTGCCTGACGCGGAAGTTCGAGTCGGCTGCAAGTCCTATTGCGGGCCTTGCGCAAGGTACGCATTCATTTTTGTTAATGGCCGTTACGTCAAGGCGGCAACAGAGGATGAGGCGATCGAGAAGGCCCTTCCTTTTATCAAAAAATAAGCTTCAATTATCATTTCATACTTAAAGCACACAACAGGACCCTGCGATTGCTCTATTCGTAGGGTTTTTGCGTAAATAGAAGCAACCATGCGAAACGAGGGGAGCACGAGGGTGGACATAACGACGCCGCAGCTGTTATATCACGGAACGACAAGCGATACGGTGCAATCGTTTGGGCAAAAGCTGTTAAATTCGCCTTATTGGCGGCCAGGCAAAGATTTTGGAGAGGGCTTCTATACGACGATATCGCTAGCGCAAGCCCGCAAATGGTCGCATAAGGCGGCGAAGGAGTCATGGGAAGGAGGCCGTCCCTGCGTGCTCGTCGTTGAGCTGACATCGGTACCGGACCGGGTTGAGCCGTTGTTATTTTTATCCGACTCGCCGGCATGGGCATCCTTTATCTACGCTCACCGCAAGGCGACGATTAAGGGCAGCGATCCATGCGAATCCCATCCGGACATTATAATCGGCCCGATGGCGGACAATGACACTGGAAAAATCGTACATAAAGCAGTACAATTAAAGAAAGATGAGCATTGGTTTTATGAACAGATTACGGTATCGCGCAAAGGCAGGAAGCTGGATTCGCTTCGGCTCGGCAACCAGGTCGTCTTTTGCTCCGAACGGTGGGAAACGCATTTAAAGCTTGTCGGCTACCATATTTATACGGGAAGCAGGTGGATGTATCATGAAAGCGAAACCGCAGGTCAGGTTAAGCTTGTATGAGCGGGGAATAGTAGAGGCGTTAATAGGCGAATACGGCTATACCGCAGCGGACGCGAGAATGCTGGTCGTGGAATATATCGAAGTCGTCCGCAAGCTCGCCGGCTATGACAATTGCGGTCATTACGCACAGCTTCTCGATCAGGCGCGCCGCATGAACCATACTCCGTCGCAGTGGCTTGAGCGTATCCAGGACGTGGAGAAGGGCGAGCTGAGAGACAGAGGCATCAAATCGGAAGAGCGCCTATATTTACAATCGAAGTAGGACCCCGCGATATGGATCGTCGGGTCTTTTGTTTATTTTACGGCTGCGGCACATACTAGTCAGAGGAAGCTTAGGAGGAAGAACAGATGCTGAAGCCGGCACGCTATTACTTATTTGGACTGGCCGTGGCGCTTGCTTGTTTGGTTGCGGCAGAGCTGATTTGGCTGCCGGCGCCGCTTAGGACCGGCAGCGGGATGCAATGGATCGAGATGATTGATCGGTTATTCAATGCGCTGGCGCTTGTTCCGCTCAGCTGGGCGTTCGCTGCTTTGCTCGGCGTATGGCAGCAGCGGAACTGGAAGAGCTTTGCGATTTTACTGCAGTTATTGCGGCTTATAACCGCCGGACTCGGGATTGCCGGGGCGGGATATGTGCTGTATGCACCGGAGAAGCTGTTTCAGCTGCTCGTTGTCATTGGCGCCGCGGCACCGCTTGTTTTTATGGATATGCTGCTCAGCGAGGGGCTGGAGCGCGCGCGTGCGGCGAAGGTGTTGCGAGAGGTAGAGCTGCGTGCAAGCGCTAAGAAGTGGCGTCTAACGCTTCTGTGGCTGCCGAGACGGGGTATCGTCGTATTAATTATTACGATAGTGCTGCTCTTGGCTTTGCTTTGCCCTACAGGCTACCAGGTCACGTACCCGGGCATGACGCTGAATATGAACCGCTACGCCCATGTGGAGAGGGGAAATCAGGGCGGCACGATTAACGGTGTACTCGTATTCGAAAGGCCGGCGGTGCCGGCTGATTGGCTGTATGCGAGTCTTCTGCCGATGTACAGCTTCGAGAAAATACCGGCTGATGAGCCTCCGCTGACGGAATCGTATGCCGAGGTCGTTCTGATGAAGACGGATGCAAACAGCGTAGCTGCCGCTGTTGCCATGCAGAAGGCCGGCGTTGGAGGCGGTATGACAGCAGATGGGGTTAGAGTTATTGCGGTGGTGAAGGACAGTCCGGCCGACCAGCGGCTGCAGGCAGGCGATATTATCGTTCAGCTGGATGGACAGGCCGTTCGTTCGATAGCTGATTTGACAGCCTATATGACGAAGTCCGTCAAGCCCGGCGATTCCGTTGTCGTTAAGCTGAGAAGGGATGGGGCTGAGAAGGAGGTTGAGGTAAAGACAAGAGCATCGGAGGATACGCCTGAACGGCCCGCATTCGGCATTTCGGTACAAACGGAGCTGCATCTAGATATCCCTCGCAGCGTCGATTACAAACGATTCATGGCGCATATCGGAGGACCGTCGCATGGCGCTATGCTGACGCTTGCGATTATCGATCAGCTGACGCCCGGCGGCGTTACACACGGCAATCGGGTAGCTGGAACAGGTACGATTGAAGCGGACGGCTCGATCGGCCTGATTGGCGGCATTAAGCAGAAGGCATACGCGATCAGTCGCACGGATGCGGACGTATTCTTCGTGCCGGCGGCGCTTGAGGAGGCGGCCCGCAGCGGAGCGCCCGCTCTAAACATCGTACCAGTGAAAACGATCGATGATGTGCTAAGCTGGCTTTCACAGCATAAGAAGTAGGAAGCAAAAAAGGGCTGCCCCGAGTTTGATATCGAGTCAGCCCTTCTTTATTATGCAAAAAATAAAATTTTAACTGACTTCACTTACGGCTAGCTGTTTCTAAATCGCCGCTGGCGCGCGCTTCTGTAGCATCTTGCTCCTTGAAGTCATTGATCAGATCGTTCATAACGATTTGATCGGACATGTTCAGCTCAGTGCGCGCACCTTCGATGGCGCCAACGCATGCGCTTAAATCGCCAGCTGTATGGCTTTGTATATTCCAGCAGGTGCTATGCCCAGCTATTCCATCGGCAGATGGCATATAGTAGACGGCACCGTCGGTGAAGGCGCCGTTTCTCAGCACGACTTTTTTACCGAAAAGCGGTTTATCCGTCAGCAGAGGAGTGCCGATCAAGTATTGATCGGAAGTTGAAATGCCAAGCAAATGCATGATCGTCGGCGTTATATCAAGCTGTCCTCCTACCGCGGTATACGTACCCGCATGCTCGTCCTTTGGCAAATGAACGATCAAAGGAACCTGCTTTAATATCATTTCACGCTCAAGATCGTCAAGCTTCTTGCCAAGGAATGTCTCGAACAGCGACCAGTCCTTGATCGAGTTGTCGTGATCCCCGTACATCACCAGAATCGTGTTGTTCCAAAGCCCTTCCGCTTTCATTCTGTCCACCAGCTCGCCGAGCGCGGCATCTACATAATGAATCGCCTGCAAGTAATCGCCCATCATCGTACCATCCAGCTCTCCCAGGTTAAGCTTCTTCTCCGCAGCCGGAATCACGTAGGGATGATGGCTGGACAGCGTGATGAGAAACGAATAGAAAGGCTGCTTCTGTTCGGATATCACATCTAGCGATTGCCTGAAAAAAGATTTGTCTCCAAGCGCCCACCCGATTTTTTCATCCAGCGTAAAATGCTTCAAGCTGTAAAACTGATCGTACCGCATATTGTGATACATCGTATTACGGTTCCAAAAGCCGCCCTCATAGGAGTGGAAAACGGTAGTCCCATAATCGTTTTCCTTTAAAGTTTTGGACATGCAGTCAAACTCGTTCGGTGCGTATTGGATGAATACGGAACCGTTTGCGACCGGCTGCATCGAGCAGTTTGCGGTAAAATCGGCATCCGAGGTTCTGCCCTGGGCGGTTTGATGATAAAACTGGCTGAAATAAGCGCTTTGCCCGATCAGGTCGTTTAGATGAGGCGTAATCTCTTGACCGCCAATTGAACGATTGATCATAAAGTTTTGAAAAGCCTCAAGCTGCACCATTAAAACGTTACTTCCTTCGTACGCGCCAAAAAGCGCATCCTGCTCGAGCGCACCGCGCAGGTCGCCGCGCGCCTCAATCCACTTTTTCGCTTCCGAGGATTGCTCGGCGGTAACGGTCTCGGCATCAAGCCAGTTCTGCTTCGCATAACGGTATACGTCATAGCCGTGAAAGCCAAGCGCGCCCGTGACATTATAAATCGATAGATTCCACCAGTTGCCGACGAAAACTCCTTGGCCCCATGTACGCTTAGCTTCATTCACATTCGTGAAAACAAGCAACGAGCCGATGATAAAGATGACGGCGCTCAGGACGATGCGGACGATCGTTTTTTGCCAGACGGGAGCTGCTGAGCGATGCTCGTTCGCATGGCGGAGATCGCCGCGGCCGCGCCAAATCACATAGACCGCAAACGGAATAATAACGATCCAGTCAAAGAACAAAATAAAATCTTTCGCATGAAGCAGCGTTCCGATGCTGTCGCCTAAAGAATCTACTTGTCCGAGCTGAAGCAGTACCGGGACAGAGATTAAATCTTGAAAGTAACGATAATAAATGAGATCGGCATATAAAACGAAGGATGCGATCACATTTAGCGCAATAAGTGAAACAATTCGCCCGCGCGCGGGCAGCCAAATCGTCCAGAAGCTGAAGAGCAGGACGGCGCCCAGCTCAATAAGAGCATCGATACCGGTCATTTTCATGTTGGCTACATGAAGAATTTCTGAGAACCAATATAGTTTGGCCAGCATCACGGCAGTAAACAACAGCAGGTCGACAGCCTTAAACCGCTCAAGCCCGATTAACAGTATGCTCATACCGCGGCGTACTGGATTTTGTCCACTAGATAACATAAGTGAAATATCCTTCCTCTCTCGCTACTGCCGATTTCCGCGAGGAGGAAGCGGTCCGAAAAATTGCAGGTAATTACACTCGATACGCCCGTTAAACAGCTTCCGTCTCTTATCAGCCGGGCGTCCGAAATAATGCTCGATCGTCGTAGACGGACTAATTGAGAAATACGACCATGTCGGATAATGGAGTGCAGTTAAACCGAATTGGCGCAGCGCGGCCTCGGCTTGCACGTCATCGCCAAGCCGTTCGCCGTATGGCGGATTCGTAATGATAACGCCGTAATCGCCTTGCAGCTTTACTTTTGCAACAGGCTGGACGGACAGCTTAATCTCTTTGCCGAATCCTGCCTTCTTGATCGCAGCCTCTGCGATTTCGATCGCGCCCGGATCAATATCGGAGCCGGCAATTTGGAGCGGAATATTATCTTTAACGGAATCAAACGCCTCGTCGCGCGCTTCATCCCACAACTCATCCGGAATGAGCGGCCAGCCTTCACTGTTAAAGCTCCGGCGAAGTCCAGGCGCAATGTTCCAACCGATCATAGCAGCTTCAATCAGTATTGTGCCTGAACCGCAAAAAGGATCATACAGCGGCCGTTCAGGACGCCAGCGGCTAAGCTGAACGAGCGCAGCTGCCAGCGTTTCCCGAATCGGAGCTTCGGTAGCTACTTTGCGATAGCCCCGTTTGTGCAAGCCGTCGCCGGTCGTGTCAAGCGTGAGCATCGCCCGGTCATTCATAAGCGTTACTTCAATAACGTAACGTCCACCGTCCTCGGGAAACCACTCGGTGCCGTAGCGCTCGGACATTTTGTCCACGACTGCCTTTTTTACGATGCTTTGGCAGGCTGGAACGCTTGTCAGCTGTGATTTTTGCGAGCGTCCGTTAACGGGAAATTCTCCGTCGTTCGGAATCCATGTCGGCCAATCGAGCGCTTTCGTGCCTTCAAACAGCTCCTCGAAGGTTGTTGCAGGGAATTCTCCCATTTTAATAAGGATCCTGCCTGCGGTACGCAGCCAGAGATTGGTTCGGCAAATATCGATCGGCCCGCCTGTGAAATTAACGCGTCCGTTCTCCACTTGCAAGTCGGTATACCCTAAATCTTTCAGCTCGCGTGCGACAACCGCCTCAAGCCCCATCGGCGCGGTTGCGATTAGCTGTAACTTTTCCATTTTACACTCTCTCTTCATCTATACTTTACGACGGTAGAAGTCACGATTAAGACATATGCTTGTAACCCTACGAACAAAAACATACAATCAAGTATAGGACAAACCAGGTTGTTTTTACAAATTGCAAAAATGGAGAGAGAAAAATAATGTTGCTGAACGAACAATATGTCGATTCACTTTATGGGGCAGATGCCGATCTTGAACGTGCAAAAGCAGGGATAGCAGCGAGCGGAATGCCGGATATATCCGTTGCTGACGGCTATGGCAGGCTGCTCACGATGCTTGTATCGCTGTCGAATGCGGAAAGTATTGTAGAAATAGGCGCGCTTGGCGGGTATAGCGGCATTTGCTTGGCACGAGGGCTGCGGGAGGGCGGCAAACTGGTATCGCTCGAGCTGCTGCAAAACTACGCGGATCTAGCCAAGGTGCATATGGAAGCGGCCGGATTAGGAGACAAGGTGGAGTATATGGTTGGCGATGCGAAGCTCAGCTTGGAGGAGCTCAAGTCAGCCGGCCGAAAATTTGATTTCTTCTTCATAGATGCGGATAAAGAAGGCTACCCGGTCTATCTGGACTATGCGATTGCTCTCGCTAATCCTGGAGCTGTCATCGTAGGTGATAACATTCTGCTCCGCGGCAGAACGGTTGATCCAGCCAAAGCGGGCCCGTCGGTTCGCGCAGTACGTTCCTTCAATGAAACGATCGCATCAGACGACCGCCTGCAGAGCACGGTGCTGCCCGGCTACGACGGATTGGCGATAGCTATTGTCAAATAAGACTAGTAAACGACGCCCAGAGGGACTTCGGTATAATGCCGGTATCTTTCCGGGTGTTGTTTTTGTCAGCTGAAGCGATGCTGTAAAAGATGCTGTAGAACCGCCACACCGTCACACCGCACCGCCACAAGCCACACCGCCACACCGTCCTACTGTAACACTGTAACACCGCACAGCCACAAGCCACACCGCCACACCGTCATACTGTAACACTGTAACACCGCACCGCCACAAGCCACACCGCCACACCGTCATACTGTCACACTGTCACACCGCCACACCGCCAATCCACCACACTGTCACACTGTCACACTGTCACACCGCCATACCGCCATACCGCCATACCGCCACAAGCCGCACCGTCATACTGTTACACTGTCACACCGCACCGCCACAAGCCACACCGCCACACCGCCACACGGTCACTCCGTCACACCGATGTCACAATGCGAATATAAAAGTAACTTTAGTGTTGTTTTACGAAACTAATTTATCGTAATGACTTGAAAGTAACGAATTAGTTAGGTTTTGAGAACTTAAACAAAGGTTTTTCAACGAGTGAACAAAAAAATGGCAGTTTAATTCGATGGAATTCAACTAATAGGCCATAAGCTGGTATGAAGCATAATTTAGTTTGATGAAATCAAACAAAATGTTTCCAAAGTGCATTTAAGTAGGAATAGGGGCTTACATGATGTATGGCCTTAAAGTTTGGTCCATGCGCCATGAATGAATGCGTTGCTGTCCGCCGCCATCAACTTTCAGCCAGCCTTTCTGTTCAAGCCTATGCATGTGTCTGCGAGCCGTTTGATATCCGCATCGCAGGGTCATTTTAACATCAGTCAAGTGAAGAGAACGGTCTAAACGCAAGGCCAAACGTAAAATATCCCGTTCACTGGCAGTTAGCTCCTCTTGAGCACTCGTATCACCGAATATTCTGCCTATCATTTGCTGTAGCAGCTGCTGCCATAATCGCGGACGCTGCTCAATATCATCGTAGCCGATCCGAATGACAATCCAATTATCGTTCTGAAGATGCATCTGACGAACCCATTGATCGCAAAATTGCCTGCGGGACAGGTTGCGCAAATGCGGGCCGTACCCGTCTACCTCAATGGCAATTTTGATATTGGATCGAATATATGCAAAATCAATATAACGGAAGCCCCCGCTAAAATCTTGTACCTCGTATTCAGGATGGAGATGCAGAAAATGTCCGAAGGCTGGCCACCAAACGTTTCGGAGCATCTCTTGCTCGGCGTGATTATGCCCATCCTTTAATCTTCTCTTTGATTCCCCCTTACGTTTCTTTATGTGCTGT
This sequence comes from Candidatus Udaeobacter sp., assembly GCA_035491515.1. GTDB lineage: Bacteria > Bacillota > Bacilli > Paenibacillales > Paenibacillaceae > Pristimantibacillus. The sequence continues at coordinate 339 of DATJKM010000387.1, read as the reverse complement.
TCTAACCAGGGTTGATATGCATCATCGAATGCCATAGTCTTCAAGGCGAAACCTTCTTTCTCCTAAAATAAAAAAAGGCCGCTGCCGCAGGGAATTCCTGCGATAGCGGCGCATGCTTTGCGACCATTAAAAGCAATCTGTTGAGTACATTGTTATAGTAGCACATCATTTAACTAAATGGCTACTCGATCCAAACTATTTTTAATCGATTTTCAACTGGCACCAAGCTGTCTTCAGCTTGCTGCCAAACCTGGTTCTAAATTAGCTTCCAAACCAGCTTCTTGAATAGTTCGATTCCGTGAAACTAATTCCGGTGTTTCACTTAAAACTGGCGGTTTA
>DATJKM010000386.1:0-37020 GCA_035491515.1 Candidatus Udaeobacter sp. | reverse complement strand
AATAGATATGCTGCCCTTGTCGTTCATCCCATACGAGACCCGCCTGCTTCAAAAGGCTGAGATGATGGGAGATGCTCGGTTTGGTCATTTGAAAGTGGTCGGCAATTTCTCCGGCTGTAAGATCGCGCTCGCGCAATAAATCTAAAATTTTTCGCCTGGTCGGATCGGAAAGCGCTTTGAAGGCAAGGTTGATTGACATCTAAGCCGTCCTTTCGAGGTTAACTTTCAACATTTTAGAAATTTAGGTAATTGTCTAAATGTATATTCTAAAGTTAATATAGCCCAGCCCCTGTCCAGTGTCAATTCACGGGACGTCATCTATTTTATTAAATTAAATTGCAGCCCGAACATGTATTCTGTAAAATATAAAGAAACATATGTTTGATGGGAGAGGGACGGTCATGAACCGGTTTACAGGTAAAACCTCCGGCTTGGAGGAATGGTTAGAGCAGGTGCGGCAAAACACCGAGATTATGGACAATGTGACGCACTGGCGGACCATTTCTCCACGTGAGGCGCGTACCGCTCCGCTGCCGGATGGGCTGCATCATGCATGGAAGGAAGCGCTGCGTTCCCGGGGAATCAGCGAATTATATACGCATCAAGCTGAAGCATACCGCGCCGCGCGCGCAGGACATCATGTAGTTGCCGTAACGCCAACCGCTTCAGGCAAGACGCTTTGCTACAACCTGCCCGTCATGCAGTCGCTGCTTGAAAACGAAGAGGGCAGAGCGCTCTATTTGTTTCCAACGAAAGCGCTGGCTCAGGATCAGGTAGCTGAGCTGCAAGCGCTAGCTGATCTAATGGACGCCGGGATTAAGACGCATACTTACGATGGCGACACGCCGCCAACTGTACGAACGGCCATTAGAAATGCCGGCCATATCGTAGTCACGAATCCAGATATGCTCCACTCCGCGATATTGCCGCATCACACGAAGTGGGTCAAGCTATTCGAAAATATTAAATTCATCGTCATCGATGAGGTTCATGCTTACCGGGGCGTGTTCGGAAGCCATGTAGCAAACGTCATTCGCAGGTTGAAACGAATATGCAAGTTTTATGGTTCGACACCGCAATTCATATGCGCCTCCGCCACGATCGATAACCCGAAGGAGCATGCGGAGCGTCTAGTCGGGGAGAAGGTTGCCCTCGTAGACAACAACGGCGCTCCGATGGGGGAGAAGCATTTCGTATTTTATAATCCGCCCGTTGTGAATAAACAGCTTGGGATTCGTCGAAGCAGCGTGCTTGAGACGCGCAAGCTTGCCGGCTTGCTGCTTAAACAGGGTGTGCAGACGATTGTATTCGCGCGCAGCCGCGTTCGGGTCGAGCTGCTGCTTACTTATTTGCAGGAACTGATTCGCGATAAACTGAATGACAAATCGATTAGAGGCTACCGCGGCGGCTATCTGCCCAAATTACGCAGAGAAATCGAGCGTGGCTTGCGTTCCGGTGAAATTCGCGGCGTTGTCAGCACAAACGCGCTGGAGCTTGGCATTGATATCGGTCAGCTGCAGGCTTGCGTATTGAACGGTTATCCGGGCACGATCGCCAGTACCTGGCAGCAATCCGGACGCGCGGGAAGAAGGCAAGAAAGCTCGATCACGTTTATGGTCGCCAGCAGCAATCCACTTGATCAATACATGATTCAGAACCCGGACTTCTTCTTTAACCGGCCGCCTGAGCGAGCGTTAATCCACCCCGATAACCTGCTCGTGCTCATGGATCATGTGAAGTGCGCAGCCTACGAGCTGCCTTTTGAAATAGGAGATACGTTCGGCTCGGAATCGCTTGAGGACATGATGGAGTTTTTGGTGGAGGAGAAGGTGCTTCATAAGGCAGGCAGCCGCTGGTTTTGGATGGAGCAGTCCTTTCCCGCGCATAACATTTCTTTGCGCTCGGCCGCGCAAGAAAACTTTGTTATTATTGACAACACGAACGGCAGCCGGGTTCTGGGCGAGGTTGACCGGTTCAGCGCTCCGACGCTCATTCATGAGGAAGCGATCTATATACATGAAGGCGTCCAGTTTCAAGTTGAGAAGCTCGATTATCCGGAGAAAAAGGCTTATGTTCGCGAGGTGAATGTTGATTACTATACGGATGCTAATTTAGCGGTTGAGCTGAAGGTGCTCTATGTCGATAAGGAGCGAGAGTCAGGCGAGCTTATCAGACAGTATGGAGAGCTGACGGTAAATGCGAAGCCGACTATTTTCAAAAAAATAAAGCTTCGCACGCATGAAAATATCGGATCGGGCCCTATTCACCTGCCGGAAGAAGAGCTGCATACAAGCGGCTACTGGTTCTCTTTCAGCGAAGAAGCAGCAGCCCGCAAAAGTAAAAACGAGATGCAGTTTGCCCTGCTTGGCATCGCTAACGTACTCGTGCACATCGCTCCCCTCTATTTAATGTGCGATCCTTTCGACATTCGAGTGGTACCGCAGGTAAAGGCCGTACATACGCAGAAGCCGACGATCTACTTCTATGACCGTTATCCCGGCGGTATCGGACTCAGCGAGCGATTGTTTGAAGTGCATGATGAGCTTATTCGGCAAGCCAAATCATTGATACGGTCTTGTACCTGCTTAAGCGGCTGTCCGGCCTGTGTCGGTCCTATCGAAGAGGTTGGTCTTCTTGGAAAGCAGCAAGCGCTGGAGCTTCTGAATGAAGCGGAGGGTAATCGATGAGCGGTATGCGCGATAGAATGAATCGATTGCGTGGAGACAGCTCGCAGAAGGAGAGGCAGGCTGAGGCAACAGCCTCTGCGGATGAGAAGCAGCTGGATCTATTGCTTGAAGAGGTTGAGGAATGGCTCTCGCCGGTGTGGGAGACGTTCGACGTAAAGCTGCATACGAATGCAACCGGAAGCTTCCTGCTTCGGAAGATTGAATATGCAAGTGATTTTCGCCATGGTCTTCATGCTATAGAAGAGCTGCACGAAGCGGCGCCGGGGTTAGCAGCGTTTCATCCGGCTACTGATACGGCTGCCGAGCAAATATTGTTTCTTGATCTGGAAACGACAGGTTTAGGAGTTGGGGCCGGGAACGTTCCTTTTATGATTGGCATAGGCTATATGTCGAAGGAACATTTTATCATCGAGCAGACCTTGATTAGACATCCGGCAGAAGAGAGAGCGATGCTCATGTATTTAGCGGAGAAGCTGCAGCATTACACTTTTCTGGCGACGTACAACGGCAAAACCTTCGATTGGCCGCTTGTCCAAAATCGCTTCATTATGAACGGGCTTGGCCATAAAATGTGGGAGCCGAAGCATCTCGACTTCTTGCATCCTGCGAGATCCGTGTGGAGAAATACGCTCGTCTCCTGCAAATTAAGCCATGTCGAGGAGGAAAGGCTCGGTATTCACCGCGAGGATGATGTACCGGGCTCGCTGGCGCCCCAGCTTTATTTTCAATATTTGGCGAATGGGGATCCTGCACCGCTTGAAGGTGTATTTCGTCACAATGAAACGGATATGCTTTCACTCGCCTGCTTGGCCATTCGGTTTGGACACTTACTGAATGGCAATATAGATGCATTTATTCCACTGCCTAATGAGCCGGAGGAAATGGTCCGTACCGGACTGTGGCTGGAGCGTATGGGCAAAAACGAGCTGCCTTATCACTTGTTCAATCTGGCTATTGAGGCGGATCACGCGAATCCATCAACGCTTCTCATGCTTGCGGCGCGCGACAAGAAGGCTGGAAATTGGATTCGTGCTGTGTTATTGTGGCAGAAGGCTATTATTCATTCCTCGTCTAATTTTGGTTCGGCAGCACATGAAGCGAGCATCGAGCTTGCTATGTATTATGAGCATAAACTCAAGGATTACGAGACGGCTTTAGGGCACGCGAACCTAGCGTTTGAGCATGCGTTGAATCAATCTATGCTCGTTCGCCGCGATACCAAAAAAAGAGCGGAGCTTGAGGCGCTGCGAAACCGAATTGCGCGGCTGCGGCGTAAGGCGGAAAAACAAATACAATAATCAGGCATCTTAAAAATAGAGCAGAGGCGTAAAGCAGATTGTTGCAACTCTATACATTGGCTTAACTTTTAACGGAATACGTTAGCTGAGTCACCAGATTGCGGCATCTGCCGTTTACGCTTGGGAGGATTACAGCTATGACAGGAAAACGACCTGCAATGCGCGGCTTACTTATTGATCTTGATGGAACATTATATCATGGCACGCATCGCATCGACGGTGCGGACGTGCTGATTTCTTACTTGCGAGAAACTAAATTTCCTTTTCGTTTCGTAACGAATAATTCGTCTTCGACGCCTGAAGAGGTTGCGGAAAGGCTGTTGAAAATGGGCATTCCCGCCGCAGCCGATGAGGTATGCACATCAGCACAAGCGGCAGCGGAGCATATTGCGGGACAGAAGCCAGGGGCTGCCGTATTTGTAGTAGGGGAAAATGGTTTAAGGAAGGCTGTACAAGAGGCCGGGTTATTGCTGACGGAAGATCAGCCGGACTTTGTCCTGCAGGGAATAGACCGGTCATTCACGTATGAACGCTTAACGAAGGCGATCCGGTATATTCATGGCGGAGCGCAATTCATATTGACAAATCCTGACCTGCTGCTTCCATCGAGTGATGGACTTATACCAGGGGCGGGCTCCATAGGAGCGATGCTTAAGGCTGCGGGAGGCAAGGAACCTGTTCTGATTGGCAAGCCCTCATCTATTTTAATGAACTATTCCCTTAGAGAGATCGGGTTAAAGGCTGACGAAACGTGGGTAGTCGGCGACAACATGGCTACGGACATCGCTTTTGGCGAGGCTGCCGGCTGTGGCACAATACTTGTACTAACAGGACTTACGACGGCTCAAAATATCGATTATTATATGGATCAGGCCGGCTGTAAGCCAAATATCGTTTGCGATAACTTAGAAGAGCTTCGTTCGTATATTTCTGACCATAGAGAGATATAAGATAAAATGAAACGGAGAACAAAGGAAGGAAGAGAGCTTCATGCAGGAACTACCGGAACTGGACATATATCGGGCTTTATTAACGGAGCAATTCGCAGGAGCCCAGATTACCGGTATTGAAATATCGAATGTAAAGGCTTTTCAAGCTAGTGAGGAGCAAGTACAGCGCGACGTTGTTGGGAAAGTAATTTGGTTTGTTGAAAGACGAGGTCTGCATTTATTGCTGCATTTGGACAACGGAAAGCGTCTGCTGCTTCATTTGGGGCAAGGAGCTTATTTGTATAAAGGCAGCGAAACTGACAAACCGACACGCACAGCGCAAGTGAGGCTGCATTTTGGCGATGTCACGTTGTTCTGCTTAGGGCTGCGAGCGGATGATTTGCAGCTTTTAACGGTGAAGGAAGTCGAGGAGAAGCTTGGACGTTTTGGACCGGATGTTTTTGATAAACGATTGACGATCGATCGCTTCATCGCGCGTTTTGCCAAGAAACGCGGAGCAATCAAAACCGCCTTAATGGATCAGAATGTAATTTCGGGTATCGGAGCCGTTTATTCCGATGAAATTTGTTATGCTGCGGCAGTGCGTCCCGATGCAAAAATACCGTTGTTTGAACGTGAAACTTGGGAACGCCTATACGAAGCGATGCATAGTGTATTAAAGGAAGCGATTTCACAAGGCGGAGCTGGAGAGCAGCCTTTTGCTGAAGGGGACAGTTTGACAGGCGGACATCACGGCCATTTTCAAATTTATGACCGTGAGGGCCAAATTTGTCAGCGCTGTGGCGGCATAATTGAGAAGTTAGACATTTCTGGTCGGAAAGCATTCGTTAGTTCAGACTGCCAAAAGGATCAGTGAAATAGCAAGCTTTGAATCTTATGGTTGAACGGGGGATTCATTCATGATTCATGTTTATTTAGATGATTATCGAGTATGTCCAAAAGGTTTCGTATTGGCAAGCAACGCGGAAGAATGCAAGCAGCTGCTTGATCTCGAGACAGTCGGAATTCTGTCTCTCGATTACGATCTAGGCTGGGCTCAGCCTACCGGCTACGAAGTGGTGCGCCATATCGTAGAGACTGGTCGTTACCCGGAGCAAATCTACTTACACACCTCGAGTGCAGCGGGCCGCATGCAAATGTACGATATGTTATCAACAAGTGCACCGGCGGAGACCCGGTTATACAATGGCCCAATGCCGGATGCGCTGTTAAATGAAATTGCTGGAAGACCAAATCTGTAAATGAAATAACCAAACCTATAAGGCTTTTCGAACCCGCCCAAGCCCTCAAAGGATGATAACCAACCTTTAAGGCTTTTCGAACCCACCCAAACCCTCCCTTCCAAGGGAGGGCCCCAAGGGTTGCACCCTCTGGACACCCGCAACTGGACTAACGTGGACGGTGGACAGGTGCTCGTGGGTTCGAATTAGTTGCATTTCGTGAAATTATTTGAAGGTACACGAGAAAATGTGTTCGTTTAGTTGCCATTCTCGAAACTAAATAGCCAGTTTTCAGATACTTCCTCGAAATATCCAGGTTTAGTTTCACGAATTGTAACTAACTCGGCTATAATGCAAGTAATGGGCAAATTAAGTTCACGAACTGGAACAAAATCCAAAGCCAATTAAAAACTAATATATCATATCTATAAAAGGGTGCCTCTTAGGGATGGAAGCTCATTAACCACCGAGTTCTGCACTCATGTTTAGGTATTCAGCTAACTCAATTGCATCAACTGTTCAGCGTAACCTTAAGAGACGAAAGCGCTCCAAGCGCAGACGTTGCATTCAAACACACCATACGACCAAGTCTCGTTACTCAGGTTTAGGTGTTTCGGTAACTCAAGTGTATCAACTGTTAAGCGTGTCCCGAAGGGACGAAAGCGCCCCAAGCGCATTCGTTGCATTCAAACACACCATACGACCAAGTCTCGTTACTCAGGTTTCGGTGTTTCGGTAACTCAAGTGTATCAACTGTTCAGCGTGTCCTGAAGGGACGAAAGCGCTCCAAGCGCATTCGTTGCATTCAAACACCTTACCACCAAGCTCGTTATTCAGGTTTAGGTGTTCAGGTAACACAAGTGTACCAATGCAAAGCGTGTCCCACAGGGACGGAAGCACTCCAACACTAACGCAGCTCGCGAGAACCTGTCCTACTCAAACGTTAGTCCAATTGCGGGTGTCCAGAGGGTGCAACCCTTGGGGCCCTCCCTTGGAAGGGAGGGTTTGGGTGGGTTCGAAAAGCCTTAAAGGTTGATTATCATCCCTTGAGGGTTTGGGTGGGTTCGAAAAGCCTTTAAAGGTTGGTTATGGGTGTACAAGCCCTCAGAGTTTGGGTGTAAAAACCCCTTAAGGGGCAAGGGGTGCAAATCCCTTATAGGGACCAAGGGTAATTCATAAACGAAAGAGGTTTAAACACGTGAGTCAATGGATCGGAACAGCAAATCAAACTTATGCACCATATGCAATGGAAGAGCTTCGGAAACTGATCGAGGGTGCGTCATTTACGCAGCTGGCCGCAGGTGAAGTGTTTTTAATGTCGAGCCCGCAAAATCGGGAAGAGACGCTGCAAGCCATTCGTCAGCAGGAGCCGATCTTTTTGCGGCATGTGCAGCCGGTGGACCGGACGATCGAAATTTCCGGAAATGCGAATGATCTAGAGCAATTGTCAGAAATGGTCCGTCATGCCGTGCTGAGCTTTGAAAATAAACGAGTTGGCGTTCATATTAGACGTCTATCCAAGTCGGAGTTTGTTTATTCGGCTGCGGATACGAAGGCTGTGATTGATGCGGTGCTGGAAGAGATCGGTGCGGAGCCCGTTGTGCAGCAACCGGAGATTATCATTGCGATATATGCAGCTGTCAATCAGCTTTATGTTGGCTTTGGTACGCCGCCCGACATGCTGTCGGATTGGCCGGGTGGAGCGGTTCGCTTCCAGCGTGAAGAAGGTCAGGTATCACGTGCTAAGTTCAAGCTGCTTGAAGCGGAGCGGGAATTCGGGCTTAATTACGCCGGGTATCAGAATGCGCTCGACGTAGGCGCGGCGCCAGGCGGCTGGACGTCACTTCTGCTGGAGCGCGGATTGCGTGTAACCGCTGTTGATCCTGCCGAATTACATCCGTCCTTATTGGCCTATCCGACCTTGACTTATTTAAAACGGAATGCGTCGGAAGTAAAGTTTAATGCCGGCTCGTTCGACTTACTCGTCTGCGATATGAGCTGGAGCCCTATGCTGATGTGTAAGCTTGTGCTTGATCTGGAGCCTGCCCTTGCGAAGGGCGCTACAGCAATTATTACGGTTAAGCTCATGCACCGGAAGCCGCTTCAAACGATCAGAGACGTTATTTCAAGACTATCAACCGAATTTACACTTCAAAAAGCGAAGCAATTGTTTCACAATCGCGAAGAGATAACACTGTTTTTGATCAAAAAATAACGAGAGCCGCCCTAACCGTAAGGCAGGGCGCTCTTTTCTTCTGTCTGAAGTGTAGTATTCCTACTCAACTGGCGAGTGCTGTTAAGCTTGAAGGAGGCTTTTTGCGGTGCCCAACTTGAAAGCGCTTTATACAAATTTGAGGATTAAACACAAAATGTTTGTGTTAATTTCAGTCGTTATGCTCGTTGTTGCCGTGCTTGCGATAATCATCCAGCAGTATGCGTTCGATTTTTATGATCAGGAAATTTACAAGCAATCTTCCAAAGCGCTTAGCTTATCATCGCTTAGCATCGAGAACGAACTAAAAAAGATGGAGAAGCTGACGTTCATGTTAGCGACGGATTCGACCATCCAAAAATATTTGAGATCGATTAAGAGCGGTTTGTCTGATTACGATAATTATGTCGTTCGATTGACGGTTAAGGAGCGGATGGTTAATATCGGAGCGCTCGATAAATATGTGCTATCTGCGCAGCTTTATGACGTGAACGACAATGAATACGCGGTCGGGGCCAATTCGATTACGGTGTACCAGGATCGTCTGAACGTGTATAAGAAATTAACGGCGGTAAATATGGGAGGAAATACTTGGATCGCTCCCTACAGCAATGATAAGTCCTTGGTTGCCGCGCGCGAGGTGCGTTCGTTCCAGCAGCTGAAGCTGGATTACATCGGCACACTAGCGCTTCGAATCGATATGGACAAGCTATTTCATGACTTGGCTAAGGGCATGAACAGTAATGACGCCCAGCTGATCATTATGAAAAACGATGAAGCTGTTTATCCTGAAGCATCGGCATTCCCAATCGATACGCTGTCGGCGCTGCCCGGCGATGAAGGGTATAAGGTTATTCGTTACGAAGGGAAGCCGTATTTCGTTACTTATATCGCATCAACGTATACCGATTGGACTTACTATACGTTAATTCCGTTTGACGATATTTTTGACCGCGTTGCAAAGGTGAAAAATACGATTATTATTATTTTCATCGTATTGTTTGTCGTCATCCTTATCATTGCCGTCGGATTCGCTAACGGTATTACGGAGCCAATCGAACGATTGAACGCCAAGATGAAGCGGGTGCAGCTCGGTAATTTCGAATATAACGAAGAACCGAACGAGCGAGCGCTGGCGATGGATGAAGCCGGACAAATGCATCGTAATTTCCGTATAATGGTCGAACGAATCAATGCGCTTATTCATGAAAACTATGTGAAGCAGCTAACGATTCGCGATACGGAATTTAAGGCTCTCCAAGCTCAAATTAATCCGCATTTTTTGTACAATACGTTAGAATCGATAAACTGGTCGGCCAAGCTAAACAATCAGACGCATATTTCTCAAATGGTCGAAGCATTAGGCTCATTGCTCAGAACCTCAATCAACCTGAAGGAGCCGCTCATTCCGTTGAGCAAGGAGCTTGACATCATTAATCACTATATCACCATTCAAAAATACAGATTCGAGGAACGGCTGGACTTTCATGTCGATGTCCCCGAGAAGCTGCTGTATTGCAGCATTCCTAAGCTTTCGCTGCAGCCGCTCGTCGAGAATGCGATCAACTACGGGCTTGAACAAATGATTGACACCTGTATGATAAAAATTCATGCTTATGTGGAGAATGAGCTGTTGTTCATCGCGGTAGAGGATAACGGTCCAGGTATGGAGGAGCAATTTGTCGCACAGCTATTGAGCGGCCAAGTGAAGCCGAAAGGCTCGGGCCTTGGCTTAAAAAATATTGAGGACCGCATAAAGCTTCTTTACGGCGATGCATATGGTCTGAAAGTCGAGAGTGAGCTGAACCGTGGCACGAAGGTCACGCTGATGCTTCCTTACGAAATGAGGGATTCCGATGTATAAGGTGCTGCTTGTTGATGACGAGCGAATAATTGTCGAGGGTATTTCGCGCAAAGTGAATTGGAATGCTTATAAGACGGAGCTGGCGGGAACGGCGCGGAACGGGCTGGAGGCAATGGCTTTTATTGAAAGCCATATGCCGGATATCGTTATTTCGGATATCAAAATGCCAGGCATGAACGGGCTGCAGCTCGTTGAGAAAGTATCCGAGAAATACCCCCATATCGCTTTTATTTTATTATCAGGCTTCAGTGAATTTGATTATGCCCGTTCTGCAATGCAATTTGGCGTCAAGCACTATTTATTGAAGCCATGCAATGAGAATACGATTACCGATGCGTTGACCGAGGTCATTGCAGAGCTCGAGAAGCAGCATACGCAAGAAAGCTTCATGCTCAATATTCAGAAGGAATTGTCCAAGGTGCTTCCTCATGCGAAAGAACAGTTTCTGAAGGAGCTTGTAACAAATAAAACCTATGGTCAACGCGACTGGGACGACTACGGAAACCTGTTTCATATTACGGTAGAAAATGATAAGGTGCAGCTGCTTTTGTTTCAAATCGAGGGACAATTTGAATTTGAGCACATGTTCGCTGTAAAAAACATTGCGCAGGACGTGCTCGGCAAATCGATTGTGCTCCTCAGCACGACCATAGGGAAGCATGTGCTGCTGCTGATTAAGGAGATCGTGGAATCCGACGATTTATTTGCACGGCTGAATGAAATTAAGCAAACCTTCTCAACCTACTATAAGCTGGACGCTACTGTGGCGGTTAGCGATGCCGGACAAATTATAAATGCCCGCAAAATGTACCGCGATACGCTGGAATGCTTAAACTACCAGTTTTATTTGGGAGAAGGCAGCATCATCACGCAGAAGGATGTCGAAAGAGGCGACAGTAGCTCGCATAAGCCTTTCTTTTACGATGAAGAGCCGCTTTGCATGCATGTAAAATCGGGAGACTGGTCGTTTGTGCAGGCTGAGCTGCAAAACTACTTTACATTGCTGGCTGACAGCCGGATGGATACCCATCTGTCTATGTCTTATGTCATTCCGCTCTATATATCGATTGTACGGCAAGGAAATCCGGAGGAAATTAACGACTACTTAAAAAAGATCGCCAGCTTCGATCAATTTTTCACGCTGCGGGCTACCCAGCAATTCGTAACCGAAAATGCTGAGCAAATTTGCTTGAATAACTTCCAAACGCATACCAAAAAGCACTCCTCCATTATCCATAAAATGATTCAAGTGATTGAAGAGCATATTTCGAATCCGGAGTTGTCGCTTAACTGGGTAGCCAGTGAGATTTTGTATATGAATGCCGACTATTTAGGCAAGCTGTTCAAGAAGGAAACGGAAGAGAAGTTCTCTAACTATGTCATGCGTTTAAGGATGGACATGGCGATGGAGGAAATCGAAAAAACCGGCGATGTGAAGGTGTTTGAGCTAGCCGAAAAATTCGGGTTTGGAGACAATCCGCAATATTTTAGCCAGGTATTCAAAAAACATACAGGCTTCACCCCATCGGAATACAAAAGGTCGCCATAATGGCGACCTCTGTTTTTTTAACAAAGAAAGCGGTTTTTTTAATTCCGACAATTCGACATCGAGCCTATAATAAGGCTTGTAAACAACATTAAAGAGTCTGGAAGGGGCGTAACACAATGAAAGCACCGAAAAAAATGCTTTTAATGCTCATGGCTTTTGCACTCGTTCTCGTAAGCGCATGTGGCGGCGGCAACTCAGGTAATGGAAATATAGCTAACTCCACCAACACCCCGAAATCGGGCAATGAAGTAAAAGAGGATACAACGGACGCTAAGCCGGTCACTCTGCGTATCGCCTGGTGGGGCGGACAGCCTCGTCACGATTACACAATGAAGGTTATCGAAATGTACAAAGCAAAAAACCCGAATGTAACGATTGAAATGGAATATGCGAACTATGATGATTACTGGAAAAAGCTAGCGCCTCAAGCGGCTGCGAACGAGCTTCCAGATATTATCCAAATCGATACGCAAAACTACTCGCAATATGCAGGCAGAAATCAACTCGCTGATTTGACTCCTTTCCTCGGGAAACAAATCGATGTGAGTGATATTAGCCAAAATGCGATTGACGGTGGTAAATTGGGCGACGGTCTATACGGCATTAACCTTGGCGTAAACGCCCTTGGCTTCAACTATGATCCGGCTCTTCTGAAAAAAGCAGGCATCGATTCCATCCCTGAAAACTTCACTTGGGATGACTACGTTGAAATGGCCGGCAAAGCAAAAGCAGCAGGTCTTTACTTCGATAACGGTATGCGCGCGGAAGTGTTTTTCGGCTACTACCTCCGTACATTAGGCAAAACTTTGTTTAATGCAGACGGTACCGGTCTTGGCTATGAAGACGATAAAATGTTCACGGATTTCTTCGGAATGCTGGCTAAACTGGTTATTGACGGCGCAGTACCTTCACCAGACGTGCTTGCTCAAATTAAAGGCGCGGAAGACAGCCATCTCGTACTTAATCAAGGCATTGGCGTATGGCAATGGTCCAATCAATATGTAGGCTTGCAGCAGGTTGCTAACCGTCCGCTAGCGATCGCTCCAATGGTTGGTCCTAATATGGAAAAAGGTCTGTTCTTAAAGCCAAGTATGTTCTTCTCTGTTTCTGAAAATTCGAAAGTAAAAGAAGAGGCAGCTAAATTTATCAGCTTCTTCGTAAATGATATCGAAGCGAATAAGTTAATTTTGGGCGATCGCGGCGTTCCGGTTTCGGCTAAAGTAAAAGAAGCGCTAAAAGAGGTTTCCACTGAAGCTCAAATCCAAGTGTACGACTACGTTGCCTGGGCTGAAGCAAACAGCTCTCCAATGGATCCTGCTGATCCGATCGGATCTGCTGAAGTGTTCAAATCGTTGACCAGCCTTGCAGAGCAAATGAACTACAACAAAATCAAGCCGGAAGAAGCTGCAAAGAAATTTAGAGACGAAGCAACCGCCATTCTTAAGAAAAACAAGTAATAGAACTTGATCAGATGCGGTGGTTGGTCGGCAGATCGGCCATCGCTCTTTCATAACTGGCATGTGAGTCTTCGCAAAAGGAGTTGAAAAAGATGAAATCGCTATCACTCAAAAACAACTTGATCGGCTACACGTTTATTGGCCCGTTCGTTATCGGGTTTCTAATATTCACATTGATTCCAGCAGCGGCATCGTTATATTTTTCGGTTACGGATTATGATCTTTTGTCGACACCTTCCTTTATCGGATTTGAGAACTACCAGTCGATGTTTACCGATGACTCAAAGTTCTGGGCATCGCTCAAAGTAACCTTTCTGTACGTATTTATCGGTGTTCCGCTTAGACTAGCCTTTGCATTATTTATCGCAATGATATTAAATACAGCCTCGAAAGCAATCGGGTTATATCGGACCGTTTATTATCTTCCTTCGATTATTGGCGGCAGCGTTGCAGTATCCATTATGTGGCGCAATCTGTATGGTGACGAAGGAGTCATAAACATTTTTCTGAATGCACTCGGTTTAGATAGCGTGAGATGGTTTGCCGAACCGGCAGCTGCACTCTGGATGCTCATTACGTTGTCGGTATGGCAGTTTGGTTCCTCGATGCTTATTTTTCTGGCAGGCCTCAAAAACATTCCGCCGGAATTATATGAAGCATCGAACGTGGACGGAGCCGGCTCTATTATTCGCTTCTTTAAAATCACACTGCCTATGCTCAGCCCGATCATCTTGTTTAATACGATCATGCAGACAATCGGAGCGTTTATGACATTCGTTCCTGCTTACATTATTTCCAAAGGGGAAGGCGGTCCGCTGGACGGCACGCTGCTTTACTCACTTTACTTATTCCGCCAAGCATTCGTCTATTTTGATATGGGTTATGCGTCAGCAATGGCTTGGGTCATGCTCATTATTATTGCGATTTTGACGGGAATATTGTTCGCCACATCCAAAAAATGGGTACATTACGAGTCGAAAGGTGGCCATTAATCATGATATTAAAAAAACTGAAATGGCCTATCTACCATATCTTTGTCGCCGCACTCGCATTAGTGATGGTTTATCCGGTATTGTGGCTGCTGATGAGCTCGTTCAAGCAAAGCAATCTGATCTTCGCAACGGCGGATTCGCTTATACCTCAGCCGTGGATTTGGGAAAATTACAAAATCGGTTGGATCGGCATCGCAGGCCAATCATTCGGCAACTTTATTATGAACTCGCTTGAAATCGTTATTTTGTCAACGATTGGCGCTGTATTATCATCGGCATTTATCGCGTTCGGCTTTGCAAGGCTTAACTTCACGGGCAAAACGTTCTGGTTCGGCATTATGATGGTGACGCTCATGCTTCCGCATGACGTAGTGCTGGTACCGCAATATATTTTGTTCGCCAAGATCCACTGGCTTAACTCCATCAAGCCGATCGTTATACCGCAGTATTTCGGCATTCCGTTTTTCATTTTTTTGCTCATCCAGTTCATTAGGACGATTCCAAATGAGCTTGACGAAGCAGCGACGATCGACGGATGCGGAAAGTTCCGCTTGTTTTTCCGGATTATATTGCCGCTGGTCGTACCGGCGCTTGCCACTGCTTCTATTTTCTCGTTCTACTGGCGCTGGGAAGATTTGCTCGGTCCGGTTCTTTACTTGAACCGTCCCAGTTTGTACCCGGTATCGATGGGACTCAAGATGTTCCTCGACAGCGATACAGTCTCAAACTGGGGAGCGATGTTCGCAATGTCGATCGTCAGCTTGATTCCGGTGCTCGCTATATTCTTTGCTTTTCAGAAGTACATCGTTGAAGGTATTAGTACAAGCGGATTAAAGTAGAAAATTATTTGAATCAGGGGAGAGGAAGATGGAAATGCCGCAGCTTCAATTTGACGAGAATCATATTCGGGACGTTATCGATCGTGTAGTAGACCGTACATTTAGAATGGACTTTAGCTGGGATTGGCCGGGAGGAGTCGCTTTCTACGGAGTGGCCGAAGCCTATGAAGCAACAGGAAACGAGCGCTACATCAGGCTGCTGCAGGAATGGGTTGACGAGAAGCTGGAAGACGGACTGCCAAAGCTCTCCGTTAACGGCGTGTCGATTGGACATGCGCTGATCTCCCTTTATAAAGCAACCGACAATCAAAAGTATTTGGATGTTGCTATTCAAATGGCTGAGTATTTAAAACATGACGCGGTACGCTTCGCGGACGGAATTTTCCAGCATACCGTAAATTCGGAAACGTATAATTTCCCTGAGCAGGCATGGGTAGATACGATGATGATGGCTGGCTATTTCCTCGTGCGGATGGGACATTTGCTGGATCGCGCCGATTATTTGGAGGATGGACTTAAGCAGTATCACGGCCACGAGCATTTTCTGCAGGATCCTGTTACGAATTTGTATTACCACGGCTGGGATAATATCGCGCAAAATCATATGTCCTCCATCTTCTGGGCACGAGGCAACTCATGGGCTGCTCTTACGATGGCTAAGGCTTTGCCTCATATTGCCGTTCAGCATCCGTCGTTTATGATCATCGAAGGCTCGATGCGTGATCAGCTAAGCACACTCGTTCGACTGCAATCAGACAATGGATTATGGCATACGGTTTTGAACGACGATACTTCCTACCATGAAACCTCGGGATCAGCAGGGATAGCGACGGGCTTGTTCGCTTTTGGTTCCTTGTACAACAAATACATTCAACGGTCGATCGAAGGCATTTTAAGTCAAATTACCGAGGATGGCGCAGTGTTGAACGTATCTGCAGGTACGGCTGTCATGAATGATCTGCAAGGCTATCGCGAAGTGGCGCATAAACGCGTTCAAGGCTGGGGGCAAGGCTTAGCTCTAGCGTTTCTGGCAGAGCTGCTCAATTCTAAAAAACGTGTATTTTCATAATTCATCAGATTGTTAAAATGAACAAAAATATGTTAAAGTAGCACTAATAAATATAAATTCAGGAAAGCATCCTGATGCCGTTTGCAACGATACAAACGGCGTCGGGATGCTTTTTTTTGTTCAAGCTTGGGAGGGAAAAGCATGGAAAGCGCAGAAAGGCTGTTTGCGTCTTACCGGAATGGAACGGTGCTCGGCGGACGTTACCGAATCGTTGGCATTTTAGGGCGGGGCGGTATGGGGGTTGTGTATGCCGCCGATGATTTGAAGCTTGCGGGTAAGCTTAGAGCGGTTAAGGTGATTGTGCCAATGCCGGGAGGAAGCGGCAGGTATGCCGGTGAAGCGAATATGATGATGAAGATTAGCCATCCTCATTTGCCGGTTATCGTCGATTATTTCCCTCCACATGAGGGGGGGTGTGAGGCGCTCGTCATGGAATATATAGACGGCCACACCATTTCCGATCTATTTCAATCAAGCTTTGCGGGGCTGACGTTTATGCAAATCGTCCATATCGGTTTACAGCTATGCTCCGCACTCAGCCACTTGCATAGTCATACGCCGCCTATTATCCACCGTGACCTGAAGCCGACGAATGTTATGATCGACAGCAAATGGCATGTAAAGCTGATCGACTTCAGTATTTCGCGGCAATTCAAAGCAGGACAGCAGCAGGATACCGCACAGCTTGGAACAGTCGGCTTTGCAGCGCCGGAGCAGGAGGGGACAGGCCAAAGCGATGAACGGACTGACATTTACGGGCTCGGTGCGCTCCTCTACTTTATGGCTAGCGGGGGGATCATTTATAAGCGGACTGATGGAAGCAGAAGAGCGCATGAGCCGCTCGCTCAGTTGCAGAACGATATTCCGAATGGATTCAAAGTTGTTCTGAGCCGCTTGCTGCAGCCCGATCCGCAATTTCGATATCGGTCCATGCTTGAGGTAGAGGAGGCAATGAAGCCATTTTTACCGCCAGCATTACCCGATGATCCTTTGCTTGCGAAAAAAAATATGCGGCGTCCCCAAACCCGTCGAATGCTTATTTGCGTCCTGTCTTTAGCTCCGGGTGCAGGGGCAACCTTTCTATCGCATACGCTTGCAGCATTGCTAGGGCAGCAGGGCATAGCCGTTACGGCAGCCGAATATGAACATGCGAGGCCGGAATGGCATGCTTGGTTATCGGGACGTAAGTGTCTAAGGAAGAACGGGATAGCGCTGGACAAACGTTACGTTCATTATAAACAAGACGAGCTGTCTGTGAATTGGTTTTCGCTTCTATCCGAGCAAAACCCCGAGTCAACGCATGATGAGCAGCGATTTGAACAAATGCTTCGGCATGCAGGAGGCTTGGTCAACCTGATCGATTTATCCGGCGACTGGCATGAACCGGATGCTCTCCAGCTGCTGAAGCAAGCGCAATTTGTGTTTGTTGTTGGCGATCCCTCCGTCGCTAAATGGCAAGCTGGTGAGCTAAGACAGCTTGGCTCCATAAGGCAAGAGCTGCATTCGTCGGGCGGGAAAATGAAGTTTATCGCGAATAAGGATCTTTCTTTTCGCGGCAGAAACGAATGGTTATCCCTTTTCCCGGAGCGGCCGCATGCTATTGTGCCAAGACTGCCAGAGGAGATCATGTTGACGCTGCAATGGAACGGCCGATGGGCTGCGGACGACGCTCGTCTATGTAAGCGGCTGGATCAAGCGCTGCTGCCTATTTTAAAGCTCCTTTACAAGGAAATAAACACAGATTGACCGTTTTTGTGGTACAATGATACGGGCAAATCGAGAAATTTGCAGTTTTGATTAAGGTGTATACATGAATGGAGATAAAGACAAATGAGTTTGTTAACAGTTGAGCAATTATCACATACTTTTGGCGATCGTGTATTGTTTAGAAATGTATCTTTCCGTTTGCTGGAAGGTGAGCATGTCGGGCTGGTCGGCGCGAACGGTACAGGAAAATCCACGCTGATGAATATTTTGACAGGCAAACTGCTGAAGGACGAAGGCAAGGTGGAATGGACGCCACGCGTTCGTTACGGTTACTTGGATCAGCATACGAAGCTTGAAGCAGGCAAAACAATCCGAGACGTTTTGAAAGATGCGTTTTTGCCTTTGCTCGTATTAGAAGAGGAGCTTAACCATATTGCTGCGCAAATGGGCGATGCCGATGCAGATACGCTGGATCAGCTCTTAGTTCGTATGGGCGAGATTCAAGAGGAGCTTGAAATTGGCGATTTTTATTTAATCGATGTGAAGGTCGATGAGATGGCAAATGGTTTAGGTCTTAATGCGATCGGTCTTGACCGCGACGTTACGGCGCTTAGCGGCGGACAACGGACGAAGGTTCTGCTAGCCAAGCTGCTCCTAGAGAAGCCGGGCGTCTTATTGCTCGATGAGCCTACGAACTATTTGGATGAAGAGCATATTAACTGGCTGACTAATTATTTGAAAAATTACCCGTATGCCTTTGTACTTATTTCTCATGAAACGGGCTTTATGAACCAGGTCGTCAACGTTATTTATCATCTTGAATTTACGAAGATGACGCGTTACTCGGCCAATTATGAGAAGTTTCTTGAGATGTCTGAACTAAACAAAGCGCAGCATATCGACGCCTACGAGAAGCAAAAGGATTACATTAAAAAACAAGAAGATTTCATCCAGCGCAATAAGGCGCGTGCTTCAACCTCCGGCCGCGCAAAGAGCCGCGAGAAGCAGCTTGATCGCATCGACCGCATCGACAAGCCGGAGGAGGCAGCCAAGCCGACCTTTAACTTTAAAGAGTCCAGAACGAGCGGCAAGACCGTATTTGAAGCCGACGGCATGGTTATCGGATACAATAAGCCGCTGCTGCCTAAGATGGATATGGTGATCGAGCGAGGCGATAAGATCGCAATCGTTGGCTGCAACGGCGTTGGTAAATCCACGCTCCTCAAGACGATTCTTGGTGTTATTCCACCGCTGGAAGGCAAGACCTATCTTGGCGATTATTTATCTCCTGCTTACTTCGAGCAGGAAGCTAAGGCTCCAACGATGACTCCGCTCGAAGACGTATGGGATGAGTTTTCCTTTATGAACCAGCATGAGGTCCGGGCAGCGCTTGCCCGCTGCGGCTTGAAGAATGAGCATATTACACGCGCGCTGAATCAGCTTAGCGGTGGAGAGCAGGCAAAGGTTCGTCTCTGCAAGCTGATGATGCGCGAAAGCAACTGGATTTTGTTCGATGAACCGACGAACCATTTGGACATAGTTGCCAAAGCGGAATTGAAACGAGCGCTTCAAGCCTATAAGGGTACAGTCGTACTCGTCTCTCACGAGCCTGATTTTTATGAGGATTGGGTAACGAAAACGTGGGATGTAGAAGCTTGGTCGATGCAAACCCAGAGGTGATGGATGAATGAATCGGCGAGGCTTTAGCCTGGCGGCATTGTGGGAAGTGTTCTGGACCGCATGCAAGCTTGGACTGACCTCATTCGGCGGGCCTATCGCTCATATCGGCTATTTTCGCGATGAGTATGTCGTACGGAGACAGTGGTTTAATGAACGGGCATTTGCTGATTTGGTAGCGTTATGCCAATTTCTTCCTGGACCTGCCAGCAGCCAGCTTGGAATGGCGATCGGGGCGGGGCGTGCAGGAATAACCGGCGCGATTGCGGCGTGGATTGGTTTCACACTGCCGTCAGCCATTCTCATGATCGCTTTTGCCTTTGGTGCAGATGTCATCTCACTGGGTGATGCTGGTTGGCTTCAAGGCTTAAAGCTTGCTGCCGTTGCGATTGTGGCTCAAGCGGTGTGGAGCATGTCGAGATCATTAGCGCCGGACCGCTTGAGAGGAACGCTCGCGCTTGGAGCAGCGGGCATCGCCATTTTGCTGCCCGGCATGTGGGGTCAGCTATTGCCGCTTTTGCTATGCGCAGGAATCGGATTCTTGCTGCTTAAGCCGCAAGAGGAAACAGCAAACAGGGTGAATGATCAGAGTATGCCGCAGACGACAGGCCGTGTTGCCGCTGTATGCATGCTTGTCCTATTTTTTCTGCTCCTGTTTCTGCTGCCGTTCTTAAGCCGCTGGACCGGATCGGCTTTATTATCCTTTATCGATGGTTTTTTCCGCGCTGGCTCACTCGTTTTTGGAGGCGGGCATGTCGTGCTTCCGATGTTGGAAGATGCATTTCTTGGCACTGGCGTGAACCAGCTAACCAATGACCAATTTATGTCGGGCTATGGTGCGGTACAAGCGGTGCCTGGCCCATTGTTTACATTCGCAGCCTATATTGGCGCTGCGATTCAGCAGGGACCCATGCGTATTATCTATGCATGCACAGCACTGGTCGCTATTTTTCTGCCAGCGTTTCTATTATTGTTTGGCGCATTGCCGTACTGGGAATCCCTCAAGCAAAATAGAGCTGCGCAGGCTGCACTTAAAGGAGTGAATGCCGGGATCGTCGGCATCCTTCTAGCGGCCCTATACGATCCAATATTTGTAGATACGGTTAAGACATCCGTTCAATTTGTGTTTGTTATTGTAATATTTATTTTTTTGCAGCTATGGAAACGTCCACCGTGGCAAGCAGTCTTACTCGCGGCAATCGCCGGTCTACTTTTTCTGTAGATCGGCTTGCTTGCTTTTGTGAAACGTCTTCATTATGATAAATTTATTCGTTCTCGCGTAAAGAACGTCGTTATTCCTTAAACAAAAGGGAATATTTACAACTGGAAGCAGGTGAACCTCTAAGATGAAAGAACGCATTCTTGTCGTAGAAGATGAAGCGGGCATTTCCCGGATTTTGCAGCTTGAACTGGAGCATGAGGGCTATACGGTAGGGACGGCCGCCGACGGCCGCACCGGTTATGAAATGGCTTCTACAGGAGATTGGGAGCTGGTTTTGCTCGACGTTATGCTGCCTGAGATGAGCGGCATTGAAGTGCTGAGATTGCTGCGGCAAGCAGGCAATCCGGTTCCGATTATATTATTGACTGCACGCGACACCGTGCCGGATAAGGTTAGCGGCTTCGAGCATGGCGCCAATGATTATATTACAAAGCCTTTTGCGATGGAAGAGCTGCTTGCACGCGTGCGAAACATATTGCGCATATTCCAGCAGTATCCGCGTGAAGCTGAAGGCTCTGACATGATAAAAGTAGGCGATCTGACGATTGAGCTGCGCACGCGCAAAGTCTACCGGAAAGATATTTTAATCGAGCTGACGCCGCGTGAATTTGAGCTGCTTGTTTATCTCGTAGAAAACAAAAATGATGAAAAATCGCGCGAGGATATTTTATCAGAAGTTTGGGGCTATGATTTTATCGGCGAAACGAATCTGGTTGATGTTTATATCCGCTATTTGCGCCAGAAGCTCGACAAGGGCTACCGCCATAAGCTTATTCATACCGTACGCGGAGTAGGCTATATGATAAAGGAGCCGGATGCATGACACTGCGCAAACGGTTTACGCTTTTTACTATTTTTTGGCTCATCTTCATTTTGATTCTGTTTAATATTTTCGTTTACTTTTACGTGATCAAAATTACAACGGAAAGCGAAGAAGAAGTTATAGCGAATAAGGTGAATCTCATGCTTGAGAATCCCCGAATTCAGAGCGGTCGAGGACTGAATTATCCGGAGCTGCTCAATGAGTATTACAACGTAAACGAAATGATTCGCATAATAGCGCCTAATAACAGAGTCGTTAATATTACGGGCTCGAATGAGCTGCTTCAGGAGCTGCCAGCTGCCTTCGAGGCACATCATCACACGGGGATGATTACGAAGGGCGGAGAGCGTATTATATTTATGCGCGTACCGCTTTATGATGGGAATCGCGTTATCGCGATGCTTGAGGTTAATCGAATATTGGACGAGCTGGACAATTATTTGCAAGTGCTGGTTGCCGCGCTTAGCGTGACGAGCGGAGGAGCTATTTTGTTCGCTATATTTGGTACGTATTGGTTTACTTCCAGATTAACGGCCCCTATTCAGCAGATGGTTAATACGATGCGGGAAATCGACCGGAGCGGCAAGCTCAGACAAATCGAGCTGAACAGCCGCGAAGAATCCGCAGAGCTGTTACAGCTTGTTCGCGCTTTTAATCAGATGATTGAGCGTCTTGACCGCACGTTTGCCAAGCAGAAGCAGTTCGTAGCGGATGCATCTCATGAACTAAAAACGCCGCTTACGGTCATCAGCAGCTATGCCGGGATGCTGAAGCGATGGGGACGCGATGACGAGAACTTGCGCAATGAAGCCATCGAGGCCATCGATAAGGAAGCCAACCGTTTGCAAAATTTAACGAAATCGATGCTTATGCTTGCCGAGGCCGAGCAAGAGGATTGGCTGCGTCAGGATCTGTTCGATGTCGTCCAGGTCGTAGATGAACTAGCAACGATGCTGCAAACAACCTTCGGGCGTCCGATCAGGGTGAAAGCGATGTCCAAGGTCGTTCGCATGGTCGGCGACAAAGATAAAATCAGGCAGCTTTTGGTCATTTTGCTGGACAATGCGATTAAATATTCGAAGGAGCCGATTGATGTGACGATATCTCTTGTAAGACATATCGTCAAAATCGAGGTCAAGGATAAAGGAATGGGCATACCGGAAAATGAAATTCCGCATCTGTTCGAGCGCTTTTACCGTGTAGATGGCGCTAGAAGCCGCGCAACCGGCGGCGTAGGGCTCGGATTGTCTATAGCCAAACGAATCGTTGATTTGCATGAGGGAAAGGTCGATGTATTTAGCTTGCCTGATTTAGGCACAACGATCACCCTGCAGTTCAAGCAGCGGAAATAATAACGGTTAGTAATGGAGGCTTTGGCAAATGAAGTTTCGTACGGCAGCAGTACAATATAAGCTAGCTGATATTGGCACGTTTGAGCAATTCGCCGAGCAAGTGACGCATTATGTGCGGAATGCCCATGAATACGGGGTGCATTTCATTTTGTTTCCCGAGTTTATGACAACGCAATTAATGTCGATTGGCGATGGGCAGGGCGTAGCGCTTCCTATTGAGCGGCTGCCCGATTTTACAGAGGACTACTTGCAATTATTTCGCTCGCTGGCAGAAGAATATGCTGTATACATAATCGGAGGCACCCATGTTATTAAGGATACAGACGGGAAACTTCGCAATGCCGCGCATCTCTTTCATCCTGATGGCAAAATCGACGTTCAGCACAAAATCCATCTTACGCCTTCCGAGGTAGAATGCTGGAGCATGTCGCCAGGTGAGACGATCGAGGTGTTCGACACTGCATTCGGAAAGATTGCGATGTTGACCTGCTACGATATCGAATTTCCGGAGATCGTACGGATGGCCCGCGCGAAAGGGGCGGACGTGATTTTCTGTCCTTCATGCACGGATGACCGGCACGGCTTCTATCGCGTCAGATACTGCTGTCATGCCAGAGCCGTTGAAAACCAAGTGTATATTGTGACAACAGGGACGGTAGGCTCGCTGCGTAAAGTAGATCTTATGCGTGCGAACTTTGGTCAGGCAGCGATCATTGCTCCTAATGATATTCCTTTTCCTCCTGCAGGCATATTGAGCGAAGGGATCATTAACGATGATATGCTCGTTGTTGCCGATCTTGATTTGGCGCTGCTGGAAGATGTGAGGGCGAAGGGTTCGGTCACGACCTGGCGCGATCGCCGCACTGATTTGTATCCGGATTGGAAATAACATTCATAAAGGCAGGAACTTTTCAGAAAGGCGGGCGGCGATGCGTAAAGAGCTGTACTTGTTTGTTGACGGAAAGCCGAAAAAAACCGTCATACGCAATTATAATATAGCAGATTTCGAGGCTTTGATTGACGTACAGCGGGTAAGCTTTCCCCCGCCTTTCCCGGAGGAGCTTTGGTGGAATACGGATCAGCTGACCGAGCATGTTTCACGTTTTCCAGAAGGAGCCCTGTGCGCGGAAGCGGACGGCCGCATCATTGGCTCGATGACCGGTCTTATAGTCGATATGAATGATTATAGTCATTCGCATGACTGGGAAACCATTACCGGCGGTGGTTATATTCGTAATCATAATATTAATGGAGATACGCTTTACGTTGTAGATATTTGCGTTATTCCGGCATATCGTAAGTCTGGCATTGGCAAGTGGCTTATGCAGACGATGTATGAAACGGTTGTGCAGCTGGGCCTCCGTAAATTGCTTGGCGGAGGACGAATGCCTGGTTATGGCGCGCATGCGAATGAGATTACGCCTGAGGATTATTTGGATAAGGTGCTGCAAGGAGAATGGAAAGATCCCGTCATTACATTTTTGCTTAGGTGCGGCCGTATGCCCGTAGGTGTTGCCCATCATTATTTAGAAGACGACCAGTCGAATAACTGCGCAGCTATCATGGAGTGGCGCAATCCGTTCAAATAAAGGAGATAAGCACTTATGTTCATTTATCATCGTATTACTTCGATTGACGACCGTTATTTCGGTCCGTTACATAAGCTTCTTCAAACGATATTTCCGCCGGAGGAAGTGCTTGCTTACGAACTGTGGCGGGAACCGCTGGAGGATCCGTCGATTCATGTATATGTGGCCATTCATGAGGGGGAAGTGGTCGGTTCAACTGAATACCGCTATTACCCTGAACTGCGTGTGGCCATGACTGACTTTACGATTATAGGCAAGCCTTCGCTAGGAATCGGGCGTTTTCTTCTTCGCAGCCGGGAGCGTGATTTGCAAAAGCTCGCTGCGCAATCCGAAACAACGCCGATTGGCATGTTTGCTGAAGTATATGATCCTTATCGTGCCGAAGAACATACGTTCGGCGGCGTATCGCCGATGAATCCTTATGTTCGCCGCGAGGTGCTGTCTCATATCGGATACAAGCGCATTCAAATAAATTATGTTCATCCATCCTGGGATCATGAAGGTCAAGCCGTGGCAGAGCTGGATTTATGCTTCCTGCCGCAGGACGAGGAGCAAGCATCAATCGACGCTTCTCTCGTTGCTGAGTTTTTAGAGGGCTATTATTCAGCTCTGCCGAATAAGCCGGTGCAATGGATCCGCATGATGGAGAAGATTCGCGCATCGGAGACATTGGAGCTGCTGCCGCTATGACAAGACTGACCTTTAGAGGAACCGGGGATTCCATGGGTGTGCCTCGAATTTACTGCGACTGCGGCGTATGCATGGAAGCTAGGGATACGGGCGTCAATCGGCGTCTAAGATCATCCGTGCAAATCGACGATCAGGATGCAGGAACGATTTGGATCGATTGCGGGACGGACTTCGCAAGGCAATTAGAAGCCGCAGGTTTGCGGACGATAGATACGCTGCTGATTACTCACGCGCATTTCGACCATATCGGCGGATTGGTTGAATGGGCGGATGCTTGCCGCTGGCTTAAGATGAAAGGCCAAGCTTTTGCTCCGACGGAAGTGACTCAAGCGATTTTAGACCGTTTTCCCTGGCTTAGCCAGCATATTCATTTCCAATCATTCGATCAGCCGATTACGCTCGGCAAATGGCTTGTTTCCAGCTGGCGCGTCAATCATGGCAAAAACGGTTATGCTTACGCATTCCGCTTCGAGCATTTAGAAACGGGCTACAAATGGGTATATTGCTCGGATTCTATTGATTTGACTGAGCAGCAGCAGCAGCCGCTGGCTAACCTTGACTTGCTTGTGCTGGGAACCAGCTTTTATCATGAACCGTTTCCTTATGAAACACGTTCCGTCTATGATGTGCTTGAAGCGATCGAGCTGGTTAAGAAATGGGGACCAAAGCGGACTATTCTCACGCATATGTCGCATGATATCGATCTTAGAAAAGATTATGAGCTGCCGGAGCAGCTTGGATTTGCCTATACGGGCATGACGGTGAAAATTTAAGCATAACCGGCGTAATTTGAACAATGCTTGACAATACGCTTGTCTTTTTTGTACATTATAGAAGTAACCTTTAATTATCCAAAACTAGGCTAAAAGGGGAAATTTTGATGTTTGCTGGTGTCCTTAACTCATAAATTGGATATGGTCAGATGAACGATGGTCTTGCGGCCAGCCCGGTGCAAATGCGCCGAGCAGCAAGGCTTTATTTCGTGATCTGACGCCAAGAGTTATGGACATGAGGATTTCCGCCTGAAGCTATTCGACAGCGGCCCAATCACCGTGCTCTCGCAGCACGGTTTTTTTATATCCGTTTTCATGTTAACGATTTTCGTTAATGATTGAAACGGAGTTGGAGCATGCGTCGATCAAGACAGGAATGGAACGCGCCCGCGTTCTGTTCCTGTCTTTTTTTATACCCAAAAATCAGAGGAGGCTATAAAGATGAATGAAGCATCATGGAGAAGGTTGGAGTTTGACAAAGTAAAGGCTGGTGTTGTGAGCTTTACGGTATCGCCTGCCGGCCGGTTGCTAGCCGAGCGGCTAGAGCCTAGCACGAAGTATCGTCAGGTTGAAGCCTGGCTGCAGGAAACGGCGGAGGCTGCGGAATTGCTGAGGAGCGGAGCAAGCATCCCGTTATCCGCAATGGAGGGAATCGATCCGTTTCTGGCACTGCTCGGAAAAGGGAGAATTTATAATGAGCAGGAGCTTGAACAATTGTCTATATGGCTAACGTCTGTCATGCAAATGAAAAAGTATATGAACAGCAAGCGCCATATTGCGCCGACGATTGCAGCATATGCCGACTCGATGTACGATTGTCCTGCGCTTAGGGAGGAGCTGAGCCGTTGTATCCGGTATGGGCTGATTACGGATCAAGCAAGCGCCGATCTTGCCTACATTCGCAGACATATTTACGCTAGTGAAGATAAAATTCAAAAGAAAATGGAGCAAGCGCTGAACAAATATCGATCGTCTCTGCAGGAGCCGGTTATCAGCAAGCGGCGCGGCAGATTTGTAATCGCCGTGAAACGGGAGCTGCGCAAACAAGTGCCTGGTACCGTCTGGGATGAATCCGCAAGCGGTCAGACCTTGTTCGTTGAGCCTGCCGATGCAGCAGAGCTTCAATTAGAGCTGCAGCAATGGAAGGCCGCGGAGGAGCGGGAACGCACCGTTATATTGGCCCGATTGTCCGAGCTTGCGGGATCGTTTACCATCGAGCTGAACCGAAACGTGGAGGCGATGGCCTCGTTCGATTTCATTACCGCACGTGCGAAGCTGTCCCGTTCTTATGATGGTAACAAAATCAGGCTGTCAGAGCAGCCGGTCATTCGCCTCGTAGGCGCTCGTCATCCTTTACTCGGGCCAAACAGCGTACCGCTGCATGTTGAACTTGGCTATGGCTGGAAACAGCTAATTATTACGGGTCCGAATACCGGAGGCAAAACAGTGACTTTGAAGATTATCGGCTTGTTTGTTCTCATGGTGCAATCTGGGCTGCTTGTGCCAGCCGGGAAGGAAAGCGAGATTGGCGTGTTCCAGCATGTAATTGCGGATGTGGGGGATGGCCAGAGTCTGGAACAGTCGCTCAGTACTTTCTCCTCTCATATAACGGTGCTCAAGCAAATGCTTCAATCAGCCGGCCCTAGAGCGCTGCTTCTGCTAGATGAATTGGCAGCAGGCACCGATCCTACAGAAGGCATCGCGCTTTCAATCGCGTTATTAGAGCGGCTGCTGAAGCGAGGGGCATTAGCGGCGGCTACGACACACTATAATGAAATCAAAGCTTTTGCCGCCCGCACAGCAGGCTGCCAAAACGGAAGAATGGCGTTTGACGCGGAAACATTAAAGCCTCTTTATCGTTTAGAGATAGGGGAAGCGGGAGATAGTCATGCATTTGCGATCGCTAGGCGCTTTGGCTTGCCGGAAGAGGTCATGCAGCGAGCGGAGCAGCTGTTAGAGCGGAAGAAGGATCATACTTTGAAGCAATTCGACATGGGGCTTCAAGCCAATCGAATGGAAGGTCATGAGCTGTCATTAGCATTGAACTTAGATCTAGGGCCAGGTGCTGGCGGTGCCGCAAAAGCTGAGGAAGAAGTGAAAGCGGTCAAAACTGCAGCTAAGCCGTTCGAAAAAGGCGATGCCGTATGGATCTACCCGTTAAAGAGAATGGGTGTCGTGTATCGCCCTGCGGATGAACGAGGTAACGTTATTGTCCAGGTGCAGGGCCGGAAGCTTACCTTCAACCGCAAAAGGATGAAGCTGTATATTGCCAAGGCAGAACTATATCCGGATGACCAGTATGATTTGGATATCGTATTTGAATCGAAGGAAAATAGAAAAGCCCGCAAGCTGATGAATCGCAAGCATGTGGAAGGTTTGACAATTGTTACGCCGGAGAAAGATCTTTATTAGCTGCTGTATGTAAAACTCCTTAAAAAAATAAGAAACAGCCGAGGTACAATTACCCCGGCTGTTTCTGCTATTGAAGCTGTAACAAACTAATCGCGGCTTTGGATGACCAGCAATGAGCCCTCGCGTATTTCAATCTTTCCGGTAGGGGCAAGCAATACATTGCTAATGCCGAGCGATTGGCCAATCGTTAATTCCTCATCGTTAAGCGGATATTGGAAGCCGGTCAGCGTAATGCCTTCTACTCGCATCGAAAGTGGAAGCAAAGAAACATTAGGGTAGCTTTGCTGATCGATGGTCGCTTGGTCGGTTACGAGCGAAATTTTGTTATGAGCATCAAATATTGTTGCGCGTACCTGCTGCTTGGCCGCAAGCGCGAGCAGGTGAACATTCGCAAGTGAATGATCAAACCTGGTTCCCAGAGCGCCGAGAATGACTATTTCACGAGGCTGCAAATCAAGTGCGAGCCGCACGGCCATTTCAGTATCCGTGTAGTTTTTGTCGATAGGATCGCAGGAGATCGTTTGACCGCTTCTTTTACGAATGACAAGCAGCTCATCCTCGGACACGGAATCGAAATCGCCGATTGCGATATCTGGTTGTAATCCCTGCGAGATTAGATATCGGGCGCCGCTATCTGCTCCAATGAGCATATCATCGGCATTTATATGTGTCAAAGCCCAAGCGCCTAGCTGGCCGCCCGTGCAAATAACGATGCGAGGCTGCATAACGTATTATCCTTTCTCAGTAAGGGGAGTCTGTTTCAATAATTTCAAGTATAATGCCCAGTGTTCTATAAAAACTAGAGGTATCCGGATAACTTTCTTTATCAGTTGAAAAAAACCGCGAAATTTGTCGTTGCGAAACGACATGCTCCCAGCTAAAATGGTGAAGGAAGTACCGACGGAAAGTGTCGGCTCATGGACGGGAAGCGAGGAGTTATAGCAGTGAGTATGGACATTTTTGGGATTTTTAGTATTATCGGTACGATAGCTTTCGCAGTCAGCGGAGCGATTGTTGCCATGGAGGAAGAGTACGATATATTAGGCGTATTCGTACTTGGCTTGGTTACGGCGTTCGGCGGGGGCGTCGTGCGCAATCTCTTGATCGGCATGCCGGTAACGACGCTCTGGAGCCAGGGCTACCTGCTGAAAATAGCGATAATCGCGATGACGATTGCCTTTTTGCTGCCGGTCGTCTGGATTCAGCGGTGGCGGCGGAGCGAAGCTTTTTTTGATGCGATCGGCTTATCCGCCTTTGCCATTCAGGGGGCGCTTTATGCGACACAAATGAAGCATCCGCTTAGTGCTGTCCTCGTTGCAGCCATGCTCACGGGAATTGGCGGCGGAATTATCCGCGACGTGCTGGCTGGACGCAAGCCGCTAGTGCTCAAGGATGAAATTTATGCGGTATGGGCGATGCTTGCGGGTCTAGTCATCGGACTCGGCTGGATTAAATCGACCTTGGAGCTATTGTTTTTATTCGTCGTTATCATCAGCTTCCGGATGCTGTCCGTTTATTTCAAATGGAAGCTGCCGCGCCGTTCCCTTCAAATCGATACGGCCCAAGAACAGCAGAAAAGAGGAAACTAATGAAAGCTCGTATTTTGTTCGTTTGTCTCGGTAACATTTGCAGGTCCCCGATGGCAGAAGCGGTTATGCGCCATCAAGTGGAGCTAGCGCATTTGTCAGATCGAATCGAGGTTGATTCTGCAGGAACCGGTGATTGGCATTTGGGCCATCCGCCGCATGAGGGCACCCGGAAGCAATTGGATCAGCACCTTATTTCCTATCAAGGCATGAAGGCTCGATTAGTGACTGCGGGTGACTTCGAAGCTTTCGATTATATTGTTTGCATGGATACGAACAATTTGCGTGATGTACGCAAGCTGCTGAGCAAGGCGGAGGGAGAAGGGGAGCGAACGCGACTATTCACCTTTATGGAGCTTCTGCCAGACAAAGGAATGGCCGACGTGCCTGATCCTTATTATGATGGCAATTTCTCCTTCGTCTATGAGCTGGTGGAAAGTGGCTGCAAGGAGCTGCTGAAGCGGGTTCGGGCTGATTTGAAACTGGTTTAAACAAGCCAATAAAAGTAAAGAAGCTGTCCAAGGTTCCTCGTGGAGCCAGCTGGACAGCTTCTTTTTTTACGTTATTCTACCTCGATAAAATAAGCGAGAGCTTGACCGAGCTCCTTCTGCCAAAAGCCCCACTGATGCTTGCCATCCTTCTCTTCGTAGAAGATATCTGCTTGCTTCAGCGCGAGGAGCGCCCTCGCATTGCGGTTCAAAGCGACGAAGTCGAATACGCCACGATCGGTTTCATAGGCATCCTCCTGCAGGCCGACAATCATGTAAATCGACAACCAGCTAAGGTCGCCGGCTTCAGAAATAATATTTTGCGATACGCCATAAAAAGCACCGGATAAGGACATTACGCGGGTAAAAAGATGGGGGTAGGACAGCGCCAAATGCAGAGAAACCGATCCGCCAAGCGAATCGCCAGCCAGCAACCGTTGTTCAGGCTCTTGTCTCACGGCATAACGTTCCTCAACGAACGGAATCAGCTCTTCTGCAAAAAAACGAATATATGCTTGATGTCGATTGCCGTCAGGCGCATATTCCTCCGTGCGCAGCTTTTTGTCGACGTCGACACCTACGATAATGAAGGGCTCAAGTCCCTCATCCAAAATCAGACGGGTAGCGGTAGTCGCAATCCGGCCGAAATTAAAAAAGTCCTCGCCATCCTGGCAATATACGACAGGGTAACTAAGCACTTCATTATAGCCGGGCGGCAAAAAGATCCGCAAATTGCGCGTTTGCTCCGGCAAATAGCGGCTTGGTACCGTTTCTTTTACAATCGTTCTCTTTAAATATCGCTCATCTGTCATTTCTTTCTCTCCTAACGGATTGGTTTATTGAATGGAATGGTTCTGATGTGGGTAAACAATAGAAAGGTAATCATGGGAATCGCATCTATTTCTGTGCTGTTGTATTATGCTGTTATACCAAAAAAATAACGCTGTAGCATATACAATTTCTTAAAAGAATGATGAGAATCAGCGAAAAAACAACGGTTTTTTTGTTTTTTGCTTTGACCATTTTAGTTAAACAGGTTTATAATAATTCTATAACAGAGGTAAACGATTTTCAAATATTTCGATTGAGGTGAGCGTTCAAAATGAGCAAATTACCATACGAAGTTCAAACGGAACCGGTTACTCCGCTATCTGTCTTGTCACTCGACGGAGAAGTTGTTAATCCGGATTTAGTGCCGGTATTGTCCGATGATCAATTAAAAGAAGTTATGTACCGCATGGTATTTACCCGTACTTGGGATGAACGCGCTGTTAACCTTGGACGTCAAGGCAGACTCGGCTTCTACGCTCCGGTTTCCGGTCAAGAAGCATCGATGGTCGGCAGCGAATATGCACTAAACAAAGATGATTTCATTTGCCCGGGCTACCGTGATATGCCGCAGCTAGTATGGCACGGCTTGCCGCTGTATCAAGCATTCCTATATTCGCGTGGTCACCAGCATGGCGGACAAATTCCGCAGGACGTACACGTGCTTATGCCGCAAATTATTATCGGCGCGCAAATTTTGCACGCAACCGGTGTAGCAATGGCATTTAAGAAAAAGAACGAAAAGCGCGTAGCAATTACGTATACTGGCGACGGCGGTTCGTCTGAAGGCGATTTCTATGAAGGCATGAACTTTGCAGGTGCTTACAAGCTTCCTGTCATTTACGTTGTTCAAAATAACGGCTATGCGATCACGACACCATATGCGAA
Organism: Candidatus Udaeobacter sp.; assembly: GCA_035491515.1. Classification (GTDB taxonomy): domain Bacteria; phylum Bacillota; class Bacilli; order Paenibacillales; family Paenibacillaceae; genus Pristimantibacillus. Next base: position 4,848 of record DATJKM010000386.1, on the reverse strand, counting down.
ACAAACAGCTGCTCTTTCCGTAGCACACAAAGCTGTTGCTGCTGGAATCAAGGGCGTGCAGGTAGACGGAATGGACGTGCTTGCGGTTATTAAAGCGGTTCAAGAAGCTGCAGAACGCGGACGCAATGGGGAAGGCGCTACATTAATTGAAATGATTACTTATCGTTACCGTCCTCACTCCTTGGCAGACGATACGACAAAATACCGTACCAAAGATGAAGAAGCGGAATGGGCTCCTAGAGATCCGCTCGTTCGTTTCGGCAAATATTTGGAGAAAAAAGGTTTGTGGTCGGAAGAAGATACAAACCGCGTGAAAGACGAAGCGAAAGCGACAGTAAACGAGCACATCAAAAAAGCTGAAGCAGTTGAGAAAATGACTGTAGCAGGCTTGATCGATACGATGTTTGAAACGACACCGCAACATCTGGAAGAGCAAAAGGCCGATTTTCAATAGTAGAGGAGGATCAGACGATCATGGCTCAAATGAATATGTTGGAAGCAATTCGCGATGCGATACGCATCGAACTTAAACGCGATTCAAACGTTGTCATCTTCGGTGAGGACGTAGGTAAGGTCGGCGGAGTATTCCGTGTAACAGAAGGTTTACAGGAAGAGTTTGGTGAAGATCGCGTATTCGATACACCTCTTGCCGAATCGGCGCTTGCAGGTATGGCAGTAGGGATGGGTTTGCAAGGTTTCCGTCCAATCGCTGAAATTCAATTCGTAGGCTTTATATATGAAGCGCTTGACCAAATGTTTGTCCAAGCTGCGCGTATGCGCTACCGCTCCGGCGGACGCTACAACTCGCCGATCGTATTCCGTACGCCATTTGGCGGCGGCGTTAAAGCGGCCGAGCTGCACACGGATTCCCTTGAAGGCCTTGCAATTCAAACGCCGGGTATCAAAGTAATCATTCCTTCTAATCCATACGATGCAAAGGGCTTGATGATTTCCGCAATCCGCGACAATGATCCTGTGTTTTTCATGGAGCATTTGAATCTGTACCGCGCGTTCAAGGCTGAAGTGCCGGAAGGCGAATATACGGTTGAGATCGGCAAAGCGAACGTTGTTCGCGAAGGCAGCGATGTAACCATCCTTTCTTACGGTCTTATGGTTCATACAGCTGTTAAGGCAGCAGAAGAGCTGGAGAAAACAGGCGTAAAAGCAGAGGTTATCGATCTTCGTACGCTGCTTCCGCTTGATATCGATACAATTGTTGCTTCGATCCAAAAAACGAACCGTGCGATCATCGTTCAAGAAGCTCAAAAAACTTCCGGCGTTGCAGCGGAAGTCATCGCACAAATCAATGAAAAAGCAATCTTGCACCTAGAAGCGCCAGTACTTCGCGTTGCTGGACCAGATACCGTATATCCATTTGCACTAGTTGAGGATGCGTGGCTTCCTTCGGTAGCGCGTATCTCTGCAGCCGTTCAAAAAGTACTGAATTTTTAAAGGAGGTTACAAGCGGTGGCTAAATTCGAATATCGTTTCCCGGAGCTCGGCGAAGGCTTGCACGAAGGCGAAATTATTAAAGTGCATATCAAAGTCGGCGACACGGTTACAGATGATGATATTATTATGGAAGTTCAAAACGACAAAGCGATCGTGGAAGTACCTTGCCCAGTAAACGGTAAAGTACTTGAAGTGCTCGTAAAAGACGGCCAAGTGTGTCACGTTGGCGAGATTGTTGCGTTGATCGACGCGGAAGGCGATTTGCCGGAGCAAGCAGCACCTGCTGCTGAAGCGCCTAAAGCTGAAGCACCAGCGGCAGCAGCACCAGCAGTTGAAGCGCCTGCAGCGCAATCGGCAGCGCCAGCACCAGCGGCAGCTCCAAAAGCAGCTGGCGGCCCTGTACTTGCAACGCCAAGCGTTCGCAAATTCGCACGTGAAAAAGGCGTAGACCTTACTCAAGTTGGCGGCACAGGCAAAAATGGACGCATCACTCGTGATGACGTTAACGGCTTTGGCGGCGCGCCTGCAGCTGCTGCGGATACAGCTGCTCCTGCAGCTGAGCAACAAAGCAATGCGGCAGTCGAGTCTAAAGGGGCTGGCGAAGCGAAACCTGCACAGACCGTTTCTGGATCGCCATACCGTCCTGAAGAGCGCGTACCTTTCAAAGGTATTCGCAAAATTATCGCAAATGCAATGTCGAAATCGGTGTACACAGCGCCGCACGTTACCATTATGGATGAGGTTGACGTAACTGAGCTTGTTGCACTCCGTTCTAAATATAAGCCTTACGCCGAGAAAAAAGGTTCCAAGCTTACTTACCTGCCGTTCATCGTCAAAGCGCTTGTGGCAGCTTGCCGTGAGTTCCCGATCATGAACGCAACGCTGGACGAGGCAAGCCAAGAAATCGTTCTGCGCAAATACTACAATATCGGTATCGCTACAGACACAGATAACGGTCTAATCGTTCCTGTCATCGAAGATGCCGATCGTAAAAATCTGTTCAAAATTGCGGATTCGATTCGCGATCTAGCTGTCCGCGGACGTGACGGCAAGCTTGCTGCGAACGAATTGAAAGGCAGTACCATTACGATTTCTAATATCGGTTCTGCGGGCGGAATGTTCTTCACTCCAGTAATCAACTTCCCTGAGGTTGCGATTCTTGGGACTGGAAGAATTTCGGAGAAAGCGATCGTTCGTAACGGCGAAATCGTTGCAGCTCCTGTAATGGCACTTTCACTCAGCTTCGATCACCGCCTTATCGACGGTGCAACGGCTCAAAACTTTATGAATTACATCAAAACACTTCTGGGTCAACCGGAACTGTTCATAATGGAGGTATAAGACATGGTCGTAGGTGATGCTTCCCTTGATATTGACACTCTAGTCATTGGTGCTGGTCCAGGCGGTTACGTAGCAGCGATCCGCGCTGCTCAGCTTGGTCAAAACGTACTCATCGTGGATAAAGAATATGTAGGCGGCGTATGTTTGAACGTGGGCTGTATTCCGTCGAAGGCGCTTATTTCAGCGTCGCATCAATATGAATCAATCAGCCACGCTTCCGCTTTCGGTATCGAAGTAGGCGAAGCTAAGGTTGACTTCAGCAAAGTACAAGCGTTCAAAAACGGTATCGTCAAAAAACTGACGGGCGGCGTTGCTTCTTTGTTGAAAGCAAACAAAGTCCAATATTTCCAAGGCGAAGTTATGTTCATTAACGAAAACGAAGCGCGTGTATTCAACGATCAAGAAGCGCCACGCTACCGTTTTAAAAACTGCATTATCGCTACAGGTTCACGTCCGATTGAACTGAAAGCATTCCCTTACGGCGGCCGTATCGTTTCGTCTACAGGCGCATTGTCCCTGCCGGAAATTCCGAAAAGCCTTGTCGTTATCGGCGGCGGCTACATCGGTATCGAGCTTGGTCAAATGTATTCGAAATTCGGCACAAAAGTAACGGTAATTGAAGGCTCCGACGCTATTTTGCCGGGCTTTGACAAAGATATGTCATCGATCGTTGCTAAGAAACTGAAAAGCACGAATGTTGATATCATTACCGGCGCACAAGCAAAAGGCGCTGAGCAAACGGATAAAGATGTTACGGTAACTTACACCGTTGGCGACAAGGAAGAAAAAGTAACGGCTGATTACTTGCTCGTAACGGTTGGACGTCGTCCAAATACGGACGGCGAGCTTGGTCTTGACCTTATCAACGTGAAGATGTCCGATCGCGGTCTAGTTGAGGTTGACGAGCAATGCCGCACGAACATTCCGCATATTTATGCCATTGGCGATATCATTGCCGGACCTGCTCTTGCGCACAAAGCGATGTACGAGGGCCGTGTTGCTGCTGAATCGATCTCGGGTCATTCAAGCGTTATTGATTATAAATGTGTACCGGCAGTATGCTTCTCTGATCCAGAATGCGCAAGCGTTGGCTACAGCGAGAAGGAAGCGAAGGATAAAGGCCATAACGTGAAGGTCGGCAAATTCCCGTTTGCAATCAATGGACGCGCAATGTCGCTTAATGCAAACGAAGGCTTTGTTAAAATTGTATCCGACGCTGAATCCGGTCTAGTACTCGGAGCACAAATTATCGGTCTTGAAGCTTCCAATATGATTGCTGAGCTTGCTCTTGCAATCGAAATGGGCGCGACACTTGAGGATATCGCGCTTACGATTCATGCGCATCCTACACTTGGCGAGATCGTGCTTGATGCAGCCGAGGTTGCTCTAGGCCACCCGATTCATACTTTCATCAAATAAATCGCACTAATGCTGTCGTTTAGCGATACTAGAGGTCACGCGGCTTTTCAGCCGACGGGGCCTCTTTGCGCATCAAGAGCTACCATCCAATAATAAAGGGGCATATGCTAACATGGAGGAAACGACTAAGCCGGCGAGCGAATCGAGAACAATCATGACGCAGCTTATTTTCCCACTGGATACGAACCATCACGATACGATGTTTGGCGGCAAGCTGATGGAGTATATGGATAAGGTAGCCGCAATTGCAGCTATGCGGCATGCCCGCATGCAGGTTGTTACCGCATCGACGGACAGTCTTGATTTCTTGGCGCCAATTCAGGTCGGGGAAGTCATTGAGGTTGAAGCATTCGTGACGTGGACGAACCGCAGCTCCATGGAAATTTATGTGACCGTGAATTCGGAAAATTTGTATAGCGGCGTCCGCAAGACGACCGTCACCGCTTTTTTTACATTCGTTGCGCTGGATGATAACGGCAGGCCTGCTGCCGTACCGGCTGTCATACCTGAAACGGAAGAGGAGAAGCAGCTTCATGCATCTGCTCCTGAACGGCATATGCTCAGATCGAAACGAAAACAGGACAGACAACGCGGTTAGATAATGATATAATTAATTGTTATTTTTCTGATTTTTGT
>DATJKM010000385.1:0-14271 GCA_035491515.1 Candidatus Udaeobacter sp. | reverse complement strand
CGATTGCGTACGATATGGGAGAGAGTGCGGGAAAAAAGCGAATTGTGCAGCATCTTCATTTCCGTTTATCGGAAATTAATGCTATTTAAATATACGTTTTCGTTTGTATTTCTTAAATTTATACCAATAATGGCCAGATTCATCTTTGAAAATACGTATTCCAAACAGCTTTAATGGCGTGGAAAGTTCGGTAAACATCAAATAGCTGGACATTACGCTCACCTCGTTTCACTTCTTACTTGCCATAATATCAAACTTTAAGTGTATTGACTATATGGAAATAGTTCTTTTATACTACCTTCCGCAAAGTGATATTTTAGCCAACACATTCACCTGAATTTTGCTTGTGCGTATATTTCAAGTATGATAGAGGGAAAGAAGGCTGCTTTGCAGGAGGTGCAGGGAAATTGAACAAATCTATGAAATGGCTACCGACTTTATTATGGGGCCTGTTGTTTACGGGCTGGCTCGCGCTCTTATTTATGTTTTCGTCCCAGTCCTATGAGCAGCAAACCATTCAACCGTTTTTACTCAGCCACTTTGATTATCATCAGCTTGTGAGATGGCTGCCCGACATTACGATTAAGTATCGGACCAGCGTATTTAATTCGCATCAAAATCCATATAACTTCATTGAATTTCTGTTTCGCAAAGGTGCGCATTTGTTCGTGTATGCGACGTTCGCTGCCGTGCTGTTTATGTTCATGCGTTCACTGAGCCGCGGGCGTTGGTTTTTTTCGATAGTCGTTACACTTCTGGTTACGGTTGCCGTTCCGGCTCTGGACGAATGGAATCAGCTAAGTTCGCATGAGCGTACGGGAAACCCGACGGATGTTATGCTTGATTTTACAGGGGGATGTGCGGGCTTGCTTGTCTGCTTGTGTATTTTAGGGTTGATTAAGCTCTTTAGAAGACGAGGGCAGCATTCTATCAAATCTTGAAGGCGGGATTTGTTAACAGATAGAGGCCTGTCACGCACCCGCTGCAGCACTAGCATATCCGCGTGGAGCTTGAATTGTTTGTGATGGATAATCTTTACAAAATTTAAACGAATCGGATACATGCGTTTAATATTCCTTTTGTATGATTTAGCTTGGCCAAGCACGAGAGGATTAGTGCGGGGTACTTGCTGGATCTCAGGGGGAAATAAAGTGAGTTTTAGACGCAAAGATACGCGCAAATCGTTTCAAGTGCTTATGGCCGGATTACTAATGGTATCCTGCTTGGCCCAATTCGATCCGGTATCCGCAGAGGAGCAGGAGACTGCGGATTTTGAAATGCAGAAAATCGCAGGCTACAGCAGCGGTGCGGCATTTGATAAGGGTGGTACGGAAATCGTCGCGTACGACTGGGTAGCGAAGCGTGCTTATTCGACCAATTCGGCTGAGAAGGCCATTGATATTATTGATCTGTCCAAAATAGGGACAGAAGCGGTCATTCCGCGTTTGGACCGCGTGGCGGTGTCGGAGTTTAACATAGCGGGCTTCACGCCAGACGGCATTACGAGCGTCGCTGTTCATCCCTCGGGACAATATATTGCGGCTTCCGTACCGTCCGTACCGCGCACGGATAAAGGGAAGATCGTCTTTATGGATTTGAACGGAACGCCGCTTAGCTCGGTAACGGTTGGCGCGCTGCCGGATATGGTGACGTTCACGCCAGACGGCAGACAGCTGCTCGTAGCGAACGAAGGAGAGCCGGCAAGCGATTATTCGGTTGATCCGGAAGGCTCGGTATCGATCGTGGATGTGACAGGCGACATCGCGGCGCTCACGGATACGAATGTAACGACTGCCGGCTTCGGCGGAGTGTCGGTGCCAGAAGGTGTGCGGGTGTTCGAAGGGCTTCCTGCGGCATCGGCGAAATTTCCTAATGTAACGCCGTCTACGCCAGCCCAGCATTTTGAGCCAGAATTCATTACGGTATCGGCGGACAGCAAGGTTGCCTATGTTTCCTTGCAGGAAAACAATGCACTTGGTGTTGTGGACATGGGCACAAAGCAAGTAACCGAGATCCGCTCATTCGGCTATAAGGATCACTCATTGCCGGGTAACGGCATCGATGCTTCCGATAAAGACGGCAGCATTGACATTAAGCCGGTTCCGGTTCTCGGCATGTATATGCCCGACGGTATGGCGATGCTGGAGAGCGGCGGAAAATCGTATATTTTAACCGCAAATGAGGGCGATGTGCGCGAGTATGATGCGTATTCTGAAGTGGAGCGCGTGAAAAACCGAAATGGGAAGATTGCGCCTAACGCGGAATTTTATAAGGGCTATGATCAAGCTCAGCTTGATACGATGCTGACGGATGGTACGTTCTCTGCAGATGACAAGCTGGGCCGGTTGAACGTCACGACCGCAAGCGGATGGAATGCGGGAACGCAAAAATATGACAGGCTGTTCGCTTTTGGCGCACGCTCCTTCTCGATCTGGGATGCGGCAACCGGGACACAGGTTTTTGACAGCGGGGATGACTTTGAGAAAGAAACGGCTCAGCTGAACCCGGATTATTTTAATGTATCGAACAGCAACAATACAAAGGACAACCGCAGCGACGACAAGGGGCCGGAGCCGGAGTACGTAGAGGTCGGCAAGATTGGCGCTCAGACGTTTGCGTTCATCGGACTTGAGCGGACAAGCGGAATTATGGTTTATGATATTACGAATCCGCTGGAACCGAAGTACGTCTCGTTCGTAACGAGCCGTGATTTCACGGGTGGGCCGACTGCGGTGCCGGCAGGCGATGTTGCGCCGGAGGGCCTTAAGTTCGTGCCGGCAGCGAAGAGCCCGACGGGCAAGCCGCTGCTTCTTGCCGCGCATGAGGTATCGGGTACGATTGCGGTATATGAAATTTCGAATCCTGTAGAGCCGGTTGTAACGCCTGCTCCAGCGCCGACAGGGCCAAGCTCGACACCGGCTCCTTCGCCATCCGCAACAACGGGGCCAAGAGAGGTTGCGATAACCGCTGATGAATTTGCCAAGCAGTTGAACGGGCTAACCGCAGACAAGAATGAACTGAAGATTGATGCAGGCAAGCTGGATGCCGCAGGGGTCGCAGTGGAGCTGCCGGCATCGGTCAAAGAAGCGGCAAAGTCGCATCCTAAACTGGTTATTGCGATTCAAGGCAGTACGGCAGCGTATGAGCTACCTCTGGCAGCCGTTGCATGGGACGAAATTGGCCAGTCGCTCGGCAGCGATGTCTTTACGCTGCGGCTGGAAGTAAAGCCTGCTGCGGGTGAGACAGGCGGAGCTATCGGGCAGGCGGCAGCTAAGCAGGGCGTTAAGCAGCTCGGTAATGCTGTGGAGTTCTCGCTCGTTGCCGAAAGCGCATCAGGAAATATGGTGAATATTACGTCATTCGGCAGCACTTACGTGCAGCGGAGCATGACCATTGATGGCGCGGTGAATGCGGAGCAGACAACAGTCGTACGCTATGACGGCAATACGGGTCAGCTTACATTCGTACCCTCCCTATTTACTCGAGGCAGTGATGGAACTACACAAGCTGTCATTAAGCGTACCGGAAACAGCTCATATGCGGTCGTAAACGGAAGCCGGACCTTCGCTGACGTGCAAATGCATTGGGCGAAGAGCGCTATAGAGTCGCTTGCAGCCAAGCAAATCGTAAATGGAATAGATGCGAAGCATTTCCAGCCGAACAGCGCGGTTACCCGCGCACAATTCACGGCATTAATCGTTCGTGCGCTAAGCGTTAACGAAACGGCTGGGACAGCGGCTTTCTCAGATGTGAGCAGCAGTGAATGGTATGCGGGAGCAATTCAGACGGCGGTACAAGCCGGCTTGATTAGCGGCTACGAGGATGGGACCTTCCGTCCCAATCGAACGATTTCTCGGCAGGAGATTGCCGTAATCGTGATGAAAGCAGTGACCTTCGCAGGAGTGAACGCTGCTGTAAGCGGCGATAAGCAGCTTGCAGGCTTCCGGGATGCTGCTCAAATTGCTGACTGGGCGAAGCAAGCGGTCGCGGGAGCGGCGGAGGCAGCCATTGTGGAAGGGTCACAAGCTGGCGAGTTCGCCCCTTCAGCATCCGCAACGCGTGCCGAAGCGGTGACGATGCTTCAAAGAATGCTTAAGCATGTGAAATTCATTAACTAGGGAATAGAAATTTGAGTAGGAATAAGAGAATCCAACTCTATCCTGCACATTTGCAATAGCACGCATGCAATTTCGTTCGGTAGTAGGTAGACTAAGAGGCGTGTATGTTGTACTTCGTACAGCATAGACGCCTCTACTTGTATAAAATGGTCTTCTATCCTGCGGCAATACATTATAGCTATCTGCACATCCACGTTTCAACAGTAACACAATTCCGGACTAACGGATCCATGATTCACTACCAGCATAAATTACCAGCACAAAGCGAGCCTAAAGCAACGATGTTTCACTATTAGCATAATGCCGTACAAACGGATCGACGTTTCACCATCAGGATAAAGCCGTACAAACGGGTCGACGTTTCACTATCAGCATAATGTCGTACAAACGGATCGACGTGTCACTATCAGCATAATGTCGTACAAACGGATCACTGTTTCACCATCAGGATAAAGCCGTACAAATGGAACGGCGTTTCACCGCTTGCAATACTCCCAGACTACTCCTTTTACGAATTGCTATCCTGCACATACGCAGTAACTTCGCCACTTTAAGGGCAACATCAAACTCTATCCTGCACATTTGCATCAAAACCCCATCATTATCGGCTGTCGGCAGGCAAATAGGTGTCTATGTTGTATGAAATGCATGATAGACAAATCTCCGCGCTAAAAACGGGCTCCTATCCTGCGTCAGTACAATATAGCTATAAATATTTAACCCATTAAAGAAGTATAAGCACATTGATGTTCTTGCAGACGACAAACCATGGTTAATTTGAACGCTGTATGAGCGAAACTGTGCCAATAGCAGTTTTTCGGAGTTTCGCCCACGCTGATTTCCAGCTGTAAGCTTATTATTGTTCGTTCGAACCAGACTTTTAGTGTCGGAAATAAATAGTTGAGGACAAAGCAGGCTGCTATCCTTTATAATCGTCTTTATTCAATTATAAGAATTAATAAGTTACAAACTTATAAGCAAACTTATATATCACCGCTATGGCGGGCTTTTTTTCGGCAAGGAAGGAGCTATCTTATCACGATTGCTATAAAGAATAGGTAAGTATAAGGGGAGTCGCAGCTTGCAGCGCTATGAAGAATTAGATTCATTGAGAGGTTTGGCAGCACTTGCCGTTATGGTTGGGCATTTCTTAATGGTATTTACGCCAATCGTGCAAAATACATCCGGATTAGGCTTTTTAGAGTATCCGCTTAACCTGCTTAAATATACGCCGCTGCATGCTGTTTGGGGCGGACATGAGGCTGTCATCATGTTTTTTCTGCTGAGCGGATTCGTGCTTTCTTTGCCTTTCTTCCATAATCGCCAGCAATCGTACGCGAAATACGTGATCAAGCGGATCTGCCGTATTTACATTCCGTTTCTCGTTGCTTTGTTCATTGCGATTATGATGAGGGAAGCCGTCTATGTATCGAAGCTGACGGACTTAACGAGCTACTACAACAACCTGTGGGTGATACCGCCGGATTCAAGCTCCATTATTCATCATCTGCTGTTTGTCGGAAACTATAATACGACGAGGTATGATCCGATTTTGTGGACGCTCGTCCATGAGATGCGCATCTCGTTATTATTCCCGTTTATTATGTTTGCTATTGTAAAAGGCGGCTGGAAAATCGGGCTGCCGCTTGCGCTGGCTTTGTCCTATGGCGCTGAAGTTTTGCTCGCCAATTTCGAGACGCGCTACATGACAAACTTTGTGGAGTCGCTTCATTATGCTTCTTTTTTTATCGTGGGGGCGCTGCTTGCGAAGTATCAGAAGGAGCTGAAGGCGGCATTTTCGCGGTTAAATGGCTGGTGGGCATCACTGCTTCTTGTCGCTGCGCTCTGCAGCTACTCGTTCAAATGGATCGGCTATAGCGAAGATTTCCACGAGATGTTTATGCCGCATCGCGGCGATTGGATGACAGCGATCGGCGCTTCGATCTTCATTATAGCGGCTGTATCATCCGTTCGTTTATCGCGGCAGCTGCAGCGCAAGCCGTTGTTATTTTTGGGCAAAATCTCTTATAGCCTCTACTTGTATCATATGATCGTCTTGTTATCGCTCATTCATCTGTTGAATGGCGAGCTCGATACACCGCTTATCGTTATACTTGCATTCGTCGCATCGTTCGGAGCGGGAGCGCTAAGCTACTATTTCGTAGAACTGCCGTCCATTCGTCTGGGTAAGCGTCTCACGAGCCGGGGCAAGAAGCCGGTCGTCGCTTCTGGAAGCCGCAGTGACGGCGCATCATCCTCGATGTGATGAAAGAAATTGAATAGTAGAAGGGGATGGCTCTCTTAGCGGAGGCCGTTCCTTTTTTTTATTTGAAAGAGGACTTCCTTTCTGCAAAAATTTGTGGGAAAATTACCGTACTCCACTATATGGAAGGAGGTGCCGATGTGTCAGATTTCGTTATTAAAACAATAAAGAAGCTCGTTACAGATGAAATCTCAGATTTGGTTGAAGAAAGTATACGCGAAGAATTTCATTTTTTAAAACGGCTTGTCAACGATTATAATAACGGTCGAAATCGCTTCGACAAGTCTGGTGAATCACTTTATGCTGTGTATGGCAGCAGCGGCAAAATCATAGGGGTATGTGGATTGAATCAAGATCCATATTCGCAAGATTGTTCGGTGGGACGTCTAAGACGCCTGTATATTTCTAAATCGTACCGCAGGTTGGGTATAGCCGGGAGATTTGTTGAAGAAGTAATCCAAGAGGCGAAAAAACATTACAGTGTTCTTGTTTTAACTACGGATAATCCAGAGGCTGATTTATTTTATCAGAGGCTGGGTTTTTCAACAGAACCTATCTATCAGAATTCAACGCACCATTTGGAATTAGGCGACTGAACCAAAGAGCGAACTTTATATACATACATCGGTTCAAGCAAATAGAAGGTCATATTTCAGAACGAGCCGTTAAGGGAATCTTATACAAAGAAGTCAGGACCAACCGTAGGACGAGCTTAAACAAACGCACTTCATGAAATCAGAATTGTACAAGTCATATAGACTCCTTCGTGTTTCATGGCAAACAGATGATGAACAGGCAGCTTCGTCAGAAAGAAGGCTATAGCTTACGGCGCCATCCTCCTCGTGTGGATGGCGCCTTTTTTTTTTGGCATGCTGCCCGGCTTACCCGTGAGAAAACCGCTGCCGGTATTTGCGTGGCGAGATGCTCTCGTACTTGGCAAAGCAGGAGGTGAAGTATGCGGCATGATTGAAGCCAACCTCTTCTCCGATTCGGGCGATGGGGAGGTCGGTTTGGAGCAGCAGCAGCTTGGCCCGTTCAATGCGGAACCGCATCAAATAATCGAATGGGGCGCATCCGAACTCCTTCTGCATGCATCTGGCAATATAGACCGGATGAAAGTTAATGCTCTCGCCAAGCTCCTGCGCGGTAATATTCTCGCGGTAATGCTCCCGCAAATAAGAGGCCGCTTGCTCTGCGCACAAGGCGGAAGGCGACGGTCCCTGCGCCTCCATCGAGGCGGATAGATGCTCAATGACCTCCTGGAAAACAAGCTGCTGCTTCCATTTTACACTCGGAATGTGGTCGTTCATATTAAGCTGCACAAGCTGGCGCAGGAGATTGTCCATCTTGGAGGGCTGGAGCAGCTTGGTGAACTGGGGCAGCAGCTTGATGAAGGTTTGCGTAGTATAAAAGCTAGAGGTAAGCGTTCTCTCTTTGGCACGGTCGGCCGGCTCTTCTGTCACCGATTGATCCGAGATGCTCCATGCTCCGGTCGTCTGGAAATGAATCCAGTAATAGCCGGTCTGCTCCTGGCACGCCAGCGTGGCGTAATGATAGGCATCCGGCCTTAAAATCAGTGCATGACCGGCGCTTACTTCGTAATTCCTGTCTTCTTCTCCAATGTATAAGCATCCCCTTGTCACGACAAGCAGGTCAAACACTTCAATATTGCGTCTGGTTGGATGTTTGCGGCCTGGCGGAGCGATGGTATAACCTCCGATTATATAGTGCGGCAGCGGAGGTATCGTCATATGAATGATTGACATGGCATGGATTGCTCCTTATGAAACTGAAGTTTGAATCGTTATAGTTTCGGTTGTAAAAGTGATACATCAAGCTCAGTATAGCATCTATAATTTGAAATGACGATTGATGATCAGACAACGGATGCGGTCTTTCAGGGAGGACCGATGCAGGGGGGGATAGGAATGGCTTTATCTGATAAAAAATTTTCGCTCTGGATGCTGGCTTGGCCTATTTTTATAGAGCTGTTTTTACAGTTTTTGCTGGGAGCGGCGGACACGCTGATGGTTAGCCGGATTTCGGATGATGCGGTTGCGGTGGTGGGCTTCTCTAACCAGCTGTTCCAGGCTTTGACGACCTTATTTATAACTGTCGCGAGTGGAGCGGGCATTCTCATTGCGCAAAAAATCGGATCGCGTAACGGCGAGGATGCGCGCACGATAGCCATTATGGCGGTGAAAGTGAGTGCCATCATTGGACTCGCGCTAAGCGTGCTGTTGTTTCTGCTGCCAACCGAGATTGCTTCGATTCTTCAGCTTCCGGAGCAGTTGCTCCCGCTTGCAAAAACGTATATATCGATTGTTGGCGGCGGCATGGTGCTGATTGCGTTGATGGCGTCGCTCAGCACAGCGATCCGCAATACGGGCAACACGAAGGGGCCGATGTATACGGCGATCGGAATGAACATTGCGCATGTTTTTTTCAATTATGCGTTCATATTCGGTGCATTCGGTTTTCCAAAATGGGGCTTGATGGGCGTCGCGGTTTCAACTGTGCTGTGCCGGTTCCTGGCAGCAATCGTTCTGTTTATCATGTTTCTTGGCTCCTTCGAGCGTACGATTGCCTTACGCGACCTTAACGTGTTTAATCGCAAGCTGTTCGGAGACATTATCCGCATTGGATGGCCGCTTGGCGTAAACTTGTCCTGCTGGGTGTTTACGCAGATGCTTATTTTTTCCTTTATAGCTATTCTCGGTTCGAATGAGCTGGCGGCGCGGACATATATGAATACGCTGGAATCCTTCTGCTTCATGCTAGGCTATTCGATTGCGCTGGCGGTACAAATTCAAATCGCTCATCTGTTCGGAGCGGGGCGTGTGAAGGAAGCTTACGGCCTTGCCTTCCGGGCGATGTGGATCGGTCTTGCAGTCGTGACGGTCAATGCATTTATGATCTACCTGTTTGGCCGGCAGCTGCTCGGTTTGTTCACGGAAAACAAAGAGATCGTGGCGCTTGGCGTATCTTTGCTCGGACTGAATCTGGTGCTGCAGCCAGGTAAAATGATTAATATGGCGCTCAATAACTCACTCAATGCGGTAGGAGATACCCGCTTTACGATGTGGACGTCTATTTTTTCCATGTGGCTGATTGCAACGGGTCTTTCCTACCTAGTAGGGATTAAACTCGGCTGGGGCTTGATCGGCATTTATGGATGCATGATTCTGGATGAGTACGTTCGCGGCGTGCTGTCGCTTATTCGCTGGAGAGGGAAGAAGTTTCTGCGCAAAGCGGAGCGGGATGAGGCCGAGGCTGGCGTTAGCACGGACGGCGGCTCCGGCGGTCCGATTCACAAACAAACCGCGCTAGACGTTTCATAAAAGCGTATAATAGAAGAAAGGGGAAAACAGCGGCTTAGCGCGTAAAGGCTGCTGTTTTCCATATTTACAGGTAAGGGAGCGATACGTTGAAATGGCATCGATGGTTATGATGAATGAAAAAATACGAGCCTCCGAGGTGCATCTAACGGGCTTGCAGGGCGAGGATCTTGGCATTGTCCCGCGTGATGAAGCGCTGGCGATGGCGCGTGAGCTGAAGGTGGATTTGGTCTGCACTTCGCTTATGAGCAGTCCGCCGCCATGCAAGCTGGTGGGCAAAGGGCAGGCTAGGAAGCAAGCGGATCAAGAAAAGCGCAGCGCGAAGGTGAAGGAGCAGCCTGGCAAGGTAAAGGAGCTGCGCTTAACCCCGCATATTGAGGGGCATGATTATGATACAAAACTGCGGCAGGCGGCCAAGCTTCTCGGCTCCGGTACTAGCGTCCAGCTCGTAGTTCGCATTCAAGGCAAGGAAGGCCCGAAAGCGAAGGAGCTTCTGGAGCGTATGCTAAAGGATCTGACTGAGAGCGGCAGGAAGCAGTCAGGGATTGGGGTTAGCGGGAAGCAGGCGTCTGTGCAGGTATTGCCATTGTAAGTTATTAGGGGGTTGGAGCAGACTCTTATATTAAAATGGTTGATGCCGCTGGATGGTTAACTGGTTCTGAGGCGATCTGGCGCTGATAGGTGCATTAATGAGATGTCTGCTCTTTACTTGTGGAAGGTCATTTTGAGTTCCGCTAGGCGGAGGCGGCGATCTGGCGGCTGATAGGTACAGTAATGGGATGTCTGCTCGGTTCCATTCTGTTAGTTCGATTTTGCATGCTTAATTTGGAGATAGTATTTGTTTATGGATGATTAGTTTGATTTTGCCTACTTAAAAGAGTAGTTTTAAGTTACTGCAGTGAAAAATGGTTAATTAGTTTGGCTAAATAAACGTAAACAGGATATTAACTGTTGGGAGACCGAATTAGTTCGGCTAAATCAACTTAAACAGGCTGTTAACAAGCAGGAGTGGATGAAATGAGATTCATTTTCTGTCTGCTCGGATCTTCTCGTCCAACCCGTCTAACCTGCTCAACACACGCAACACACGCAACACACGCAGCACACGCAACACACTTAACTCTCTTAACTCTCTTAACTCTCTTAACTCTCTTAACTCAATCAACTCGTCCGACTCGTCCGACTTGTTTAGCTCACTCAACTCACTCAACTCACTTAGCTCAATCTACTTGTCCGACTCGTCCACCTTACCCGACTCGCTCACCAAGGTCTGTATGCGCTTACTTAAAGGCGGAATTAACAAGAGTAAAGCCTATAACATCTTAAGATATTTAGATATTTGGTACCTAATTAAACTAATAGAAGCAGCCCAACCGGCATGAACAGACTTACAGATTAGAATGGATTCGTTCGACGATGATTAGCGGGGTGAATCATTAATGAAGAAAACTGTTCATACGGGGCCGATTAAGCTGCCGAAGCGGCCGGACCCGAAGCTGTGGGTGAGTAAAGCGCCGTTTGGATTAGGGCGCATTAAGCCGCATCATATTCGCGATACGCTTAAGGTAGTGTGGGATAACCGCGATAATTTGCCGTACGCTTACCGGATTTTGACTCAGGGGGTATGCGATGGCTGTGCGCTTGGCGTGTCCGGGTTGTATGACCAGACACTGGACGGTCCGCATATTTGCACGACGAGGCTAAACGTTCTGCGGCTGAGCACGATGCCCGCGATTAAGGCTGCTGTGCTGCATTCGGATATTGATGAGCTGCGCAAGCTGGACAGTACGCAATTACGCAAGCTGGGGCGTTTGCCGTATCCGCTTATTCGAAGCAAGGGGGAGCGCAGCTTTCGCAGGCTGTCATGGGAGGAGGCGCTCGGCCGAGTTGCGGCTAAAGCGCGGGCGGTTGATCCGAAGCAGCTGGCCTTTTACTTAACTGCGCGCGGTATTACGAATGAATCGTATTATGTGGCGGCGAAGGCGGCGCGGCTCATCGGAACAAACAATATCGATAACGCTTCCCGCATCTGCCATTCTCCCTCCAAGACAGCCATGAAGCGCTCGATTGGCGTAGGAGCCTCTACCTGCAATTATAAGGACTGGATCGGTACGGATGTGCTTGTATTCTGGGGCAGCGTAGCGGCGAACAACCAGCCCGTATCAACCAAGTATATGTACGCGGCTAAGCGGAAGGGGACGAAAATCATCGTCATCAATCCTTACCGCGAGCCGGCGATGGAGGGCTACTGGATTCCGTCTATCCCGGAATCGGCACTTTTTGGCACGAAGCTTGCTGACGACTTCTACCAGGTCAATATCGGCGGCGACATTGCGTTTATGCACGGTGTGATGAAGGTCTGGTTCGAGATGGAAGAGGAGCAGCCGGGCTCAGCGGTCGATCATGCTTTTGTAAGCGGGCACGTGAACGGTTATGAGGAGTTGAGAGCGCATGTGCAGAGGCAAAGCTGGGAGCTGCTGGAGAAGTCATCCGGGCTGAATAGGGAGCGGATCAGGGTGTTTGCCGCGCTGCTTGCAGCAGCGAAGTCCGGCGTGTTCGTCTGGAGCATGGGACTGACACAGCATCGTTTCGGTACGGACAACATTTCGCAGGTGGCAAACCTTGCGCTGCTGCGGGGTTTCCTCGGGCGGGAGCATTGCGGCTTAATGCCGATCCGTGGACATAGCGGCGTACAGGGCTCGGGTGAAATGGGTGCCGATCCGTTCAGTCTGCCCGGCGGCGAATTTAAAGGAGAGAACATTCGCCGCATCGAACGCCTTTGGGGCTTTAGGCTGCCTGATTGGCAGGGCGACATTGTCGGCATATCGCTGGAGAACGCGCTGCTGCCAGAGCGGCATGAACGAAAACTGAAGCTGTTCTATACGTCGGGCGGCAATTTTATGGAAACCATGCCGGATCCCGATTTTGTGAAGCGCTGCTTAGAGGCCGTCGATATACGGGTGCATCAGGATATTGTGCTTAACAGCTCCACGCTGCTGGACGCGCAGGAGGAGGTCATCGTGCTGCCGGCAATGACGCGTTATGAGCAGCCGGGCGGCGGGACTTCGACCTCGACGGAGCGGATGGTTTATTTTTCGCCAACGATTGAGGGGCCGAGGATAGAGGAAGCGCGGGCGGAATGGCAAATCTACGCGGAGCTCGCTGCCCGCATCAAGCCGGAGCTCAAAGAGGCTATCCTGTTCAAAGATGCGGACGAGGTCAGGCGGGAAATTGCTTTTGCAGCACCCCATTATGAAGGCATTCAACGGCTGCGGAAGCAAGGTGATGTATTTCAGTGGGGCGGGGCATGGCTGTGCGAGGATGGTATATGCCCAACGGGAGACGGCAAAGGCAATTTATTGCCGGTCGAGCTGCCCGAGCTCCGCATACCGGAGGGGCACTTCTATGCGACGACGCGGCGCGGCAAGCAGTTCAATTCCATGATCTACGGGGAGAGGGACTCCTTCAACGCTGCCGAACGGTACGACGTACTGATGAATGGCGATGATTTAGCTGGCCTTTCTATCGCAGAAGGAGATGCGATCGTCGTATACAACCGCAGCGGCAGCTTCCATGGCAGAGCCAAACGTGAGGATATTGCGCGCGGGAACATCGAGCTGTACTGGCCGGAGGGCAACAGCCTTTTTGCCAAAGGGATATATGAGCCGCTTGCGGGTATTCCCGAGTACAACGCGTCGGTTATCGTGGAGCGGGCGGATACTTATCATGCTCTGAAGGATACGAAGTATAGGGAGAAGAGGATCGTGGAGCTGGAGATTGAGCCGCCTGCCTAGGCAGTTAAGCCGGAGTGAAGCACGCTATGGCAGGACGCGGAAGGGGAGTATTCGGATGGAGCTTTCAAACACGGCAAAATGGCGCATGCTCAAATACGACGGCAGCGAGCCCTGGGAAAAAGATGATGACATCGCCGCGGAAATTCCGCTTACCTTGAAAGTGGATGGCGATGAGTTCGCGACCCTGGTATGCTCGCCGTCTGACCTGCAGGAGCTTGTCATCGGCTTCCTCGCTTCCGAAGGCGTCATTCGCGCGGCCGGGCAGGTGAAGTCGTTATCCATCCATGAGGATACGGGCTTTGCGTACATTGAGCTTGAGCATAAGCAAGCGACGAACCATGACCAATACGCCAAGCGCTTTATTGGCTCATGCTGCGGGAAGAGCCGGCAGTTTTATTTTCACAATGACATGCTAACGGCAAAAACGATCATGACCCGTACGAAAATATCGGCTGAGCAGTGTATACGCTTCATGCGGGAGCTGCAGGAAAGCTCTTCGGACTTCCGCAGCACGGGCGGCTTGCATAACGCAGCCATCGGAACGCCTGCGAAGCTACTCGCGATAAGAGCGGATATTGGGCGCCATAACGCGCTTGATAAGCTTTTTGGCTACTGTCTGCTGCATCGCCTCCGCACCTCGGACAAGGTGATCGCCTTCAGCGGAAGGCTTTCCTCGGAAGTGGTGCTGAAGGCGGCGAAGATCGGCTGCGGCATTTTGCTAAGCAAGTCGGCACCGACGGACCTCGCCCTCCGCCTGG
>DATJKM010000384.1:0-7627 GCA_035491515.1 Candidatus Udaeobacter sp. | reverse complement strand
GTACTGGCGGATTTGCGTGTACTCCGCGCCTTCCTCGTCGATTTTAACACTTACGTATTGACCGGGCTCAAAGCTTGCGATTGCTCCGCCATCCTCCGGAACGAGGTAAAAAGAAGCGATCACATCGCTCTCCTTCTCTTTCCGCTGTACTCGAAACGGGCGAAAGCCCTCCCATCCGCCCGCCTTCGAATGCGTCTCCTCATACATTTCGGCCTCGATGCTGATAAAAGCATCCGCAATCATACCGTAGGCTTCAGCCCACGCATTTAAAATGTCATCCGTAGCCGCATCTCCCAGCACATCCTTGATCGCCATCAGCAGGTATTTGCCGACAACCGGATAATGCTCCGGCTTCACACCGAGACTGCGGTGCTTGTGCCCAATTTGCTTCACGACTGGAATGATGGCTGCGAGGTTCTCGATATGCAGCGCTGCTGCATAGACGGCGTTGGCCAGCGCGGCTTGTTGTCTGCCTTGCTTCTGATTAGCCTGATTGAATATGTTCAGAAGCTCAGGATGATTCGTGAACAATAGCTGGTAGAAGCGCTTCGTAATCGTCACGCCGTGCACCTCTAATACGGGAACCGTGGACTTAATAATTTCAATCGATTGCGCGCTTAACATAATTGATCCCTCCGATGTTTATTAGCTGGCTTAGACTGTTCTGATAAGCCAAGTATAGACTTAGTTGAGCGTCTTTTGTGTGATTAAGATCACAGTAATCCGCAACGATTTGTGACGGAGGTACGGCTTGTGGACGAAGGAGTGAGACAAGACCGTGGGGCTAAGCCCAAGGAGCCAGCGTGATGAAGCCCGGCTGCTGGCGGCCGGCGGGTTTAGTTGTTCTTATTGAGCTTAAACCGCATGTTCCTGCGTTGGGGTTGGTTAGTTACAAATCTGACGTTCGCGCTTTAGGGACTCGAGGCTGATTAGTTGCACTTTGCGAGCTTAAATCTGACGTTCGCGTGTTAGAGGGCTGATTAGTCACACTTTGCGAAATTAAATCGGCCTTTTCTGCTGCCAGCTTGTGAAAAGCCTTAATTAGTTTAACGAAATGAAACTAATCGACGATATTCTTCCTCAAATCCCAAATTAATATCAAAAAATGAAACTAAAATCCGGCATAGTAGTGCAGGCGGAGCGCTTAAATCAGACGTTCGTGCGGTTGGGGCTAATTAGTTGGACTTTACGAGCTTAAATTAGACGTTCGTGTCGGGGGCTGATTAGTTGCTCGTTGAAGCTGGAATCAGGCGGAGCTGCAAGAAAAGAATGCGCTTTCGGGTATTGACAGTATTTTCAACGAATGGTAAAGTGACTAATATATTTTACCGAGAGGAGGATTGCGTTCCATGAACAATCACATTCATTTACATTTTACTGCAGCAATGAACGATCGTTTGAACATGAATAACGTAATCCATCCGCGCGTTGTTTCTCTTTGATTAAGGGTATTCCCGTCATCAGAGGCGCATGGTTACGTAACCGTAACTATGCGCCTTTTCCATGTCCTGCGAGACGCGGCTTTTTTTAAAAAGTCGCGTTAAGCGGGGAGAAGGAAGCGTGTCGTTACGGCGACACGCTTCTTTTTTTGTAAGTATAGGTGTTTATTGGATTTATAGGATGTATAAAATACCTATATTTCAACGTGAAACGGGCTTTGCCGTCATTATACGGCGACAGTCGTTTACGCTTGTTTCGGGAATAAATTAAAGGTAAGCGATGCTAGGATGGATAGCGGAAGGTGTGGTAGAGAAGGATGTTTAGTGTACTCAAAAAATTAGACTGGTTTTTCAAAATGAATTGGAAGCGTTATACCGTCGCCGTTTCACTCCTTATTTTAACGGGCTTTATCGATGTCATTCCCCCATGGCTTATCGGCTATACGATTGACGGCATTTATCAGGATCAGCTTGGGCAGGCCGAGTTTAATCGCGTGCTGTACAGCTGGATCGCGCTTACGGTTGTCGGCTATGCCATCACTTACATATGGCATTACAAGCTGTTTGGCGGGGCATTCGTGCTGGAGAAGCTGCTTAGGTCGCGGTTAATGGGCCATTTTCTAAGGATGACTCCGACCTTCTATGAACGTAATCGAACGGGTGATCTTATGGCGCGCTCTACGAATGACCTGGGTGCGGTGGCGACGACAGCAGGCTTCGGCATATTGACGTTAATCGACTCAACCCTGTTTATGATTACGATTCTGATCGTTATGGCGGGCCTCATTAGCGTGAAGCTAACGCTTGCCGCATTGCTGCCGCTGCCGCTTATGGCGCTGGCGATGAAGCATTATGGCAAAAAAATTCACGAGCGGTTCATGAATGCGCAGGATGCTTTCGGCGATTTGAACGATCAGGTACTGGAATCGGTATCCGGCGTTCGGGTTATACGGGCCTTCGTGCAGGAAGAAGCAAGCGAAGCGCGCTTTAGCGCGATGACGAACGATGTGCTAAACAAAAATATCGCCGTAGCGCGCATCGACGCATTGTTCGAGCCTACCATGAAAATTCTCGTTGGAACGAGCTATTTGATCGGCCTTTGCTACGGCGGTTACTTAGTGTTCCATAACGAAATAACGCTGGGCGAATTGGTATCCTTCAACGTATTCCTCGGGATGCTGATTTGGCCGATGTTCGCGATCGGCGAGCTCATTAACATTATGCAGCGTGGCAATGCTTCGCTGGATCGCGTCAACGAGACGCTTGGCTACAAACCGGACGTTGCCGATGCGAGTGCGCCGGAACAGGTGGAGGAGCCTTCATCGCTGCAATTCCGGAATGTCACGTTCCGTTATCCTTCCTCTACGGTCGATAACCTTCGGGACGTATCTTTTACGCTGCGCCAAGGGCAGACGCTCGGTATCGTAGGGAGAACCGGCAGCGGGAAGACGACGCTCCTGAAGCAGCTGCTGCGGGAGTATCCGCTTGGCCGGGGCGCAATCAGCATATCCGGCACACCGCTTAGCAGCTTGAAGATCGATGATTTGCTCGGATGGATCGGATACGTGCCGCAGCAGCCTTTTCTTTTCTCGAAGTCGATACGCGAAAATATTTTCTTCGGCCTTAAAGAAGGCACGGATGAGGATTTGCAGCGGGCGCTTGCGCGCGCTTCGTTCGCCAAGGATATTAAGTTTCTGCCGGATGGGCTGGAGACAATGGTTGGCGAGAGGGGTGTTGCGCTGTCCGGCGGTCAGAAGCAGCGTGTCAGTATTGCACGCGCGCTCATCGCCGACCCGGAAATATTGCTGATGGACGATGCCTTGTCGGCAGTCGACGGAAAGACGGAGGCTGAAATCATTGAAGGCATCCGTACGGAAAGAGCGGGCAAGACAACGCTCATCACGACGCACCGTCTATCGGCGGTGCAGCATGCGGACTGGATTCTCGTCCTGGACGAAGGGCGTATCGTGCAGGAAGGCACGCATGAGCAATTGCTGGAGAGCGGCGGCTGGTACCGGGAGCAGTATGACCGCCAGCAGCTGGAGGCTATTATTGAATCGTAATAAATTGGAGGCGTGAAGGACAATGGGCAACACAGGAAAACGATTGTTTCAATACGCCATGCTTTATAAAAAACCGATCCTGCTTGCGCTGCTGCTGCTTGTGCTTGCCGTATGCGCGGAGCTTGCAGGACCATTTATAGCGAAACGGATGATTGACCAGAACATTCTCGGTATCGAGAAAAAGTGGCATGAGGTCGAAGCAGAGCAAGACTTTGCGGTTTTTTATAAAGGCAAATGGTATAAGCGCGAGGATCACTTCGCCGCTGAAGCTTCGGAGCAGAAGGGCAAAGAGGTGCGCGTGCTGCAGGTTGGCCGCCAATTTTATTGGCTGGATGACGCGCTTAAATTCGAAGAAGGCAAGCGCGCGGTCGAAGGCAACACCCTCACCGTTACGAGCTTGGATACAGGAGAGCGCGTCTCGTACCCGGTAGCGAAGCTCACGTCGCAAGAGCTTTATTCCTTCTATAAGCCGGAGTTTCCTTCATTGATGAGGCTGGCGGTTATGTATTTTGGATTTCTGCTGCTGGTTGCAGTCTTCACTTATGGGCAGCGGCTCATGCTGCAAACGTCGGCAAACCGGATCGTACGCAAGCTGCGTACAGATATTTTCGCGCAAACGCAGCGGCTGCCGGTGAACTATTACGATAATTTGTCGGCAGGCCAGGTCGTCTCGCGAGTGACGAACGATACGGAAGCCATTCGCGAGCTTTATGTCGCGGTGCTGGCGAATTTTTTTACAGGCATTATTTATATGGTGGCTATTTACGGAGCTTTGTTCTTATTGGACGTGCGATTAGCGCTTGTGGCGCTGCCGCTTGTGCCAATTCTGATCGTCTGGATTATCGTGTACCGGAGATTTGCAGCCCGCTATAACCGCATTATCCGGTCGAAGCTGAGCGAAATTAACGGCATGATCAATGAGTCGATTCAAGGAATGGCCATTATTCAGGCGTTCCGCCGCCAGAAGGAGACGACAAAGGAATTCGAGGAGATGAATGAGTACTATTACAAGTATCAGAATAAGCTGCTCAGCCTCAATTCGATTACGTCTCATAACCTGGTTAACGTCGTTCGTAACGTTTTATTTTTAATTGTCATTTGGATGTTCTGGGGCGATTCGCTCCGTGCGGCCGTGTCGGTCGGCGTCCTTTACGCATTCGTCGATTATATGAACCGGATGTTTGCGCCGATTGTCGGTATCGTAAACCAGCTGTCGAATTTAGAGACGGCGCGCGTATCCGCAGAGCGTGTGTTCAAGCTGATGGATGAGGAAGGGATCGATGTCGTTCCCGGCAAAATGGAGCGCTACAAAGGCGATGTGAAGTTCGAGGACGTTTCGTTCGCCTACAAAGAGGATGAATATGTGCTGAAGCATATCTCCTTCCACCCCCGTCAAGGGCAGACGGTAGCGCTGGTAGGCCACACCGGCTCCGGGAAGAGCTCGATTCTAAATCTGTTGTTCCGATTCTATGATTCGAGTGAAGGCAGGATCGCGGTGGACGGCACCGATGTGCGCGATATTCCGAAGCAGCTGCTCCGTCAGCATATGGGTATCGTGCTGCAGGACCCCTTCTTGTTCACCGGAACGATCGCATCGAACATCAGTCTGGATAATCCGGCGATTAGCCGGGACATGATTGAGCAATCGCTCTGTGACGTGGGAGCTTACGACATGTTCAGTCAGCTGCCGGGCGGCATCGATGCGCCGGTCATTGAGAAGGGCAGCACGCTGTCAGCCGGTCAACGGCAGCTGATCTCGTTCGCGAGGGCGCTGGCTTATGATCCAGCCATTCTTATTCTCGATGAGGCGACGGCAAGCATCGATACCGAGACGGAAGCGATCATTCAAGAGGCGCTGGATGTACTGAAGAAAGGCCGTACGACGTTCGTCATCGCGCATCGTCTGTCTACGATTCGAAATGCGGATCAAATTCTTGTGCTCGATCGGGGCGTTATCGTGGAGCGGGGCAGCCATGATGAGCTTATGGAGCAGCGAGGCAAGTATCATGCGATGTATCAGCTGCAATTGGGCGCAGCTTTACCGGCATAGTGGGGTGTAACAAAAACGGCTAAGCGGAAGTCATTTCCGTTTAGCCGTTTTTTTGCCTCGCAAGTTCTGGATTTTGATTATCCATATTCAGCTAACTTTCAGCGGGTTTTAAAGGAGGCTTAAGATTGGTTGGCTATGCTAGGTCTTGTAACAACAACTCGAATGTGAAAGGTGGAAGATACAATGATGAAAGCAAAAGCAATTACGGCAGGTGCAATCGCACTGACACTGGTGCTAGGAGGCGGAGGCCTGCTTGCTGGCCAATATGTAAATGCGGCGACGGCTGGCAGCGGCGATAAGCAGCTGGAGCAAAGTACTCAGGCAGAGAACGGCGCTGCTAAGAAGGATCATGCGGGTAAACGCGGCGGATTCGGACGCGGCTTTGAACAAATACAGGAACAGCTTCTAACGTACTTAGGATTAGAGGAAGAGGCGCTTCAGACGAAGCTGGAAAGTTTAACATTGGCGGAGGTTGCAGCCGAGCAAGGAAAAACACGGGCCGAGCTGAAGGAAAAGCTGGTAGAGTGGTTGGAAGCGGCAGCGGCAGCGGCAGCGGCCACGACGGAGGATGATGCAGCTGCAGATACGGACAAGCAGCCGGATACCGGGAAGCAGTTAACAAAGCCGGATGCGGCTACAACGGCAGAAAAGCTGCTTGATTCTAAAGGCTTTGGCTTCGGAAAGCATGGCGGTGGCGGTGATAGGGGCTTTGGCGGCAACCTTGATGCTGTGGCAACGGCACTCGGCTTGACTGCGGATGAGCTGAAGACTGAGCTTGAGGCAGGCAAGACGATTGCCGCTATTGCAACCGAGAAAAGCGTTGATGTGCAAACGGTCATTGATGTGCTGGTAAGCGACTTGAAAACGAAGCTTGCAGAGGAGCTGGCAGCCGGAACGATTACGCAGGAGCAATATGATACGAGGTTTGCGGAGGCAGCCCGGCATGCGACTCAGCATGTGAACGGCGAGCTGCCGCTGCGCGGTGAAGGCGGCAAAGGCGGCGGAGGCTTTGGCAAAAGCCTGGATGCAATAGCTGAGGCACTGGGTTTGACAGCGGATGAACTGAAGGCAGAACTGGAAGCGGGTAAGACCCTTGCAGCAATCGCGGCCGAGAAGAGCGTAGCGGTTCAAACGCTGATCGACTTGCAAGTAAATGACCGGAAAACGAAGCTTGCCGAGCAATTAGCAGCGGGAACGATTACGCAGGAGCAGTACGATACGAAGCTTGCAGAGGCAGCCCGGCATGCGACTCAGCATGTGAACGGCGAGCTGCCAGCAGGCGGCATGGGCGGTCATCGCGGTAAAGGTCCGCGTGGCGAACGTCCTGACGGAGCTGCATCCAAGGAGCAATTGGCAACTGACGCTGCAGCAACGGCAACACCAACGGCATAGCTGTCCGATGGACGTAAAGCAAGTGTTGTCCCTATAGATATGACGAACGAAGGAGCTGTCTCTTATGGTCATTTTGACCAGGAGACAGCTTCTTTTATGTTAGCTGTATATACATGAAAGTTGAACGAAATAGGTTGATCGAAATAAGCTGAACGACACCATTTCATCCTCTACGGTCCGGCCCTCGCGGGTTATTCCGACCAGCTTAAGAGCTTTTGCAAGCGGTATATGCGGCCGAACCGAAGATGTAAAACGTGATTTAGTTTCATTTCACAGAACTAAATCACGTTCGGAGCGGGAGTAGGGCGGATTAGCTCTATTTTGCAAAATTAATCGGACCTTTTAAGAAGCTGCTCTCTCAAAACCGGTGTTTAATTAGGTGAAATCGAACTAATCGGCCGTTATCGGATCACGATCTGCAAATCGTTTCGGAAAATCGAATTAAACCGCCGTCACCCAATGAACGAAGCTTGGCCCGGTAGTGAACAGAGCACCTCCAGACCATTTGGCTTCTAAGACAGCATTTCTTATGTCCGCCCTGAAACCGATACTAGCAGTATTGTATTGCAATTGTGCAGGATAAAGCCAGGACTCGGCGCTAATAGAAACAGTTACTGCAATTTTCAGGATAGCGCTTAATGTTATTTCTGGTATTTGTTCACGACACGTTCAAATTTACAGCG
>DATJKM010000383.1:0-12889 GCA_035491515.1 Candidatus Udaeobacter sp. | reverse complement strand
AACGAAATCCAGCTCCGGCCGCTTACTCCAATAAAAAATAAGCTCGGCTATCATTTCGGATGTTATAAATGGCTGGTCAGCGAGAGCAACCACAATGGCATCAAGAGCGGGTTCATCGGCTATAAGCGCTTTAAAGCCGCATCGAATCGAATAAGACATCCCTTGCGCAGCTTCCGTGCATGCAACAAAACGGACAGCTTTAACATCAGAAGGAGCAGCTTTACCTGCTGCTCCTCCTTCTTCAGAAAACCATTCGATCGGATCCTCCGGATGAACGACGGCTATCACATTATTAAGTGGGCTGGACAAAAGAGCATGCAGTCCCACGCTTGCTAGCGGCTTGCCCTTCGCCAGCTCGAGCGACTGCTTGCGCACTCCCATGCGTTTGCTCTGGCCAGCTGCCAAATAAAGGGCTGAAATAAGCATCTCTTCCCCTCTCCCTCCGCGGACGCGATTTGCGGCCTGCGCGTATAGCAATAAGCTCAGCCGCAATGCTCACCGCTATTTCATAAGGACCGTCCGCGCCAACAGAAAGTCCGATCGGCGCCCTTACATTCGATGGGATGAGAAACGTCTCAAACAGCATGCGAATCCGTTTCTTCGAGCCCATAATGCCGATATATACAAGCTGAAGCGGCAGTGCGAGCCGTAGCATATCCTTATCCTGGTGCAGATTGTGACTGCACACGATCAAATAATCATCCGAGCGGAATTGAAGCTGCTCAGCAATTTGCTCAGGCGAACCAATGACGCACTCCGCATCCGGGAACCGCTCATTCGTGCAAAGTGACGGCCGCCAATCCGCTACCACAACTTGAAATCCAATTTGCTTGACCAGCGAATAGATTGCCTCTGCATCCTTGCCGACACCGAATATGACAAGCCGAGGTCTAGGGCTGATAAGGAACGACATGTGATTGGAGACCCCGTCTTTCGCATCAGAAATTTCCAGCGTTTGTCCAGTATCTGCGTCGTCAACGAGAGTATAGTTGATTTCCTTTTCATTCCAGCTTCGAAGCAGCCTGACCGGCACACCCGCATCGGTCCTCTCCTTCGCCTCAATCAGAATCGTTCGCAACCGTCCATCGATCGGCTCAAGCAGCACGCGCATTTCCCCGCCGCAGCCGACAGCCTCACCCCAAATCACATCCTCATCGGGATTCAAATTATAATCTATAAATTCAAACTGACCTGAATGCGCGATGCTTGCCGCTCTCTCCAGCAGATCATGCTCCAGGCAGCCCGGACTAACCGTTCCAATTTGCTCGCCGCTCTGCTTGAACAACATCGCTGCCCCCGTCTTCCGGTAAGAATGGCCCTCTACACAAACAATTGTTGCCAATACGCCGCGTTGATCGTCAGCCATTACCGCTGCCAGTACATCATACATATCCATTCGCTATTCCTCCCTAAGCATCAGCACTCGAAAGGGTTATTTTACGGTTGAACGAATTCCAAATGCTACAGTCTTTCTATCAATTTCCGCAAAGAGCGATCCGCTTCCTTTAAGACAACCTTCTTATCGACCGTTCTAACGAGCTTGCTCTCCATCACGATTTGCCCATCGATAAGGACCGTATCGACATCGCCTCTTGTCGCCGCATAGACGACTCTCGAATACCAGTCGGCATCGAATGACGGATACACATGAAAGTCCTCCAAGTCCAGAAGCTGCAAATCAGCAAGCTTGCCTATTTCGATGCTTCCGATCTTATCCACTAAGCCAAGCACCCTGGCTCCACCCATCGTCGCCATCCGAAGCACCGTTTTTGCGTTCATAATTGTCGGACCATGTTTGACCTTTTGCATGTAGGCAGTCAATCGCATCTCCTGAAACATATCCAGGTTGTTGTTGCAAGGCGCTCCATCTGCACCGATGCCAATATCAATTCCTTGCTCAAGCAGGAGCGGAATCTCTGCTATGCCCGAAGCAAGCTTCATATTGGATCCCGGACAATGCGTAACCTTGACGCCTCTATCGCGAATGATTCGTTTCTCCTCGTCATCGAGCCAAATGCTATGAGCCAAAATCAAATTCGGCTTTGCCAACCCGATGTGATCTAAATAAACGACATTTCTCATGCCGCGTTCCGCTTCCACCATCGCGATCTCGCCTAAATTTTCCGATGCATGCGTATGCACCATTACGCCATACTCAGCAGATAGATCACGCACGCCAACAAGCAGTTCTTCCGTACAGGAAACAACAAAGCGCGGACAAAAAGCGTATTGAATCCTTCCATTCTCGGCACCATGCCATTTTTCCAATAAATCCACACTGTCCTGAAGCGATTTTTGGGTATTCTCCTGCAAGGCAACCGGCACCTCCGTGCCGTGATCCATCATCACTTTACCCGAGAGAGCTCGAATGCCGCTTTCCTTAATCGCTTGAAATGCGGATTGTGTATAATGTACCGTTTCCATATCTAAAATCGTCGTCGTACCGCTTCTTATCAATTCACCGATCCCAAGCATGGCAGAGTAGTATACCGAGTCCTCACTGTGCGCCGCTTCGAGGGGCCAAATTTTCTCCTTTAACCATTCAATCAGCGATAAGTCATCGGCCCTTCCCCGGAATAATGTTTGACAAAGATGGATGTGCGTTTGCACGAATCCGGGCAGCAGCACCTTGCCCCCCGCTTCAATAATGCGATCTGCCGTTTGCGTTTCCAGCCGTTCTCCCATTTGCGATATCCGATTGCCATCTATTAATACATCGCCCGTGAAAATATGGTCTTGATTATTCATTGTCATCACCACGGCGTTCCGGATAAGTATCGTTGACATATGTTGCTCCTCCTCGTGCCGATCCAGCTTTATTAGCGGCCGCTGCGTACAAATGCTACAAATCTTACTGTATAAACCTTAAAAGCGAAAGCAGCTTCACATTAGCATATTCACAATTGTTATTCAGCAACCCACTAATTCATCAATTGCATACCGATTGTATCCGTATTCCAGTCCATGCATCCGTTTGAATAGGAATTTCATCGCCCGAGACGATTCTCATGCTATTAAGCTGCTGTTTGGACTAATTAACAGAATTATCTGACTATAATACCCGCAGCTAAACGAGTGTAAATCCAAGCTTCATCAATCCATCAGCATCAATCGGCAACTTTTCAACTAAACTATAGAATGGAGCAGCTCAGCCGCAAATGATAAGTATCGCTTGCTAAACTAAAAGAAAATATGAGCTATCTTCCGCATTCAATGTGTAAGTTTATCTAACATCATAAAGCAGATTGAAACGATAGGCAATACATTCCACTAAATATTTATATGTTCTTCATCAATTCCCCGCTCTCATCTTACATTTACATTACATTAATCAAAACAAAAAAAGACATCGGCCTTTAGCCGACGCCTCTTTATTTCAGGCATAAAAAATCAACGGTTTCTATCTAAACAAGCAGGAATAATATGCTCGAATATTAGTCTCCTCGACCATATGGCATCATTACGCTTCGTCACTTTCTTCCGGATAACGATGACGAGCTCATGTCCGGGTGCCACGAGCAAATATTGACCGCCATGGCCAAAAGCGAAATAACAGTCGCATTGACCGTTGTGGCTTTCAGGCGAATGCCACCAATGGAAGCCATACCCCCCATAAATCGGCGGCTCATAATGCAGCAATCCGCGGTGATGCAGCTTTGTCGACTGCTCCACCCATGAGGAGGAAATTAGCTGTTCCTGATCGAATTGCCCATTTTGCACAAAAAGGCTGCCTATCCTCGCAAGATCCCTGCCATACAAATAGAGCCCTGCACCACCTTCATTGATGCCAGCCCGCTCCATCCAGCGGGCGCTTTGAAATCCGAGCGGACCAAATAAATAATCCTTGGCGAACGAGAGCGCCGACAGGCCAGTCGCTTTCGTCAGAATCGCCGACAATAAGTGCGAGCCTCCCGAATTATAGGCAAAGGCCGTTCCCGGGTCGGAAATCAACGGCTGCTCGAGCACGAATCTGACCGGCTCCTCTGCAGCCTTTAACGCTTTATAAGGCTTGTCAAAATCAGGCCAATCAAAGCCAGGTGTCATCGTAAGCAGATGCTTGATCGTTATTTGTCTGAGCGCATTGCTGATTTCCGGTGGATGGTCCAAGTAGTCCGTTATCGGCTGTTCCACACTCGTTATAAAACCTTTATCGATGGAGATACCGATCAATGCGGATAAAATGCTTTTGGTGCAGGAATAGAGCGGGCCGATCGAATCTTTCCCGCTCTCATACCATTCATCAAGGAGCCGCTGGCCTCGAAGCACGATGACCGACTTCATTTTCCATTCAGTCAGCAGTTCGCGATAAGCTTCCAAATCCAATTGTTTCATCTGCTTGAACGACCTTTCTATGAAGCGTTTCCTTGCTGAAGTTCAGTCTGCTTAAGCTTAGGCAAACCAATAGAAACAAACACGACAAAAACCGATAATACGGCTACCCAAACAAAAATGTTATGTAAGCTTCCTTCAAGCACGGTTGACTCGATCGCATTTGCCTTACCTGTATGAAGCAGCATGCCGAATACCGTAATTCCAATTGTCTGGCCTAACGTACGGATGAAGTTGTTGCTGGCAACTGCCGAGCCGCGAAGCTCCCATCCAACCGCCGAAGAAACCGCAACCGTTAATGAAGTCAGCGATAAGCCGAACGAGAGCCCCGACATAAACGTATAAACGACGAATAAAGCAATTGGTGTTACGGCTGTCATGAAAGAAAAGCCGATGCTGCCAGCGAGCAAGAAGCAGGAACCTGCTACGCTGATGAAGCGTAATCCTTTTTTGGAGATCCAATTCCCTGCCAAAATCGAGCCAAGCGGCCATGCGATCGAGAGCGGTATCATGGCAAGTCCCGAAAAAGTAGCCGGTTTGCCGTATACGCCCTGAATCCACAGAGGCAAATAAAAAATGACGACGACATTGATGACGCATAACAATAAGCTGTTCAAATTCGCCATGCTGATTATCCGGTTCCGAAATAGCTGGAATGGGATAATCGGTTCAGGCGAACGTCTTTCAACACGAACAAACACGGCGAAAAAGAGAACGGCAATCGCAAATAGCAAGCTGATCATCCAATCCGTGCCGCGTCCACTCCCGTCATCGCGGATGAGCGCCATCGCATACAGGAAACTGAACATCGCGATTGTAAAGGTGACGATACCCGGGTAATCAACATGCCTCTTTTTCTTCTCCAAAACTTCCCGCAGTGAAGTTGACAGCAAATAGATGGCCACAATGCCAAACGGAAGGTTCATGTAAAAGATGGCACGCCAGGATACGTAATCAACCAACAGGCCGCCTAATAATGGACCTGAAATGCCTGCGATTCCCCAAATGCTTGACATCCAACCCTGCACCTTAGCGCGCTGCTCAAACGGATATAAATCCCCAATGATCGTATAAGGAATCGTCGTTAGCGCTCCCGCTCCCAAGCCTTGCAGCGCTCGAAACCAAATGAGCTGATTCATCGTTTGTGACACACCGGACAGCATAGAGCCTGCGAGGAAAATCAATGCTCCGATGATGAACATCTTTTTTCGTCCGTAAAGGTCGGACAACTTGCCGTATACGGGTGTCGTAATGACTGTTGCCAGCAAGTATAGCGATATAATCCAGCTATACTGTTGAATGCCATGAAGCTCTCCTGTAATGCTGGGCATTGCCGTGCTGACGATCGTCCCCTCGATTGCAGCGAGAAATGTGGCGACGAACAGGGCGATTGTTACTTTTTTACGAGTCTGATTCGCGTTCATTGTTCCTCCTTCCGGTCATTCCTTTCAGGAAAATATTTAATAATGCCGTATATCCTTTTTATTATGATCGCTGTCAGTGTGAAATATCAACGATTATATTCGAGGTCAAGACGTTTGCATCAAATTGATCTGCTTCCACTTTAAGCATTCGCGTGTACATATTCGCAAAATATAAGGCGGTCTTTCTATCTCATTCGCCTGCCAAAATGCACGATCGCCAAAAAGCCGGATTAAAACTTGTTCAGCTGTTTTGCACGCTGCTTGTTCTTCTGTTATCAGTGAGACGCATAACGTAAAACATAGCGATTCGTAACTCCTTAATATTTCGATCTTTTTTTGGAAATCAAACATGAAATTAGCCGCCCCTTCATACGCTTAAAACCTACACATATTGTATCTGCTTGTACCAAAAAATTAGTTACGAAATGGTTAAATTTTGAATCCTTCCCGTTTGTCATGCGTATGTATGGTATCCTTTATGTTTCGGATGTGTTACCATATTTGAAGTGATTTAATCGAAATTCTATAATTTGGAAAGTAAGGATGCTGCTCAATGTATGAGTTATTGTTGAATATAATAGAAGAAATCGGCTATTTCGCCTTATTTCTCGTCTTATGCCTAGGCTTGATCGGATTGCCCATTCCAAATGAAGCCGTCGTAATGACTGGCGGCGCATTAGCGGAATCCGGCGTTTTATTGCCCGTACCAGCATTTATAATGACATGTCTCGGCATTTGCTCGGCTATGACATTTGGATATAGCATCGGAAGATTCGCAGGCAGCAAGCTGTCCAACTGGTTTAGCAGCAAAAAGAACATAAGCAAATTCGTCGCCAAGTCCGAGCAGTTAAGCGAACGCTACGGCGGCTATGCGATTAGTCTCAGCCTCTGTCTTCCTTTTCTAAGACATGTCACGCCTTATGTCATGGGATTGAATCGAATGCCTTACAAACGATTTATTCTTTTCGCATATCCATCTGCTTTCGTATGGACGCTCATTTACTTCATTGTCGGTTCGATCGTTGGGGATCAGGTGCAAGCACTTTCTGAACATATCTACAAATACGGTATTTGGATCATTTATGCGCTTGCGATTATCTTAGTAGGCTTTATTGGTTACAAGTATGTAAAAGGAAGAACCGAAAAGGATCATGTTGAACGCCCAATGTAGAAAGTCTCCTCATAAGGAACTATCGCTAAATGCGGTGGTTCTTTTCATTTAGCAACATACTTATCGAAAAGGGAGCAATTGAAAGAGATCATAGGTATTCACGAGATGTAAACGCTTAAACAAGCTATCGATATAAGATATAATCTTGTCATTTGATGTATAATTACACTCAGTGTGCATCGGCCCCGACTTTTCTGAGAGTGGAAAGTCATCGTAAATTTTTTAACATTTGAAGTCATTTTGATTTACAAACCATACATTCTGGAGGTTTCTTTGCTGTGCTTGAAAAACTTAAAAAATCATGGTTTTCTAATGTACGGGGTGACATACTTGCTGGAATAACTGTTGCTCTAGCCCTCATTCCCGAATCGATCTCGTTCTCGTTAATGGTTGGTGTCGGTCCGATGGTTGGGCTGTATGCCTCCTTCTGCATCGCTGTCATTATTTCCATCGTTGGCGGCAGACCCGGCATGATCTCGGCTGCAACGGGGGCGATGGCATTGATAATGGTCTCTCTCGTTAAGGACCATGGCATCGAGTATATGTTTGCAGCTACGATTTTGGCAGGCGTAATTCAATATTTAATGGGTGTTCTTAGGCTGGGACAGCTCATACAATTTGTTCCGCATTCCGTCATGCTTGGCTTTGTCAATGCGCTCGGCATTCTAATCTTTACTACTCAGCTTGTTCATTTTGTCGGAGCATCCTGGATCATGTACGCTCTTGTTGCTTTAACGTTAGTAATCATCTATACGCTTCCTAAATTTACGAAGGCCATTCCATCACCGTTAGCTGCGATTATTATCGTTTCCATCATTGCCGTAGCCATCGGAGCTGATCTCAAAACAGTTGGCGATAGAGGCATTATCGAGAGCACATTGCCCCTGTTTCACATCCCGGAGGTGCTCTTCTCGCTAAAATCGCTTTGGATCATTTTGCCTTACTCGTTCTCGCTTTCAATAGTCGGCATACTGGAGTCGCTGTTAACCGCTTCGGTTCTCGATGAAATGACTGACACGGCCAGCAACAAAAATAAAGAGGTGCGGGGACAAGGGATTGCGAACATCGTGAACGGTTTCTTCGGCGGTATGGCTGGCTGCGCATTGATCGGACAATCGGTCATAAACGTCAAATCCGGCGGCCGTTCAAGACTGTCAACCTTAGTAGCGGGATCATTTCTGCTCTTTCTTATTATGGCCTTAAGTGATGTCGTTAATAAAATTCCGATGGCTGCTTTGGTCGGCGTAATGATTATGGTCTCCTTCAGCACATTCGATTGGAAGTCCGTTTTCCAAATTCATAAAGTTCCGCGCACGGATGCGCTCATTATGATCGTTACCATAATCGTTGTACTTTTCACTCATGATCTATCCAAAGGTGTTTTTGCCGGCGTCGTACTAAGCGCTTTTGTATTCGTTGGGAAAATGGCTAAAATACGTGTATCCGCCGCTGCGGGTAAATCAGAGGTTCGCATTTACAGCGTATCCGGCCAGCTGTTTTTCGGAACGACCAGCCGCTTCGTTTCCCAGTTCGATTATCAAAATGATCCTGACCGTGTAACTATTGACTTCAGCAGCTCTCATATCTGGGATCAATCAGCTGTAGCTGCAATTGCGAAAGTAAAGAGCAAATACGAGCTATTAAATAAGCAAGTATCCTTTGTTGGACTTAATGAAGAGAGCAAGCTAATTATCCGGAATTTAGGTTTGACCTCTTCTAGTGGGCATTAAGCCGGAACGGCTGTACTCTGGTAACAAATAAAGCTCAAGCTGCTTCACCGATAAGGTGCTGCAGCTTGAGCTTTTCTGTTGAATAGTTATTCTGGTTTTACGAGCTTTTCCTTGGCAGTATCGACGAGGAAGTCGAACAACTCGTCATCCTCTTCCAATAAATCCTCCAGCGCCAGCAATTCTTCTTCCTTGCCTGATTCATGCAAGAAAAACAATCCATAGCCCCACTCTTTTCCCTTCTTGCTATGTAAGGCTATTTCGTACTCATTAACATGCCCTACTACTCCAAAATGAACCTTGCCTACGTACCCGTCTTCCTTCGAATGTGTCATTGAAGCTTCTAGTACATTGATGTTAATCACTTATGCTCTTCCTTCCTATTCGGTCGTCACGGCGCGAGCTGATTAATTTGGTTTAACAGCTCGTTAATTTTGCTGATTGTATCCGGAATACCCGTTGAATCGAACACAGCTCTTCCCTGCTCTAAATTAGTGAGAGCTTGATCGAGTCCCTGTTGAAGCGTTGCGTTGTATTCGGTAATGGATTGGTGAAGATCCTTGGCATAGTCCGGCACTTGTAGCCCTTCATAATTGATTACCTGCTCTTTAAGCGCGAGAAGCCGTTCCTTTAAATCGGTTCTAGCATCCAAGTCTGTTACCGCCTGCTCCGCAAGTGCATTCATATCTTGTCCGAAGTCTGTTAACGATTGTAAGTAATCCGTCGTTTCCGTTGCAAAATTTAAAGTTTGGCCTGCTTCTTCAATAATACCACAGCCGGCTGTTAGAAGCATTACAGAGAGCAACAATGCCGTTACGCTACGTTTAATCATCCAATCCCTCCTCGTTATCTCATCACGTTACCGTGACGAACGCCTATCTGTTTTTACGCATACATTACAATACGTTATCAGCTCTTGCTGGTTTCGTGTATGTCACAAGGAGATGATCGGGATGATCGGGATGGAAATTCAATTATCGGCGCTTCACTGGGTTTATTTAGGCTTTATAATCGCCATCATTGGATTTATGCTGATGCGCCGCGATACTACGCTTATCTGTATTGTGGGGATTTTAGGAATCGGCATACTTGCAACCACTTCGGCAAGCGGTTCTGTAAGCGGTATTTTTAACAGCTTTATTTATGCAATAAAAGAATTGCTGGGAACCATATTAATCATTTCTATCATCGTCGCTATGAGTCGTATACTCATCCGAACCGGCATAAACGAAATTATGATTTCTCCGTTCACCCGTTTTCTGCGAACGCCTGCGCTCGCCTTCTGGGGAATCGGATTGATCATGATGGTAACATCTTGGTTTTTCTGGCCATCTCCAGCAGTAGCCCTTATCGGAGCTGTGCTTCTTCCGGTTGCAATCAGAGTTGGTCTGCCTGCACTTGGAGCAGCAGTTGCCATGAACCTCTTCGGGCACGGCATCGCCTTATCGGGTGATTATATCATTCAAGGTGCGCCTAAGCTAACAGCGGATGCCGCAGGAATACCTGTCAGCTCAGTCATGCAGGCCAGCATTCCACTAGTGATCGTAATGGGCGCGGTAACGACAGTCGTCGCCTACTGGATGATGCGCCGCGATCAGAAATTAGGCACTTGGCGTGACGGGCTTATCGTATCATCGAAAGATACGTTACAGGACTCAAATCCGATCGCATATGCCGATCGCTATTTATTATCTTTAAGAACGAAGCGTCTGCTTGCCGCGATCATTCCTGTTCTATTTGCGCTCGATGTCGTTGCCATGTTCGTGCTTAATCTTCAAGGCGGAGATGCAACTGCACTCATTGGCGGAACCGCAATTCTCATTATGCTTCTTATTACGATGCTGACGCACAAAGGAAAGGGCTTTGAGAAAACGACCAGCTATTTAATTGAAGGCTTCTTGTTTGGCTTCAAAGTTTTTGGTCCCGTCATTCCGATTGCGGCTTTCTTCTATTTGGGCGACTCCGGATTCCTGGCGATGTTCGGTGAAAAACTGCCTGAAGCTTCACATGGAATCGTCAACGATCTAGGCATCGCGCTGGCGCATGTCGTTCCGGTAAATGGTGTCGTCGGATCCATCACATTAACGATTGTTGGGGCAGTTACCGGTCTTGATGGATCAGGCTTCTCCGGCATTTCACTAGCAGGCTCTATCGCCCAGCTGTTTGGCCATGCGATCGGTTCAGGTCTTGCCACATTAACTGCCCTTGGGCAAGTTGCCGCAATATGGGTTGGCGGCGGTACGATTATTCCTTGGGCGCTTATTCCTGCAGCAGCCATTTGTGGAGTAGACCCGTTCGAGCTCGCGCGCCGCAATTTGAAGCCTGTGCTTATTGGCCTTGCCGTTACAACCATTGTCGCTATGTTTTTGATTTAGACTGATTATGCTTCCTGTAAAGAAAAAATGCAAGTACGATAGCGGCAACTGCTCCTATTGGTAGATAGAGACTGCGCGTAAAGTCGCTAGTCTGCTTATAGGCTAATCCGGACTGAGGCGGCAACGAACCGCTGCCCAGCAATGCCATTTGCTCATCCGCTTCGCTCGTTAGAATCGTTCCACTGCATAAGCTGACTTCAAGTGAATTTCCCGTTGCTGTCGCATAGACCAAATAACGCTCACCTACCTGAAATTCATAACCGCAGGAAGCGCCGCTTCCATTCGTCACCACCTCGATGGATGGCGCCACATGCCCTTTCCATACTTCGTTTACTTGAAAGTTTGCTTTCACTGCCTTTGCGGGCGCGCCAAACAAAGCTAAAGAGGATGACTTTACGTAGGTAGCAGTTCCTTCAAATACAGCGTCGCTTCTGCTTTTGTTCTCTTGAGCCGTACCTGATTCTGCGCAAGAGCATGCCCATGCCTCCCTCGGGAAAGCGAGTAAACTTCCGGCAAATACGATCGCAACCAGCAAAATACTAATCCAACGCTTTTTATTCAACATAACTTGTTCCCCGACCTTTTCTCTATAATAGGCAAATAGGCCTTGAAGATAAGACGGAGTCATATGGTAAAATGTTGCAGCGATGGAAACACATAACGGGCTGATTCTACAGCAGCATGAGCTGCTTAGAATCAGCCCTTCTTTGGCTAGCCTATAGCGCTTACATAAACTATCCGACTAATTCGGCATAAGCAGTCCATAAATAGTGAAAATCATTGGAACATGCGCTCGCTTAATTCGTAAAACTATAGTGGACCGGCCTGGAGCCGCGCCCGATTTCATTTCAGATGGAGGTATTACATGTTTAAATCCGCATTAGGCCGACTGCGTATCGTCGGATTCTATGAAGGGATATCCTTTCTAGTGCTGCTGCTCATTGCGATGCCGCTTAAATACTGGGCCGATATCCCGCAGGCTGTAACCGTTATAGGCGGACTGCATGGGCTATTATTCGTTCTTTATATGCTTGCCTTACTTCACGTATGGATTGCTCATCGGTGGTCGATATTCAAGGTAGCAGCCGCCTTCATTGCTGCCTTCCTCCCTTTCGGCACCTTTGTACTCGATAAGAAGCTGCTGCGTGATCAAGCCTAAGCATCATACTCTTTGAAACAGACAAAAGACCAGGGCGTTCTGCCCTGGTCTTCTTGTGCTTTCCTTACTAATTAGTTATGAAATTCCTGTCCGTCATGAACCGCTTTAACATAACCAGCACGTATAACGAAATCTCCGAAATGCTCACCTGTCTGCCGTTCTTTCGCATACTGGTGAATAATCGGCTTGAGCGTATCCAAAATTTCTGTTTCATCGATATTTTCACGATACAGCTTATTCAATCTTTCTCCGGCAAAACCTGCACCCATGTACATGTTATATTTGCCGACTGCCTTACCAATAAACGAGATTTCACCGAGTGCCGGTCTAGCGCAGCCGTTAGGGCAACCGGTCATACGGATGTTAATCTCTTGATCGCGAAGACCCGCTTCATTAATAATCGGCTCCAGCTTGTCGATCAAGGTTGGCAGGTAACGCTCCGCTTCTGCCATCGCGAGTCCGCATGTCGGCAAGGACACGCAGGAGATTGCGCTTCTGCGCAGGGCAGAAAGATGTGCTCCATCAGTGAGTCCGTACTGCTCAGCCAATTCGGTAATTTTGCGTTTCTTCTGACTGGTTACATTACCGATGATTAGATTCTGATTCGGCGTAATCCGGAAATCACCAGTATGAACTTTGGCGATTTCACGCAGTCCGGTCATCAGAGGCAAGTTTTCGTTGTCCTCAATACGGCCGCTTTGGAT
>DATJKM010000382.1:0-29384 GCA_035491515.1 Candidatus Udaeobacter sp. | reverse complement strand
TACGAAATCGCTATCAGCTCCACCATCAAAAGACTGATGCTGCTGCTGTTAAGAAGAGATAGCCGCAACGTACTGAACTATACAGAGGAAACCGAATTAAATCGTTTAAGACCGGTCCTTGATTATATAAACGCTCATTTGAATGATAAACTTTGCGTAGAGGATGCTTGTCAATTGCTTAATTTGAGCTACCACTACTTTATCAAATATTTCAAGAAAACAATGGGCGTCTCATTCGTGGACTACGTCAACTATAAACGGATCAAGAGGTCCGAGCTTTTACTGCTGACGAGCGAGCTTAGTATTATGGATGTGAGCTTCGAGGTCGGCATCTCCAACATGGCCCAGTTCTATAAGCTGTTCAAACGCCATAACCAATGTTCGCCCAGAGAATTCAAACAGCGTATGCGAAGCGAATCCAAAGTTACGGTTGAAGCGATGAAGCAAAACACTGATTCCCCGATTTAGCTCTCGCCCATTGAACCCATTATCGCTATTCTGATAATTCTGCCCCTCCGATTCTTGTGATCGAAGGGGCAGAATTGCGGTTCAACCCTGTTTTACTCTACGTTCGTGTAACGCTCATAAGCATCCGTACGAATCTCAACGAGTCGTTTAAGCCCCATATCGTTAAGCTGTTTGATATATGCATCCCACTCTTTATCGATGTTACCTTTTGTGATCCACTGCGCACGTGTCGTTTTGACATAGCTGTCGATATCCGTAGTGAGCGTAGGCAGCTCCTGAAATTCTTCCGCGCTGTACATAACATTCGGGAATGGCGTTGTCACATATTTGCTGCCGAACTTATCGATGACAAGCTTCAGACCGTCTCCGGTAGTCTCATCTAGAATGATATTTTTCTCAAAGTTCGGACTCACATATTTGGGCCCGAAATCCCGGACAGATTGCTCCCAATACCACGCGTCCGCGCTGGTTCCTTCCGGCGGGGACATCAATGCATAAGTGCCATCATCGTTCTTCTGAATGACCGTTCCGATTGCGCCCCAGAAATTTTGGATACTAGCTTCATTGGTGTAGAACTGGTCCGCCCAACGCGCAGCAATTTCCGGATACTTACATGTGGTTGTAATCAGCAATTCGTTGCGTCTTAGGCTTAAACCGACCGGATCGCCGCTTTGGTACCTGTTACCGTCCAGTCCCGCAATCGGCGCAATAGCCACATATTCATCTTTCCATTTGCCGAATACGGCATCCGGTATCCACTGATTGGAGAAGCCTATAATCGGAGCATCGGGATTTTGCTGTTTTGCCGTAACCATCGTATTATCCTGTGTGAAAAGCTCTTGATCGATCAAGCCCTCCGCATACAATTTATGCGCCCACTTCATTGCTTCTTTGTATTCATTTGCTGCAGGATAAAATACCGGCTCGCCGTCCTTCAGCATCATGCTGTTACCGTTCAGGTCCGTGATGCCGAATGGACTAAAGAAATCCGAGCCAATATCAGCCGAGCCGCTAAACGGAATTTCATCCTGCTTTCCATTCCCGTTTGGATCTTTTTCTTTAAAAGCTTTGAACACCTTATACAAATCATCGATGTTATTAGGAATTTCCAGGCCAAGGCGGTCAAGCCAAACCTTGTTGATCACTGGCTGTATCGCCGATACAGGACGTGACGGCAGCCTTGTTGGCAACGAATACATTTTACCGTCCGGAAACGTGCTGATTTTTTTCATTTCCGGCGATTCATCCATAGCGGCCTTTAGATTTGGCATGTACTCATCAATATAATCATCGAGCGGACGGAAATACGATAAGTTATTGACAATATCGGAATCGGAGAAAGCATTGTCGCCAAAAATGATATCCGGTAGCGTTCCGCTGGCCAGCATAATCGATTTTTGCTCGCCCCAGTCGTTGGAGGACATCACCTGCCAATTGATTTTTACATTCGTTTCTTTCTCAAGGTCCTGCAGCCATTTATTGTTTTTAAACGTATCCCCCATATTGCCCCAACGTACGGTCAACACGTTCAGCGTAATCGGTTCCGTTGCAATGGGCAGGCCTTCTTTGTTAAAAACGGCGCTTTTATCGGCCGGGGCATCTTCAGATTTACTAGTGCACCCAATAAGATTGAATAACAGGGTAAAGCTCAGAACCATTACAACCACTAGTCTTTTTCTGATCCATGTTGATTTGTTTCCCATACGAAAGTTCCCCCTGAATATCATTTTAACTGCAGAATGCTTGATTACTTCACGGCGCCAATCATCACCCCCTGGTTGAAATACTTTTGTACGAACGGATAAATGCACATAATAGGCAATGTGGCGACAATAATAACGGAATAGCGCATCAGATTGGCCAGACGCATTGCGACGGCTGCCGCCTCGCCCGTACCCATGCCAGACTGCATCTGGTTCGTAATCAGGATGTTCCGCAAGATGAGCTGCAGCGGATACAAATCCTGATTTTTCAAATAAATTAAGGCATCGAAATAGGAATTCCAATAACCAACGGCCGTCCACAGCGCCAGAACTGATATGACCGCTTTGGAAAGCGGCAGCACGATTTGAACATAATACCGCAGGTTGCCGCAGCCGTCGATCTGCGCCGCTTCCCATAAATCGCCGGGAATACTGGACTGGAAAAAAGTCCGGGCAACGATGATATTGAAAACGGAGACGGAGAAGGGCAGCACCATGACGAGAAACGTGTCGTACAAATGAAAATCCCGGATCGTCAGGAATGTAGGGATTAGACCGCCATTAAAAAACATCGTAAAGATAAAAAATAAAGTGAAAAATTTACGCCCGGTTAGGTCTTTTCTGGAAAGCGCGTAAGCTGCTGAAATATTGACCGTTAAACCGATGATTGTACCGATAGCCGTATACAAAATCGTATTTTTGTAGCCAATCCAAATATTAGAATGACTCAGTAGCTCCTTATAGCCTGCGAGCGTAAAGCCGACGGGGAAGAACCACATTTGCCCGTTTGCAACCGCAGCCGGCTCGCTGAATGACGCGATAATAATAAAGTAAAGCGGGTAAATTAAGACAATCAGCAATATAACCGCAAATGCGTAGATCAATATTTCCATCACGTCGAACGATCGCTTTCTTTTTTGCTGCAATGCCGATTTTATCATTGTCTCCGTAACGTCCATAATATCCTTCCTTTCTGTTACCACAGGCTGCTGCCGCTAAACTTTTTCGCCGCCCGGTTTACGAGGATCAGCAAAATGAAATTAATGATGGTGTTGAATAGGCTGATTGCCGCGGAAAAGCTGTACTGGCTGCTGAGCAGTCCGATTTTATAAACATAGGTAGCTATGACCTCGCTTGCCGAGATATTCAAATTATTTTGCATGAGATAAACCTTCTCGAATCCGACACCGAGGAGCCCGCCGATCCGCAGGATAAGCAAGGTGATTACCGTCGGCAAAAGCAAGGGAATATCGATAAACCGGATTCTCTGCCAACGGTTCGCACCATCCACCTTAGCCGCTTCATAAAGACTCGGATCAACCGCCGCGAGCGCTGCAAGGTAGATGATACTGTCCCATCCGGCATGCTGCCACACATCGGACCAAACAAACACGCTGCTAAACAAGTCGGCTGATCCTATAAGATTAGGGGCCTCAGCCCCAAACAGACGATAAATATTTCCGACCAGTCCGTTGCCGGGAGAAAACAGAATCAGGATTAAGCCAACCATAACGACGGTTGAAATAAAGTGCGGCATGTAGGTTACCGTTTGGAAGACACGTCTGAACCGGTTAACACGCATCTGATTGATCATCAGAGCAAGCATAATCGGGATTGGAAAAGTGGCTATGCTGTAGAGGCTTAATACCAGCGTGTTTTTAATCGTTATCGAAAATTGATAAGATTTAAAAAACTTTTCGAAGTACTTGAATCCCGCCCATGGGCTTTCCATAATGCCTAAAGCGGGACTGTAATCCTTAAAGGCTATCAATACACCGTACATGGGCTTGTACGAAAAACAAAGGAGCAGCGCCACTGCAGGCAGCAGCAGTACATACAGACCCCAGTTCTTTCCTATCCGGCCGATTGTACGCTGCATTTCGATGCTTACTTGGCTCGTTTTCAAAGCGATTCCCCCATCCTTCTTGCTTTCGTTATTATATTTTGTCCAATCTCTCTTGCCTCTTCATTATAGATTGTCTTTTTTGGCATATGCGGACGTTACAAACCGTTATTCGGACCTATCCGGTTCATTATTTGGCATTCAGGAGAAAAATGAGAACGGAACCTTCAGCATCCATAACACTATCCAGACTTTCTATCGTTCTATTCGGACTTTTGAGTGAAAAGCGGCAAAACGATATGTTTTAATGTTAGGCGTTAGCCTTATAATAGGCTTTGCCGGTCAACCACCGGCTTCGTTAACAGAAACGACAAGAAAGGATTCTGAATAAGACATATGGCGAAACGAATAAAAGACAAATCATATTCCATTCGACACTACGTTAAAATCATGTTTGTAATATTAGTTTCCGTACTCATCCTGGATTGCATGATCAGCTTTGCCGCAATATCTATCGTCAAGCAGCAATCTACAAGGTATTTGCAGGATACGGCTAATATGTATATGAAGCGGATCGATCATGATTTTGCCTACATTAAACACTATATGGGATGGACGCTCGCAAACGATGCAAGCATAAAGACGATGAACCGTTTCCGTCCCGTCGAC
The DNA here is from genome assembly GCA_035491515.1 of Candidatus Udaeobacter sp. Taxonomy (GTDB): domain Bacteria; phylum Bacillota; class Bacilli; order Paenibacillales; family Paenibacillaceae; genus Pristimantibacillus. Next base: position 24,701 of record DATJKM010000382.1, on the reverse strand, counting down.
AGCGAGTTTTTAAAAGCAAATCATGATCTGTACAAACGCTTCTCCGAGCTCCAAAGAAATTACGGACAAGAATATAACTTTTTCGTCTATTTAAAAAATCAGCAATATTTTATGAATGCCGCTCCTGCTACCTTAAATTATTCAAATTATGTGGAATTAAAAAAACAGATTTTTTCCTATGCGCAGGATAAAAATCTGTTTGGAAAGTTTTATTCGAATTGGTCGCTGATTGTTATCAATGACAAGTATTACACCATTAATATCGTACCTTATTATGATAGTTACCTGATTTGCCTCATTTCCGCCAATGACTTAATCCATCCCCTGCAGCAGCTTAATCTTGGAGAGAATGGACTGGTTTCCTTGGTGGATCAGAATGGGCATGAACTTCTTTATCTGAAATCAGACGAAGTAGCGGCCATCCATAAGGACGCGGCAAACTCATCTCTTCTAAAGCTCGCGAAGCAAAGTACGACCGTCAGCGGAAAATTTTCAAATGCGACATTCGGCGTTAAACTGCTCATTAAATTCGGGACGTTTGAAAAAATTATGATTGCCCAATTGCTGATTATGCTCTTAGCCGTCATCGTCGCTTGTTCACTATGCGGCGTCATGCTGTATTTCAATATTCTGATTTTAAGGCCTATAAAAAACTTTTCGTTTAATTTGACGCAATTTAATGAGGACAGCAAGCCTCTGGATGTCAAAATGAACAAAATAGTTGAACTGGAGCATGCAAATAAACTGTTTAAAAATCTGTTCGAACAAATTAAAATTTTTAAAATTGACATTTATGAACGCGAATTGGAAAAACAGAGAATCCAGCTTGACTATATGAAATTACAAATCAAACCGCATTTTTTCCTAAATTGTCTAACCAACATTTATAGTATGGCGCAGATGCAAATGTTCGAGGAAATTCAAAGCATGGCAATATCAACTTCAAATTATTTCCGCTATATTTTTCAAAACGGACAGGACTTTGTTAAGCTTAGCGATGAAATTAATCATGTTCGAATTTACCTGGAAATTCAAAAACACCGTTACCGGGATGCCTTTTCGTATCGCTTTGAACAGGCTGAAGGTATGGACAATATGAAGATTCCGCCGCTTGTTCTCCAAACTTTTATCGAAAATTCGGTCAAATACGCGGTTTCGAGAGTTAGCGAGGTGCATATTAATCTCGTTGTCGACCGTATGCTCGAAGCAGGTGAAGAGCTGGCCGTAATCCGCATATCCGATACCGGCCCCGGGTTTGCCGATGAAATATTGGATAAGCTGGTAAGCGGCCAACCTTTGGATCAATCAATGGGTAACCACATCGGCATTATGAACTCGTTGGAGCGGCTGGAGTTGCTGTACCACCACAAAGCCAAAGTCACTTTTTCCAATTCCGAACACGGCGGCGCTTGTGTCACCCTCTACCTTCCCCATCCACCGCGGGAATCGGTTTAAAGGAGCCAAATATGATAAATGTACTGCTTGTTGATGACGACTATTTTGTTGTGACAGCGCTGGAGAAGAAAATGAATTGGAAAGCGCTCTCTATCGAAAATATTTATACCGCATTTAATATCGCTCAAGCACAGGAAATACTAAAAAAGCACGATGTCCACATTCTCATTTGCGATATCGAAATGCCGCAGGGCAGCGGGCTTGAACTTCTGGCTTGGATTCGAGAGGAGCAATACAACGTTCAAGCCATATTTCTGACGAATTACGCCGATTTCAACTACGCGCAAAAAGCGATAGAATTGCAAAGCTTTGATTATTTTTTGAAACCGATCGAGTTCGATAAGCTTACGCTTATTATTCAAAAAGCGGTTGCTAAAGCAAAAGAACAACAAAACCATGCCAGCGCCATACAGGAAGGATACTATTGGAAAAAAAATCAAAAAAAAGTGCAAGAGCATTTCTGGCGTGAACTGATAACCGGGAAAACTTCCTACTCCAATCCCGCCAGCATCGCCCATTCGATTGCGGAGCAAAATCTTCCCTATGCGATGACGGATCATTTTCTGCCCGTTCTTATCAACATTTTTCCTTATGATGAAAGCTTGGGAAAAAAAGATAAAGACCTTTTTGATTTTGCCCTTGTAAATGTGCTTTATGAATGTTTTCAGGATACCCGCTTTTCCATGGAAGCCATTTTGGAATACAAGGACTTCAATTGGATAGCTGTACTCAAATGGATTGACGCACCTGATTCCTGTATCATCGAAGACATCAGCTCTTCCTTTATTCAAAAGGCGAATAGATATCTCAAATGCGACACCTGCAGCAATATTGCTATCTCTGGAAAACTGGAAGACATTCATCCGATCATTAAAGATCTGCTGAGCATGAACGAGAAAATTATCAAGTACCGTAACCAGACCTTTTTATTGGAACATTATCAACAGACGGAAACATCCTACTCTCCGCCAAATTTGGCGCTTTTGGAGCAGTTGCTGGACCAGAACAACCCCTCGGCTTTTCTTGAAGAAACGAACAAATATTTGCAAAACATTGTATTTAATCAGATATTGAATGCGTCTGTCCTAAGCCTGTTTCGCTTGGATATGGTACAGCTTGTTTACTCCTATCTCAAAGGCAAGGAGATACAGGCTCATAAAATGTATACGGGAAGAACAAACGACCAATTATTTATGCAATCTCTGAACTCTATCGAGGATATGGAGAAATATCTCAGCTATTTAGTGAATACCGCAACAGAATATCGTAATTTCACAGAACAGCCAAAGTCTGTTGTAGAAGAAATAAAGCATCATATCCGCACGCATTGCGGCGATGAGCTGACAAGAACCAGTCTGGCGGAAATCGTCTATCTCAATCCTGATTACTTGGCGCGCCTGTTTAAAAAAGAAACGGGCATTTCATTAGGGAGCTATATCATTCAAGCCCGCATCAAGGTTGCAAAGCATTTGTTAGAAACAACACAACTTTCTGTTAATACCATTGCGGGCAAGGTTGGCTACTCCAATTACTCCTACTTTACTAAGCTCTTTAAACAGGAGATGGATTGTACACCTATTGAGTATAGGAAAAACCGGTAGTATTTCACTCGATAAAAAAAATGCCGCATATACTCGTATATGCGGCATTACTTTGTACATGCACGTCGATCTTGTTCGCTGTTACATCTTAGATACTGTTCTCATTGCTGTTACCGTTTACGATCCCGTTGTGGTTGCCGTTATTTTTAGATGGAATAGTTACCGCAATAGATACAGTGGATGTTGTTCCATCCGATAAACGGGTAACCTCTAAAACGAAATGAACAACGGTATCAAGCTTAGGAGGATCGATTACCCCACCCGTGGTAACAACTGCGCTATCGGAACTTTTAATCGCAATTGTGAAGCCTTCAGGAACAGCTGGTAAGGTCAACTGCACAGCTTTTCTCTCAGGTTTTGCAATGCTTGTGATTGTCTCAGCTACATCTGCTGCCGTTACCGTTCTTGCAGGCACAACCACTTGAATCTCGCCGGTATCCGCCACGGAACCATCGGATGTTCTCGTCACAGTAAATACCAATGTTACCGTTGTATCGGCTTTAGGCGGAACAATTGTTCCATCAGCAGCAATAACCTCGCTGTCAGAGCTCTTTATGGCGATTTCAAAACCATCTTCAACAGCCGGCAAATTCAAAGCAGTTGCGTCTTGGGCAGGTGCTTCAACATTTGTTACCGTATTTGCTACCTGACCCGCCGTTTTCTCAGCATTTGAAACCATAATCCAACTGATTTGCGGTTCTGGCGCTCCTGTTACACGATGCACAGTAACCGTCAATTTACCGTCTGTAACTTTAACGTTCGTATAACCAAGCGTGTCTTTAGCCGACGTAAATACATAATTGCTGGTTTTCGTTTCGCCGTTGATCACGATATTCGCTTTACGGCTTCCATTCGTGTACTGATACCAAGGATCATAAAGTCCGGTATAAACATTGTAAACGCCATTTTCCAGATCGAACTGGTAAGTTAAATCATCGCCGCTGTTGCTTTTCAGATAACGGAGTGCAGAGTACAGATCATCGCCTGCCGATCCGGAAGAATTTGTACCCGTACCTACGTACCCCCATGTTTGTCCCTTTGCCGGATCGTATGCTTGATCGATAGTAGCCGGATTCAACAACACATCCTGAATATAGGATGTCATCGTCTGATAATCACTTGTTGCTGCTCCGCCGGCATGTACAAAGTAAGAGTAGGTATCCGGCACAACGTAGACCGTCGTGTTGATGACTTTATCCGCCAAGCCAGAAAGTGTGCCTGTTACATGAACTACTCCCGGATTAGCAAAAGTAGCAGCTGTTATATTCCAATTTACTGGGGAATTAATTACCTCTCCATTTGACTTTGTAACGTTAACAGTGGAAGGAAATTGAGGTTGCTCACCCAAAATAGTCTGGCCAGGCAATTCTGTGTTTACAGTAATTTTACCCATGCGGTCTAATTCGGATAATTCCCACTCATCGTACCAGTTCAGTACAATTTCATCATCGTTTCCAAATTCAATCGGCAGCCAAATGTAGCGGGAATCCGCCAAATCAGCTGACTTCCATCTGTCACCCATGTAGATGAATTTTCCTTCCTCTGCATCGACAGGGATGATCGCTGTTCCTTGAGAACTGAATGTCGTAGAACTGCTAGGCGCAAAGTAACGCAATGCTTTCCATTCTCCAAAAATATCGTCAGCTACCGTATACTTTGCAGCGTTCGGGTCCCAGCCTGTTGCTCCCGATGATACCATGTAATACTTGCCTTCGTACTTAAATACTTGAGGCGCTTCACGTTGAGCACCAGGGAAAACGCGAACGTAATCCTCTCCATACACGGCTTTATACTCCGTGTCGCGCTCAACATTACCATCTTTGTGCCAACCAACAACGTCTGTGTAAGTGTCGTTTAACTTGGAAATGTACATGGTCAGGTTTTCTTCGCTTGAATAAATGAGGTAAGCTGTACCGTCATCATCCTTGAATAACGTCATGTCCCGTGCCATCCCCGGCTGATTCGGCTGCCCGTTATAGGTTGCATCTTTAGGAGCCCGGTCCATACGGAAGCTCTCTCCATAAACAAACGGTCCCGTCGGAGAGTCGCTAAGCGCATAACCAGCCTCAGCTTTTGCGTAATTAGCCGTCGATGTTGCAGTAGGTCCGTCTGTGTGCATCCACATCACGTACTTGCCGGTTGCATCGTTGTAGATAACTTTCGGACGCTCAATAATACGATTCGTACCGATATCATTCAGAATGTCCGCCTTGTCGTCTCGTCCGGCATAAAGCTGAGAGAACTGCGGGTCTGTCTCGAAGGACTCCAGTGAAGCAATTGCCCTAAGAGCTAACCCCTCATCCGTCCAGTTATAAAGATCTGTGGAAGAATAGACATGCACCCCGCGGGCAGGAAGGTATCCGTCTGTTTTATCCTCTCCGTACCAGTAGTACTTCGAAGTTTTTTCGTCGTACATGATACCCCCGCCATGAGCTTGGATAGGCGCACCATTCGTGTCCGTCCATACATCGCCCGGATTGAAAGACGAATTTACTTTGTACACAATAAGAGACGCTATTGCCTCATTTAAACTCGTAATACTGCTGCGAATTTGCTTTTGATTACTCTCGGAGGAAATGACTGTGCCGCTTGCAGAAAGCGTCTGTGCGACTTTTTGGGCAGCATCAATAACAGTATTTAAAGAATCAACACTGTACTTCGTGTAGGTTGTATTTGCCGAATAAACAAGCGCCTCTGCGATCTTGTCTTCCAGGTCGGACAACGGAATCGTCACGTTCTGGCGGATAATCAAGTAGTTAATCAAAGGATCATTATAGCTTGACAAGGCCGCAGTTGCCGGTCCTTGAATGGCCACGTTTAACTGTCCATCGGAGACATGGATTTTATTGTAAGTAACTTCAGACTCTGAACTGTACGATCCGATCGCATAATCACCGGAGAGATTAGTACCTTCAGCAATCATATTTACGCTTCTGCCGCTCCAAGGATTTTTATAACCGAAAGTCACATCATAATCACCCTCAGGAAGCTCGAAGCTATACTTCAAAGCTTTATCTCTTACTTGAGTACCGCTGTAATACCGGAGAGAACCGGACTTACTGCTGGAATCGCTTACTGAAGTTTTGCTTGCAGCCGGATTATTTAAGCCCCAATACTTGCCGGACACTGGATCAGCACCGTACACCTGCTCTGTTACAGACGACAGCAGACCAAACTTATCCGTGCCTTCTACCGTTGCTGGTGTCGAGTCACCGGCATTCACGAAGTAAAGAATGTAGTCATTACTTTTGAGCTCTTCATTCGTGAACGGCAGATTTGGGTTAATTGCGTTCACCCCTGCATCTGAAGCATGGGCTAAAGGGATGGATAAAGGTGCTGACAATGCCAGCATACAACCAAGTGCTGCAGATACCCATTTCTTCGAACGTGGAAATAACAATAGTACTCCTCCTCAAAAAAGTTTAATTAATATACAACTTTGACCGCTCCGAATGTATGCGTTTCCAATCCTGCTGACTTGAAGGTCACTCCGAATGATAACGGAGTTCCATAGCACCTTCAACTGAACAATGTAGACTGGAATGAACTGCCGTCTTTCCGCAGTAAAACGGCTGATTTGGAGTTGAAATGTTCATATAAGTTTGATTTGTTCACATGACTTCACCGCTGACAGCAGGTACTTGCCCGCTCTCGAAGAATGGCGTCGAACGGCCTTTTTCCAGCCGGATCCCGTTTATTGGACTAATAAATACCGTTTCCAAATCCACGTTATATACCCCTTTCGAGTACCGAATCCACTCATACAGAAAGGAATAGGATCAATGACGGTAACCATTCAAAATATAATCGATCTGCTGCGCTCGTCCGTCCAGCCGATTGAGAACACGGTCGACAATTTGGATCCAGGCAGTCCGGATACCGAAGTTCGTGGAATCGCGACGACGTTTATGGCAACGCAGCAGGTCATCGAGCAGGCTTTGTCCTTAGGCGTGAATTTGCTTATTTCCCATGAGGCCGCCTACTACAGCCACCGGATGACGAACGCTCTTCTAACCGGAGATCCGGTCTATCGAAACAAGTAAAGTCTACGAGCTCGCCGGCGAGATCGTAGAGGTCGGTAAAGCGGTCACGCTTTTGGTGCCTGGCGACCGGGTCGCAGTGGAGCCTGGCGTGACGTGTGGGCGCTTGAGTATTGCAAATCCGGACGATACAATCTGTGCCCCGATGTTATCTTTCTCGCGACCCCGCCCGTGAACGGGGCTTGGGCGGAATATATCGTCATGCCGAGCGACTACCTGTTCAAGCTGCCGGATTCGATGAGCTTTGAGGCAGGGGCGCTGCTGGAGCCGCTATCGGTCGGATTCCACGCGATGCAGCGCGGAGAAGCGAAACCGTTCGATCGCGTGCTGATAACGGGACTTGGCCCGATCGGCCTGCTGGCCGGACAGGCGGCGAAGCTATTCGGCATCACCGAAATCTATGGAACGGATACGGTAGCTTTTAGGCGGGAGCTTGCGCTTGAAATGGGCTTCAAAGCGGTATTCGACCCGTCAACGGATCAGATAGAGAAAAAGCTGGATGAGCTGACCGGAGGTGCCGGCATCACGCTAATCGTGGAATCGTCGGGCAATGCCAGAGCAATGGCTGACACGGTGAAGCTGGTCAAGCGAGGCGGCCGGATCGTATTTGTCGGGCTCCCGGCTACCGATGAAGTGCCAATGGACATGGCCTGCCTAATCGATGGTGAGATCGACTCCTATGGAGTGTTCCGGTATGCAAATACGTATCCGGAGGCGATTCAAGCCTTGCAGCGATCCTCCGTAGACATCGAGTCGATCATAACGCACCGGTACGGACTGACGGATATCAAGGAAGCGGTGAAGACGACACACACACGGAAGGATACCAGCATTAAAGTCATGATCTACCCGAATAGTCCGATCAGCCCGTAATGAAGGCTGACCAAATAAAACGTATAGCCCCGGAATCCAATTAGATCCCAGGGCTATTTCCCCGTTTGCGGCAAGTGCATGTCATTTTACTGCTTTTCTGTTTTAGATTAAGTCCAATTTTTGCAGCAGATATTGAACTAATTTAGCAACCTCGGTCTAGTCATATAGGCTTTCGTCGCAAGCGTGGATGTGCTTCTTCCTGATACGATTTCCACAAATATTATTTTATTCGTAACTTACTTTCATCTTTGCATAACGGAAATAATCAAAATCGACATGCCCGCCGATTTGCTTGGTTGCGTAATTAAACAACCCGATCCGATAGCCCATAAAATGATCCAACGTATATTTCATCTCTAACGGACGGCCTATTTGAATCCATTTGGCTCCATCTGCAGCGTAATAGAAGTTTGCAAAATCAACACTATCCTCAAAATGAAATTCAATCTTTAAGGAAATCTGATTGCCATCGAATCGAATATTCTCGACCGCTTCTTCACTGCCGTCGCCGCGATTGACACACATCACTACGAAACTGTCGCCGTTCTCCGCAACTTTAACGCCAACGGTGCCGAAGTGATTCTGCAGAGCAACCATGCCGGCATGATCCCCGGGTTTCATATCGGAAATGTCAATCAACGTCTTCCCCATGCAGATCGGACCTTCCGTCCGCTGCGTTAACGTATTGCGGGCATATACAACACTGTCGGTTAGGCTGCCAGTCGTCAACCTTAGATAACCGGGCCGCTCCGTCACCGACCAGAGCCTATTGTCCGGGTTATGATTCCACTGCCAGTTCAGCGCCAACTTGTTTGCCGAATAATCAAACTCATCGCTGATGACCAGCGGCTTTTTGGGAGAATGGGGCAAATCGATTTCAAACTGCTCCGGCGCCTTTCCATCGACTCCGATAATGGGCCATCCATCGATCCAGGAAACAGGCAGAACATAGGGAATTCTGCCAACCGCATCGTGATCTTGAAACAGCATGGCATACCACTCTCCTGACGGTGTGTCAAAGATACTGCCTTGCGCAATGCCTTTGTTGTGATACCCCATATCGTCATCGAATACTAATCTGCGTTCATACGGACCCAAAAGCTCCTTCGAACGATAACAAATTTGCCTGCGTCGCGCGTTTCCTACGCCTGCCATTGGCCATTCGATAAACAGCAAATAATAGTAGCCGTCTATTTTGTAAGCGTGGCAGCCTTCGCATCGAAGTCCGATCCCATCCCGCTCCGTTTCGAACAGGAGCTGGTTAATGCCACCCGGCTTAACCGCCGTCGCATCGGCCTTCAGCTCGGTGATGTGGATATTTCCGCAGCCGGAGAAGACAAACACGCGGTCATCGTCGAACAATAATCCCGGGTCATGATGGAGTCCATCGATAACCGAGCGCTCCCATTGACCGCTCTCGATATCGCCGGTCCGGTAAATGTAGAATTGATGCATGTCGTTGCTCGAGAAACATACATAAAACATCTCATTATGATAACGGAGACTTGCGGCCCATGAGCCTTGCCCGTAAATGTTCTTCCCATCGACAAGATTTTGAGCATCGTTATCCTCAAACCGATCGTACACGTAGCTCGCAATCTCCCAGTTCATTAAATCCTCGGACTTCATAATCGGACAGCCCGGCATCGAGTGCATGCTCGTGCTGACCATATAGTAGGTTGTCCCTACTCTGATAGTATCCACATCCGGAACGTCCGCCCACATGATCGGATTCGTGATTACCGTTTTGCTCATCTCATGCTCCCCCTAATTCTCATTTGGCATTATTCGTCACGATTACTTTGGTAGTTACCGTGATCAAATCTTTGTTGAGATCGTCCACTTCCGTCAAATCCAGAACCGGATAGCCGTCGATATCAAAATGGACTCGGCGTATGCCGGTACTTCTCGGTCCCGTAACGCCGTCCCTTGCATGGTACACGCTCAGGAGATTGTCATCGGCGTCCATGACGTACGAGTTATGACCGGGACCAAATTCACCGGGTACTGAACGGGAAGTAAGCAAAGGATAATTCCCTTTTGTCCAGTTGTCGGCGTTCATGAGGTCCGTGCCTTTCCGGGCTGCCAGGATCCCCGCACAGTACGCAGCATTTACGAGCGCGCTTGAGAATGTAACGAAGATATGGTCTTTTGCAAATATAACAAATGGTCCTTCATCCACAAAAGTATGGTTATTGGCCCACCCGTATTCTGGCTTGGAGATCAGCTTCCTCGATTGTTGTACTAGCAGATTCAAAAGAAAAAACGGCTGTCTTTTCCGGTTCCGACGCACTTTTCATATCAGTAATTTCCTTAATTGTATTTTTCAGTAATTCCCTGAGTCATCTCTCCAGCTTATTTCATAATGCTGCAAGTCACAGTTATACTCGCAAATGGCGTCGCTGACATAATTATTGCCATTCAAGGGAATCAAACCGATCTCTTGATAGCTTATGAAATCCGAAGATCGAAATATTAGGACGCAGCCCTTGCTCTCCGGATCATGCTCTCCGTCATGCCCGGTACGAATGGCAAGGATTCCGAAGGTACCGTCCGCCATCGTAAAGAGGTATGGATTCTTTAGGCTCTTTGCGTTCAAGGTCCTATTTTCATCGACGCTTGCCTTCGCAAACAGCAAGCCGGAATTATGATTCAACGCCGTCTAGCTTTTTCCGTCTTCACTGAGCGCCAGATGCATGCTGTAGGCTAGTTTGGGCGAATAGATATCATCATCCAAAGGCGTTCTTGTATAGCCTAATAAATACATGTAATCCTCTGATACATCAGTTGATTGAATTTTGTTCATATCGTTTCTCCCGGGATTGAGAGTTTTATTTGCCGAATTCATGATCGCGCTATATCCAGAACATCCCAGAAGGATGGCTTGGGCTTATGCTCCATATTAAAGATAAATGGCCAGTTTTTTCGGCCTTTCACCGGAAAGTTATCCAACCAAGTATAATCATCGGCCGCTCCCCAGAAAGTCACAGACGTAATAAATTCGCTATACTCCTTAAACAGTTGGAAAAATTGCTTGTAACGTTCCGCTTGCTGTACAATCATTACTTTGGTCGGTGCCAACAGATCGTTCCGTCGGTCGTCATGCTGGAATACGGATACATCCAGCTCCGTAATATGCAGCTTCATGCCTAGACTCGCATACCTTTCGATCGCATGGCGAATATCGTCAAGGGTCGGATGCTCCAGGTTCCAATGCGCTTGGAGTCCGATTCCATGGATTGGCACATCCTTCTCCTTCAACGACTTTACCAAAGCATAGATTTTCTCTCTCTTCTCGGGTACCGATTCGTTATAATCGTTATAAAACAGCAGCGCCCCAGGGTCCGCCGCATGCGCGTATTCGAACGCTTTAGCAATGAAATCCTCACCGGCGATATCGAGCCACTTGGATGCGCGCAGCAGCTCCCCGCCGCTGTCGGAAACCGCTTCATTCACGACATCCCATGCATAGATAGCTCCTTTATAACGCGTGACCACCGTCTCGATGTGGGATTTCATCCGCGCCAGCAGCGTTTCGCGGTCAACTACGCCGCCGGAGCGATCCTCAAACATCCAATCGGGTGTTTGATTGTGCCATACGAGCGTGTGACCCCTAACCGCCATGCCATTCGCTTTCGCGAACGCCATCAAACGATCTGCTTCCTCGAATGTATACTGCTCTTCGGCAGGATGCACACGCTCAAACTTCATTTCATTCTCCGCCGTTATACTATTGAAATGATGCGCCAACAGCTCACGCTGTGTGACCAGCGTCATTGGATTTACTGCCGCCCCTATTAAGAACTGCTGCTTGAACGCTTCATGCAGCTTTTGGAATCCATCCATACGAGAATTGACCACTATTTGTTGCCTCCTCTTATCTATGCATCGCTTTAAGGCTAAACAAGCCTTAGGTAATTTCTTCACACCAAAAGTGTAGCGCTTGCATTCAGCGGCAACAACCTGTCTATTATTTGCTCATTTACCCGGCAAATACTAGGTTACTGCATAAGGATCGATCGTCCGAATCGTTCCGTCCTCGTTATAATGCAGTTCCGTATATTTGACGCACCGCTTATGGTTGACGCCTCCAGAGAGGGAACAGTCGTGATAGAACAGGTACCATTTGTCTTCGAACCGGACAATGGAGTGATGGGTCGTCCAGCCGATTACCGGCGTAAGGATCGTCCTCTTGAAGATATACGGGCCCATCGGATTCCGGCTTACGGCATAAACGAGCTTATGCGTGGTACCCGTCGAGTAAGATAAGTAGTACCATCCGTTATGCTTGTGCACCCATGGTCCTTCAAAAAAGCGCCGATCCTCGTCGCCAGCCGTAATCGGGCTGCCGTCCTCATCGACGATCGAAATCTCTTGCGGAGCTCCTTGGAAAGACAGCATGTCCTCGCTCAATTTCACGACCCGCGGACCAAGCGCAGGAGCACTCGCATCCGGCCCCGTCGCTTCTGGCTCGAAGTTGCCTGTCTGCCATTTTTCCAGTTGGCCGCCCCAAAGACCCCCAAAGTAGATGTATGCCTGATTGTCGTCGTCAATCAGTACGGCCGGATCGATACTGAAGCTGCCTTCCATGTAAGCCGGCTGCGGGATAAAAGGGCCGGCTGGCGACGGGCTTGTCGCCACACCGATCCGAAATATCCCGCCATGGTCCCGCGCGGGAAAAAACAAGTAATAGGTGTCATTTTTATAAGCGGCATCCGGCGCCCAGAGCTGCTTGGAGGCCCACGGAATATCTTTTAGATGAAGGACCTGGCCATGATCAACGACGGGAGATTCGAGATTGTCCATGGACAGCACATGATAATCTTCCATTGCGTAATGGTCCCCATTATCATTATCAGGTCCGTCGTGATCGAGGTCGTGCGACGGGTAAATATAAATTTTGCCCTCAAATACATGTGCGGAGGGATCGGCCGTAAAGATGTGGGTGACAAGCGGATGATTAGGTTTTGGTATTTGGTTCATGCGAATTCTCCTTTTTTATAACCTTAATGATTAACGTTCTTTTACGTCGGTAAGCTACCGTCTATGGTTAACGGATAAATAATGTGTAGTAAACGAAAGGCCCATGTGCTTGCACTTAGGCCTCTCGTTTATTCGCTTCTACTCAACAGCTTCATAATCGAACCAGTCAAAATGAGCCGGCGACTCGGATCTGGCGCCGTTGCCCGTAGCGTACATGGCGATGAAGACGCCCGTAAACCCGCCGGCTACTTCCGTGGCCAGCAGAGCGCACTCCCCTCGTCCAAACCAGAAGGGCTCCTCTTGGCTGCCGCTTGAGAACCCGAAGGCATAATGCTCCTTGTCCGCTTTGACAGTCAGCACGACTGTATCCTGAGGCCATGGCGCCTCGTTCTCCACCTTCCACAAACTGCCGACCCTTCTCCGGAAGATGAGCTTACGCTCGCCCGCGATCCTTGTCAGCGCAATCTCGTAATGAAACCGTTCATTCATGAACACGGTGATTCCTGCTTCTTCGCCGTCATGCTGCGGCGCAAACGTCAAATTTGCGGATACGCGGCATGCAAAGTGCTGCTGCCTTCGCCCGATAAACGCTGGCGCATCGACAGCATTTAAGGTAGCCGGGGAGCCGTGCAGCGTCAGACAGCTTTCTCTCTCCGTCAACGACCAGCTTACCGGATTCGGCGAACGCAGGAAGTTCCATTGCGGAGCGAGCGAGGAAGCGTTAAAGTCATCTCTCACCGGCTGCTCTCCGGTCACAGGCTGTAGAGCTAACCCGTCGGATGGCATCGTCTCTCCTATAGTGCCGTTCTCTCCGATTATCGGCCAACCGTCTTCCGTCCAGGTGACGGGCGCAAGAAACGTCTCTCTGCCGAGATGATGACGATTCGGATAACCGACAGGACGTATGCCAAGGAATACGGCCCACCAGCTTCCATCCGACGTCTTGACGAAATCTGCATGTCCAGTCGCATGAATCGGCTTCAAGCGGCTCCGATGAGTCAGGATCGGATTGTTCGGACAGCTCTCGAACGATCCGTCCGGCCTCTTGCTCCTAGCCACCGTCACCATGTGGCCGTACTCAGTACCTCCTTCGGACATAAGGAGGTAATACCACTCGCCGATCCGGTAAATATGCGGAGCCTCCGGATATTGCCCGCCGGTCCCCGGCCATAGGAATGTGCATTCCGAAACTCTTTTCCCGGTCTTCAAGTCGATCCGGCTCTGGTATATACCCGGGCCCGTGATATCATTGCTCGAGGATGAAGTAACATAGACCGTCCCATCCTCATCGAAGAATAAATCGGGATCAATACCGGGTTGATTGACGTAAACCGGGTCCGACCACTCTCCGCGCGGATCATTCGTATAGACATAGAAATTGCCGCCGCTCGAGACGTTTGTGGTAATCATGTAGAATACACCGTTATGCACACGAATAGTAGGCGCGAATATTCCAGCAGAACTGTTCGCATTACGCAAATCCAATTGCCCGGTCCGGGTCAAGCAATGTCCAATCTGCTGCCAATGCACAAGATCTTTGCTGTGAAAGAGCGGAACTCCCGGAAAATACTCGAAAGAGCTGGTCACAAGGTAGTAGTCCCCGCCTTCTCTGCAGACGCTCGGGTCGGGATGGAAGCCGCTAATAACGGGATTGCGGTAAGACATTTCGTAAGACACTCCTTTGTTGTTCAAATAGAAATCCCCTTTGATATTGATAATATAAAGAGTCTGTCGATTCATTAGTAGTGGTATAAAGGATAACGGTAATAAGTGGCGTTATGTCCACTAATTCTGCTTTACCAATTAAAGTAGCGGAAAAATTTGGCGTAACTCTGCGTTTTAGGTGAGTTAGAGAGTAATTCAGCATGAATAAGACCAAAAAATCCCCCTATGCTTGGTTACTTCCACCAATTAAATGAATAAGACCACAAATTACCGCTATATACTCTCGTCTTGCGCACCATGGATAGTTAATCGACAGTTTCAATATAAATCTAGCATGCGGCACAAACAACCTGTCGATGAATGGTTTATTCAGCGGATAAGCAGAACCGGCCATCAGGAACAGGCCTGTCTTGAAACGAAACAGCAGCTCGCCATTTGGTTAACGCTAAGGAGGAGCACACCATGCCTTACGGCAGCTTCGAAGGGTCGACGACCGCCCAGAACGCCGGCTTAGCATGTAGCTGCTTGTCGAACAGGAGCGGCGCCTCGGTGCGCTTCATCGGGAACGAGCTCAGCCATGTATGGTCATCCGCGATCCCCCAGAATACGACGCCGCTTACCATCTCCTTGTTCGCCTTCAGCGCCTCGAACAGCTGACGATACCGTTCAGCCTGCTTAAGCAGCACGTCCTCAGGTATCGCATCGCTGAAATCCCTGCGGTCGTTCCAAGCGTAAAGGCTCATATCAAGCTCGGTAATTAGATTGTCAAGGCCGAGCTCGCTGAATTTCCGCATCGATTCGATGATGGAATCGACCGTAGGCCCGTGTATGCTGATATGCGTCTGATGTCCGACGCCGTCGATCGGCACGCCCTTATCCAGCAGCTCCTTCACCAAATCGTACAGCCGGCCGCGCTTTACCGGATCGTCTGTGCCGTAATCGTTAATGTAGAGCTTGATATCCGGTCCGCCCGCTTCGCGAGCTGCGTGGAAGGCCGTTTCGATATAGTCGGTACCCGTAATCTTGTACCATTCGCTGGCGCGCATCCCGTCCGGATCGCCTGGTTCGATGACCTCGTTGACCACATCCCATGATTTGATGTCGTCCTTGTAACGGTCGACAATCGTGCGGACATGCGTATCAAGCCGTTCCAGCAGCAGTTTCTTGTTGGCTTCCCGCTTCGTCGGATCGGTCTCGTCGACCATCGGTTTGCCTTCAGCATCCTTGAAGAACCAAACGCCAACCTGGCTATGCCAGACAAGCGTGTGGAAGCGCACCTCCATGCCGCTCTCCTTCGCGAATTCAACGATCCGGTCCACATTTTCCCAAGTGAAGCGGCCTTCCGCAGGCTGGATCGCATCCGGCTTCATCACATTCTCCGCGACCAGCATATTCACGTGCTTCTTAATCAAATTTGCCTTCAGCCCAGTGATCTGAAACGGTTCAATGGCCGCTCCAATCGGAAAATAGTCGGAATACGTTTCCGCAAGCGACGGAATATCCGCCTGAACCGACGGTTCAGAAGGCTCATCGGCAGGCACGGATTCGTCGTCATTCACGGATAGCTTATACTCCACGGCCGCATACTGGTCAACCGGCTCCACTGTCTCATCCGCACCCGGGTCATTCATCTGCTCAGCAACCGTGTTTACATCGGTACCGTCATCACCTTGTTCGCCCGGTTCGAATCGGTTTAGAAGCAGTACAATTAAGACGATTGCAATGGCCGTCACAATAATGACTATGGCGTTTACTCGTTGGTTATTTGAATTGGACAAGCCGGAAACCACCTTTCTATGGGTAATTGCTATTTACTCCATAAAATCAGAAAGCGCCTTGGGGTAACCTCCGGCTCCCGCAAGACGCTTTCCGTACAGCTCGGCAAAGCTTAACCGACGATGCCTGTTCGCTCGATACTTTCGACAAAATAACGCTGAACGAACAAATAAAGAATAACGAGCGGCAGGATCGCCAGCAGGATGCCGGTGTCCTGCACCATGCTCATGAAGAACGGATCCTTGTTGGTCGTTGCGCCGCCTTCAAGAAGAATCGACAGGTTGTACGGCAGGGACGAAAGTTGCGTAGACATCACTTTGCTCGACGTCAAATACGTTGTCGTGAAGAAGCTGTCATTCCACTGCCATACGAATGAGAAGAGCAGCACGGTGATGATCGACGGAACGGCGTTAGGCAGCATGATCCGCAGGAACGTCGAGCCGACGCCCGCGCCGTCGATATAGGCCGCTTCCTCGACCTCCTTCGGAATGCCCCGGAAGAACTGTCTGAAAATAAAAATGTAGAGCCCTGCCTTCAGCGAGTTCGCCGTGATCGAGGTCAGGATGAACGGCCAGTACGAATCCAACAGATTCACCGACTTGCCGGTCAACAACGGGATCAGGCCCATCAAAGTGAAGTCCTTCAAGTTCATATAGATCGGAATTAGAATCGTCGTAGGCGGAACCAGAATGGTTAGGATAACGCCCGCGAAGAGCAGATTGCTTCCCTTGAATTTAAGGCGGGCGAACGCGTAGCCCGCGAGTGCGCACGATACGGCAGTCAATATCGTTGTCGTACCCGTTAGCGCGAACGTGTTAAACAACGTCTCCCAATAATCCATGATGGCGATCGCTTGCTTGAAATTATCGAGCGTATAATGCTCGGGAATGAATACGACAATCGGCGAATACAAGTCAGCTTTATCCTTGATCGATGTCGAGATCTTTTGAATGATCGGATACAGTATGACGAACGACAATCCTACGATCAACACCAGCCGAACGATTGTCCACAGCCATCGCTTCCAATTTTCCAACGATAACAATTGGGCCATTATCACGCTCTCACCTCTCCTTCTATTCCTGGTAGAAGACCCGTTTGGATATGAAATACGTACTGATCAGCAAGATGATCATGATTGCCAAGAAATAGATCCACGCCATAGCAGAGCTGAGCCCGAAGTTGAAGCTCGTGAAGCCCGTTTCTTTGATGAGCGTCGTCATGTTGTTTCTGGAGAACGAGTCAATAATCGTGTAGATCACATTGACGAGAATAAGCGGGCTAACCATCGGGAACGTGATCTTCCAGAACGATTCGTACCCTGTAGCTCCTTCGATCTTGGACGCTTCGTAGAGCTGGGGAGAGATCGTCTGAATCCCCGCCAGGAAGATCAAGATTTGCACACCCGATTGGCTTACGATCTGGTAGATCCGATCGACCGCATCCATAAGATAAAAGACAACATCTTCATTCACGCCGGATCTAACCATAATCTTCGCCATTTCGATCGTGCCCGTTGAGAAAACGCCCCCGGTGGCATTTTGCTCGTTGATCGCTTGCACCAAGCTGGACGTTTCGAGATTCGCAATGACGCCGGATGCCAATATAACCGGAAGAAAAAAGATCGATCTGGCAATCGCTCTGCCGAAGAACTTTTGGTTCAGCAGCACGGCTAGAAATAAACTGAAGATGACGATTAACGGCACGTTAATGACCATATTCACGATCGATTCCGTCAACGTGCGGTTAAAGCTCGTATTAACCGTTAATGCCTCCACGTAATTGGCAAAGCCGATAAACTCGATCGACATGCCGTTTGCATTAGCTTTAATTGAGCTAAA
The DNA here is from genome assembly GCA_035491515.1 of Candidatus Udaeobacter sp. Classification (GTDB taxonomy): domain Bacteria; phylum Bacillota; class Bacilli; order Paenibacillales; family Paenibacillaceae; genus Pristimantibacillus. The sequence goes on along the minus strand of DATJKM010000382.1, from coordinate 6,467 downwards.
GCTGTATTGCAAGGAATAGATTAACGGAATCAGGAAGAAAAACAGAAATCCAAGCAGCCAAGGCAATACATAGAGAACCCCCAAGAGTGCCTTCTGCTCGCCGTACGTTCTTGGTTTAAAGCCAAACTTTATTATCGGTTTCAAGATTGCTCACCACCCGTCAAATAGCTCTCGGCATCCACCGTCATCCCTTCGGCTGTCGCTTGCTTATCCGTATAGTTCACGATGACGAACATCCCGCTTTCATAGACGGTTTTGAACAAGCCATCTCCGAGCTTCTCGTGTGCGATAATCCGCTCGTTCTGGACGTTCTTCAGTACCGCATTTACTTCATTATAGATTTCCGCAGCCTGGTCCAGCCACAGCTCGTAATTGACGGCGTACAGATTGCTGAACTCCGTATCCTTCACATTGTAATTCGGCTCATGAATCCATTCGAAATAAACGCCGGAACCGTATTCCAGGCATTTCAGAATATACTGCCGGACATTGGTATAGGCGGTTAGATTATACGGCGTCCCCGTATAGCCGATATATCCGCGAATCACCATCTGATAAAACGGAATTTCTTCATCCTCAAGCTTGTATTTGCTGTTCGACATAGGCGCATTCGTAATATCCGACAAATAAGGAAGGGCGTAAGCGTTGCCGCCGTCAGCCAAGATCTTCAAATCCGCATCGCGAATGTCGTTCAGAGCCTGAATCGAGATCTCCTCGGACTCCGTCCGGTCGACTTGATTGTTCTTCCGGAAGTCGCTGTTCAACTGATCGGCCATATCCCGGAGCGAAATGCCGCCCGTCTCATAGCCCTTCAAATCCTTCAGCATCGCTTCCACATACGAGCCGACGCGCCGAGGCGATACGACATAGGACGGCGATTTGTTCCTGTCGCGCTGGCTGAGTGCGAGGTCGAGCGGATAAAGCGACGCAGGCACGCCTCTAAGCGTGCGCGAAGCTTCCTCTTTCTCGTCTAACCCTTTTCCTGTATGGGCAGTCAAGACAGCGACGTCTGTATAGATGTCAATACCTTGTTCCTTAGCAAACGATACAAAGCTGCGCAAACCTTTGCTGCCGCCGATCGCCCGGTCCACCGTGATGTCGTCCGGAACCTTATGATCGAGGCCGCCATTGAACCACCCCGCATATTCGAGCTTAATGTTGGCGATGTCGCGTTTTTTCATCTGGCTTATGATTTGCTTCGCCTGTTCGAACGTCGTAAGCGGCTCTAGCGTTTGATAAGGAACGCCTACAAAATGCTTCTGCTTCGCTATGCTTCCGACGAGCTGAAGGTAGAATGGAACATCTTCCGCCTTATTCTCCGCCTTCGTCGTGGGAAGTCCGCCGCTCACTTCCAAATATTCACGGTAGTATTCGGCCATTCCTTGATAAGTAGCGTCTTCACCGCTTAGAAAGGCATAGCGGACCGTGAAGTCGCTCTTCATTGGATTCTCCTGGAATTTCGGCAGCGTACGCTCCTGTCCGTTCGCTTGCAGCGTTAACGACCCTTTGTTGGTAACGGCAAAGCTAGGATAGACGTAGTTGTAACTATTTAATTTGCCGCTGATATCCGCATTGATCGTGGCCGCCGGCGCGCCCTCTTCAATAATCCCAAGGAAGGCGCTGTGCTCGCGAATGATGCCGAATACCGGCAAACGCACGGTTTGCTCGTTCACGGCATCTTCGACCGCCTCCATTGTCATATCCGCCCCGAACACCGCTTGTTGATAGGCCGGGTACTTCGTTTTGCCGTTGTTGAATTGGATGAGCGCGCCGGAGCCGTCCGGTACGAAGATCGATCCTTTCTCGTAAGTCCCTCCTGCTCCGAAGAAGCTTAGGACCGAAACGTTACTGACCGGATATTCTCCGGGTGCCTGGATATCGGCAACCGGCACCTTGACGACGAGACTAGCGGCGTCCAGCGTATATTCGATTGATGCCAGGAAAATCCTGGGTGCCGGCTTCTCCTGCGTGAAGTTCAGTTCGGCCATATCCTTCTCCAAATCTTCATCCGTGTAACCGGCATCCTCGAACGCTTTGAATGCGCGTTCCAGCTGAAGCCCGTTCAGCGCTTGATCGTTCCGGACATAAGCCGACTTCTCGGGATCTTCAGTATAAGCAATGCGCAGGGCGCGTTGTCCCGTTTTGTCCAGCTTGCCCGACAATTCCTCGAAACGGGCGACGCTCAGCATCAACGGCAAATCCAAAGCCGTTTTCTCTGCCCTGCCGAACTGGTAAGAAACCTTGACCCCATTCGGAATGGTTTCGATTTTAATCTGCTTGTATGCGACGCTTTCCAAAAAAGTATTGATCGAATTAATCTGGCCAAAACTATTATAGTAATCGAGCTTTAATTGTGAAGCCAGCAAGCCCTTATTAACCCCGGTCGCAATCGGATCGGCGTCTCCACCCTGCGGATTGCTGCGCCATATTTCGCCGCTTTGCTTATTGAGCACGGCAATAGCTCCTGTTTGATCGTCGATCAACAGCCGCAGACGATCATTCTCGGCGATTCCCTTCATGCCGGCGACGCGAGAATCCGTGAAGGAAGCTTTCAACGCCTTGCCTTGCGTGAATGCAGCCGCTAGCTGTTCGCCTTCGTCCGCTTGATTCGTGCCCGCTGTGCCGGAGCATCCTGCAATAAGAAGCCCGGCGAGCAAGAAAGCAGACATAAGAGTATTTCTGGCCATACGCATCTCCATTCCTCCTTCCCTAGTTCCTCATGACGATTTCTTGATAAATAACGGAGATGAAAGACATAATCTGTTGGATCAGGCTAAAAAACAATAAACAGATGAAGGCCATGAACCCCATTGCCACAATCGTCAGCAGGATAGTACCGATGGTCTTGCTCGGTGTAAATTGATGCACGGTCATATTCCCGACAAACAGCAAATACATGGACCATAAGACGGCAAAGCTGTTGCAGAAATAGTAAAAAGTCGTCTCCTGCATCGAAATGACGTTGCTTAGCCAGATCCATGGAAAGTTAATGATGACCATCGGAATGAGCGCAAAGCAGGTCGACGTGAATATTTCGACAAACTTTCCTTCTCCGTCCATAAGCGTCGTCAGCGACCAATTGGCCACGCACCAGAACAATACCGGCACGATCACGTACGTGATCTCCATAAGGCTGTTCATGTCGTCGGGATTATAGATATTGACCAGAAACCCGCTGTACTGGCTGCTTAGGACATTGGTCAAGATCAGCAGCAGCAAGATCGCGAAGGATAGAATCAGGTTCATCTTCTTGCTTCGTTCGTATTTTAGATCCCAATAGCCGTTAAAAGGATGCATGATGAGATCAAACGGGTATTTAATGATCTCTCTATTCAAGCGAAACGCCCCTCTTTCTATCCATCATTTTCCGGTATGCTCTTATAAGTAGGGCGATGGCGGCTAACGCAATAATCACGGACATAATCGTGCCGAAGTGTTCTCTCAGCACTTGCTTGCGAAAGAGCAGGAATGCCTTCGAATAGTTGCCTTGATCCAGGCTTTGCTTGAAATACTGCATCGCCTCGTCGTAATCGCCTTGCCGAAGAATCGCTTTGCCGATGCCGGAATAAGCGAAATCCAGGTTCGCGTTCATACTGATGGTTTGTTCATAGAGCTGAAACGCCTTTTCCTCATCGCCTCTATAGTAGCTTCTAACCGCCTCGTTCAATATCCGGCCGTACTCCGTCGTTTGAAATACAGTAATCTCGCCAAATGCCTTGTCCAGAACAAGGAGATCGTCCCCGACCCGTTCAATGGCGACCGGCGTGTTGAATTCGCCGAGCTGGTTGCCCATACCGCCGAACACGTACATGAAATGGCCGTCGCCGTTGTAAGTGAATATCCGTCCTCTCTTCGAATCGAGGACGGAGTAGATCTCGCTGTCCGTAACATCGATATCGACGAGCCTGGAAGGCCCGATAGCGCTCGTATAGAGAATGTCGCCTTGCGGACTGAAGTATCCGGTTCTCCTCAGAATGTCGCTGCCTTGGGCATTCAGCTTCCGGATGTTATCACCCCATTCTCCGCTAGTCGCGTAGATGAAGCCTTCGTCGTTAATATCGAGGTTCGTAAATTCCGTCGGCGTGAACATGATCATCTGGCTTCGCTGCGCCTTCGTTGACAGCCTCTTCCAGAACAGCTCGACCGGATCGACCATAACGCGATTCGCGCCGATGAAAGACGTGAACGCCCCTTCTGCGTTAAATTCCATCAACCCGTCGAACACGCCTACCGCCATGACGTAGATGCGCTGCGCTTTGTCCATGACGACCCGGACCGGCTGAAACTCGAAGTTCTCTTGCAGCAGCTCGGACTCGGGCTTCTCGACAATTTTCACCAATTGACGATTCTGATCGAGATGAACGACGCGTTTATTGCCCGTATCCGCGATAATGACGTGTTTCTCTTCCGTTACGAAGATGCCTTGCGGGTTAAGGAACGTATCCGCCTGCCCGTCGCGCTCAAAGGAATCGATCACCTCTACCTGTTGATACTGACGATCCAGCACGACGATCCGATTGTTGCCGGTATCCAGCACATAGATTTCATTGTCCGCCGTGACATGTAGATCGCTCGGATTGTTAAACTGCCCTATCCCTAGGCCAGAACCATCCAACAATTTTGTCGCTTCGTATGCGGACGGCGATACGACGGTCTCACCCCATACGGAATAATTATAGGAAGCCCCGCCGTCTTGAGCATGCGCGAGAGATCCTCCCGTGCTTAAGCCAAGCAAGCAGCTTAACGCCGCGAGAACAAAAGCTCTTATTTTCAATCTGCTCTTCATCATCGTGCAAGTCCCCCTTCTACTCTTTCATCCCGGAGGTCGCCATCGTCTGGATGACGCTGCTCTGAGAGATGACGAAGAGCGTGATCGGAACAATCATCAAGATCAGCGCGACTGCCGCTCCGACGCCTGCGCGGGCGATTCCGCCCGCCGTAATCTGGCCAAGCGCATAATGAAGCGTCTTTAAGTTCTCGCTGTAAATGAAGCTGCCCCCATCGGTCCCCCATAATGCGGGAAACTGCAAAATCATGAGCGTTAGCCATGCGGGCTTAACGTTCGGCATGACAATGCTCCAGTAAATCCGGTATTCGTTCGCTCCGTCGATCTTGGCCGCTTCCAGCAAAGCCGTCGGAATTTGCTCGATGAATTGCTTCATCAGGAACAATCCTAACGGGAATGCGAGTGACGGCACGATAATCGACGCATGCGAGTTGATCCACCCGAGCCAAGACATAACCATATAGTTAGGAATGGCCGTGACATGCCCGGAGAACATGAGCGACAGCACGACAATCGAGAACAGCGTCTTCGAGCCGAGAAACTGATATTTCGCCAGCGGATATGCCGCCGCGGAGGCAAGCAATATATGGCCGGCGGTCCCGATTACCGTAATGAGCAGCGTATTGGCGATATAACGGGACAACGGCACCCAGGAATTGCCCATCAAGGCTACCAGGTCGTAGAAATTATCCATCGTCGGATTGTTCACGAAGAATCGCGGCGGGAAAATAAACAATTCGTCAAGCGGCTTAAAGGCATTATTCACCGCATAGAGCAGCGGCAGCGCCATAAAAGCTCCGAACAAGGCAAGAAACGCGAACAGCATGAAGCTGACGGTAATAGAACGGTTCAGCTTCTTAGGCGTTCGGAAAGCGGCCATCATTTTAACGACCAACGTCACTCACCTACCTTTCTCAACAATTTTTGCGTCACCATGTTGGATCCGATCATAATGCCGAATAGCACGGTTGCGATGGCCGATGCGTAGCCCATCTCGAATCGGATCGTGCCATAGTCCATCAGGTGCGTAACGATCGTATGCGCCGCATAGTTGACGCTCGGGAAGCCCGCAAGCGCGACCGTTATATCGGCAACCGCGAGCGATCCCGTAATCTGCATGACGGCGCCGAACAGAAGCTGCGGTCTCATCGAAGGCAGCGTGATGAACCACAGCTCCTGCCAGCGGTTTTTGATCCCGTCTACCGCTCCCGCTTCGATCAATGACCTGTCAATCGTCTGCAGGCCGGCGATAAAGGCCAGGAAGCTGGTGCCGAGGCTAAGCCAGAGCTGCACGATGATGACGATAGCAAGAATATAATGTTCATTCGTCAGCCATTGAATCGGTTCCAATATAAATCCGAATTTAATCAGGAAACCGTTCAAGTAGCCGTACCGGTCCCCGGAGAATACGATTAACCAAATAAAGAACACGTTCCCCGAAATCGCCGGCGCATAAAAAATCAACGTCATGAATGCCCTTACCTTCGGCGACAGCTCATTGATAATCCATGCGAAAATAAAACAGGCAATATAACTGACCGGTCCGGTAATGACCGCAAACAGAAACGTATTCTTCAGAGCAATCATGAAGATATCGTCGTTCAGAAACAGTCTCGAGTAGTTCTGCCATCCGACGAACCGCGGGAATTCGAGCATGTTGAAATAAAAGAAGCTGAGAATG
>DATJKM010000381.1:0-3479 GCA_035491515.1 Candidatus Udaeobacter sp. | reverse complement strand
ACATATTCACGGCCGCCTGTCGGCGCAAAGCTAAAGGCCGTGAGACAAGCGATTGCAACTGCTGCGATCATTGGATATTTTTTCATACCGCAGACGCCCCTTTAATATGGATTATTCTTGTTTGGATTAAGTATAGAATATAACGTTTGCAGGGCGCAATAAGTTACAGAAATGCTGCAATAAATTTTTTGTTAAAAAAAGAAAAACCTGCGATTTACGCAGGCAATTATCAGATAACAAACAGATCCATAAATTGATGGACAGGAATTTGCTCTAACGCTTCTTGATCAAGGCAAAGCTCCAAAACCGCTTGAGCTTGCTTAGCTGGAAAACGGCTTCTCAGATTGGATTCAAATTTACGCTGCAGAAGCGGGATGGCTTCAGGCCGTCTGCGCCGATGGCCGATTGGGTACTCGATCTCCAGCTTTTCCGTGGTCGTGCCATCCGTGAAAAAAACTTGAATTGCATTAGCTATCGAACGCTTATTCTCATCCAGGTAGTCATGCGAATACGTTTTATCTTCAACCGTAATCATTTTTTGACGGAGCGCATCTATTCGCGGGTCGATTGCAGCAGCTTCTTCATAATGATCGGCAGACAAAGTGCCAAACAGCAGTCCGATTGCTACCATGTATTGGAGACAATGATCGCGGTCCGCCGGATTGTGAAGCGGTCCGGTCTTATCGATAATGCGTATGGCAGATTCATGCGTCGTGAGTACAATTTTATCAATTTCATGCAGTCTGTCTTTAACAATCGGGTGAAGCTGTATCGCGCATTCGACTGCTGTTTGGCCATGAAATTCAGCGGGGAATGATATTTTAAACAGCACATTTTCCATGACATATGATTCAAAAACGCGTTTAAACGAGAAATCTTTACCCCGGTAGAGAACATCATAAAATCCCCACCCCGGCGTTGTCAACGCGGAAGGATACCCCATTTCCCCCTTTACGGCCATCATGGCAAGTCTAACGGCGCGGCTCGTCGCATCGCCGGCTGCCCATGATTTTCGCGTTCCCGTATTCGGTGAATGCCGGTAGGTGCGGAGCGGATGCCCATCGATCCATGCATTCGATAACGCTGCGATAATTTCATCCTGCGTCCCCCCGAGCAGCGCCGTTACGACTGCGGTTGAGGCGACCTTCACAAGAATGACATGATCGAGTCCTACACGATTGAAGCTGTTTTCAAGCGCAATAATGCCTTGTATTTCATGCGCCTTAATCATCGCGGTGAGCACGTCGCGCATTATTAATGGCGGCTTGCTTCCGGCTATATTTGTTCTGCTTATATAATCGGCGGCAGCAAGGATTCCTCCCAAACTATCGGACGGATGGCCCCACTCTGCCGCAAGCCATGTATCGTTATAATCGAGCCACCGGATCATGCAGCCGATATTGAATGCGGCTGTGACCGGATCCAGCTGGAATGCGGTGCCTGGCACACGAGCACCATTCGGCACGATCGTTCCGGGAACGACCGGACCTAGCAGCTTCGTGCATTCCGGATATCGGAGCGCGAGCAAGCCGCAGCCGAGCGTATCCATGAGACAATACCTGGCCGTCTCGTATGCTTCTGCACTTTCGATCGAATCATGCGCAGCATACTTTGCAATATCGACTAAGACTTGATCGGGTTCAGGCCTTTCGTTAGTGACAGGCGTGGACATAGGATTCACTTCCTCCTCTTATCAGGCTCGTTGATCGATCGGAGTCCACGACAGCGGATCAGGCCCTGTATAGTCAGCATTCGGACGAATGAGACGGTTATGCTTGCGCTGCTCGATAATATGTGCGGACCAGCCGCTAGTGCGGGAAATGACAAAGATCGGAGTGAAAAGGGAAGTCGGAATGCCCATTAGCCGATATGCCGACGCGCTGTAGAAGTCTAAATTCGCAAAGAGCTTTTTCTCCTGCAGCATAATCTGCTCAATTCGCTCGGAAATTTGATAGAGCGACAAATCGCCGCTATCCTCAGAGAGCTTTCTCGACCATTTTTTGATAATATCCGATCTTGGATCTGAGACCGAATAAACGCGATGACCAAAGCCCATAATTAATTTCTTTTCCCTCAGCATTTGCATTATGCCGCTCTCCGCTTCGCTTGGACCTGCGAATTGTTCGATAAGCTCCATCGCCGCCTCGTTCGCGCCGCCGTGAAGATGCCCCCGCAGCGTGCCGATACCGGTCGTAATTGCCGAATACGTATCGGATAACGTGGATGCCGTTACGCGGGCTGCGAACGTAGAAGCATTGAATTCATGCTCCGCATACAAAATAAGAGAAACATCCAAACCCTTCTCATGGAGCTCGTTCGGGCGATGGCCATGCAGCAGCTGGAGGAAATGACCGGCAATGGTTTCGTTATCGGTTTCGGTCTCGATCCTGCTGCCGCTCGCGTGAAATTGATGCCAGTACAGCAGCATAGATGCACTGCTTGCGATCAGCCTATCGGCAATTTCATATTGGTCATGCCCTTCTGTCTCAGGCTCAAAGGCAGCAAGCGCGGAAGCGCCGGTTCGCAGCACATCCATCGGATGCGTGCTGGAAGGCAGCTGCTCCAGAATCGTGAGCAATCCTGCCGGGAGCCGCCTAAGACCTGAAAGCTTGCGCTTATACTGCTGCAATTCCGCTTGATTCGGGAGTTTTCCGTAAATCAACAAAAAGGCGGTTTCTTCAAAGGACGCGCAGCTTGCGAGATCGTCGATCGAATAGCCGCGATAGGTTAGCCCTCTCCCTTCCTTGCCGACCGTAGAGATTGCGGTTTGCCCGGCTACAACTTCAGCGAGCCCGCCCGGTTTTTTAGTCGCCATCGCCAATTCCCTCCTCCCGGCTGCCATACAGCAGATCCAGCTTTTTCTCATAGCTGAAATAGTGAAGAAAATCATAGAGCTCCGCTCTTGTCTGCATATGACCAATTACGTTTTTTTGCGTACCTTCCTGCCGGATCGCCTGATAAACGAGCAGCGCGGCTGCATTCATCGCGCGAAACGCCGATAGTGGATACAGAGCCATACTTACTCCCGCATTTCCCAGCTCCTCTGCCGTAAATAACGGTGTTTGACCGAACTCCGTAATGTTTGCAAGCACGGGAACTTTTACGGCATCGGCAAATGCCCGGTAATCCTCAAGTCTAGTGACCGCCTCCGGAAAAATCATATCCGCTCCTGCTTCGACGCATGCGCAGGCTCTATCGATCGCAGCTTCTAATCCCTCTGACGCAAGGGCGTCCGTTCGGGCCATAATAACGAAATTCGAATCTTCTCTTGCATCCGCCGCGGCTTTTATACGATCCACCATCTCCCCTTTGCTTACAATCGCTTTATTGGGACGGTGTCCGCATCTTTTGGCCATGATCTGATCCTCGATATGAACGCCGGCTGCTCCGGCACGATTCATTTGCTTCATCATGCGCGCAATTTGAAAGGCTCCGCCGAAGCCGGTATCGGCATCTACGAGCAAAGGCAGCTCCGTTAC
>DATJKM010000380.1:0-41662 GCA_035491515.1 Candidatus Udaeobacter sp. | reverse complement strand
TAGATGAAATGAAGGATATATAGAAAACTGATCGGCCAGCCGATAACATTGCCGAATATTTTTCGAATATAGCTGCTTAGAATCAAAGACGGATATTGCTTGTCGAAATATACAAGCAGAAGATACAAGAGGATGCCTCCGGGCATCGCCAGCAAAATCGATAACCATATATTCGTGCCGGGCGTTAGGCCAATTGGCAGCACTAGGGCCGTGCCGAATTCGAACAGGATGATCATGGAGAACAGCTGGGTCGGACTAATGGCGGTCGATTTGGACATGTTTTCCGGTTCACCTTTCTCTGCCCTTCAAAAAAGGGATGTTTTCAGCACGTTGTTATTGGTTTCCAAAAAGAGGCGATTTTATTAATGCTGTACGGGAAGCACCACATGAGAGAGGAGGTTAGACTTTTTGCGCAAAAAAAAAGCCCGCGCTTAGTTAAGCCCGGGGACGATCAAAAGTTCAACTTGTTTATCCGTTAAAATTTCTTTCATTTTACGATCGGGTTCCTGATCCGTAACAATGACATTAATTTTTCCGAAATCGCATATCCGATGGAATAGCTGCTTTTCGAATTTTGACGATTCGGCTAATACGATCACTTGATCGGCTCTTTCAATCATCTTCAATTTCAAATAAGCCTCGTCAACAGAAGGAGCCGTAAGCCCAACGGAAGATAGGCCGCATGCGCCGAGAAATAATTTATCTACTTTGAGGTCAGACAGCATTTCCAATGTGCGGGGGCCGGTGGCATTCCGGTGCCAGGCATTTAATTCGCCTCCCAGCAGATGTGTCTTTATATCCGGGTTTTCACACAAAACGCCGGCTATATCTATGGAATTGGTTACTACGACATTGTTTATTGTATATAAGGATTCAGCGGCATATTGTACGGTTGTCGAGGTATCCATTAGCAGATAGTCTCCGTCTTTTATAAGGGATGCCGCGAATTGGCCGATCGCGCGTTTGTTTCCCGTGTCTTGAAACCGTTCCCTGTAGCTCCTTATCGTTTTCGTAAGCGTGGGCAGCATGGCTCCGCCTCGAATACGTATAATAGCGCCGTCTTCTTCTAATTTCACTAAGTCGCGCCTTGCGGTATCGCGGGAAACGCCATACAGCTCGCAAATATCCTCAAGCTGAATTTTTTGTTTTTCTTTCAAATATTGCACGATAGCCTGCGTTCTTTCATCCTGATTCATCATTTAACCTCTTCCGGAAAAGTAATTCACTTATCAGTATAAGTTTCTCTTCAAAATGTTTCAACATTACTTAAATCAATAAGTTTTAAACTTAAAAACATTGCATTTTTTAATTTTTTAACTTATCATGAGGTCGTATTCATAATTTTTGCAATCGAAGGGGATGGATGATTTGAGAAAAGTAAAGGTCGGCATCATTGGTTACGGTTTTTCAGGGAAAACTTTTCATGCGCCTATTATCCAAACGGTTGAAGGACTAGAAATATCAAAAATCGTTTCTTCAAATGCTTTGAAAGTGAAGGAAGATTATCCGGACGTAGAGGTTGTTTCCGATGCCCAACAGCTATTGTCCGACCCTGCTATAGACCTTGTAATCATCACTACGCCAAACACAACGCATTATCCATTTGCCAAGCAAGCCTTATTATCGGGAAAACATGTCGTGGTCGAAAAACCGTTCGTTATCCATTCTAAAGAAGCGCAAGAGCTGATCGAAATAGCTGACAAGCAAAATAAAATAATAAGCGTTTATCATAACAGAAGATGGGACAATGACTTCCTTACCGTTAAGGAATGCTTGGCGTCGGGCGTTATGGGTGAAATCTATTCGTATGAAGCGCATTATAACCGGTATCGCATTGAAGTAACCAATCGGTGGAGAGAGCAAAATATGGAGGGCTCGGGCATGCTTTATGACCTTGGCTCGCATTTGATCGATCAAGCGCTGCATTTATTTGGACTGCCTGAAACGGTGTTTGGCGATGTGATGGCTCAAAGAATCGGCTCGGTCACCGATGATTATTTTCATATTGTTTTAGGATATGGCAGATTGAGGGTTATTTTGCATTCCGGTTCGGTCGTGAAGAGCGCAGGTCCCAAATTTCAAATACACGGGGATAAGGGCAGCTTTATGAAATATGGCTTGGACTCGCAAGAGGATTCATTAAAGCAAGGTAAGGTGCCCGGAGACGCGCTATGGGGCAAGGACCTGGAAGAAAGCTATGGAGAATTAACGGTAAATGTAGGTGATCTGCTGCTGAAAGGAAAGCTTGAAACAAAAACAGGCTCCTACGAAGCCTTCTATAAAGGCATTTACGAAGCCATTGCTGAAAGCAAACCGGTTCCTGTAAATGCAGCCGATGCCATGAATACGATAAAGATTATCGAATTAGCCATAAAGAGCAGTCAGGAAAAAAGAGTCGTTTCATTCGAATAAACGGTAAAATCTCGCATTCGCCGAGGATACAGCCTTTCCGTTCCGAACTCGTAGAGCCTCGCTATGATAGCGCATACAAAAATGATTGACATGTAAAGAAGATTGGCTATATAATCTAGTTAATCGATTTACTGGAGGTGGCGAAACGAAGTGAAGAGGGCCAGACTTAAAGAGGTAGCTAACTTGGCTGGCGTATCCTCGGCGACCGTATCGAACGCGTTAAACGGAACGAAGTTCGTAAGCGACGAAATTAAAGCTAAGATCGATGCCGCCATTGAGGAGCTCAATTATCAGCCTAATATTGTAGCCAAGAGCCTCCGGATGCAGGAATCCAAGATTATCGGGGTTTTAATCTCCGACGTCGCGAATCCTTTCTTTTCGGCTGTTGTTAGGGGAATGGAAGAAGAATTGGCCAAAAGCAACTACAACATCCTGCTTTGCAACACGAATTCTTCTATCGAGAAAGAACGCAATTACTTAGACGTGTTAATCGGAAAGAGAGTAGACGGGTTGATTGTTTCCTCCGCAGGAAATTCGGGTGACTATTTCCGCTCGCTCGACAAAACGGGAGTCCCGATTGTCTTTTTAAACCGTTGTCCAGAGTTTATGAACTCCGATGTCATTATGACCCACAATATTCGTGGAGCCTATACCGCTACCGAACATCTGATTAAGCACGGTTATGAAAAGATAGCTATCATTACAGGACCTTCTTCAATAAGTACCGGGAAAGACCGTTTGATCGGCTATACTAGGGCGTTTGAAGATTACGACGTTATCGGCCGGGAAGAGCTGGTGAAGGAAGGGGCTTTCACCAAAGAAAGCGGATACGACAAGATGAAGGAGCTTATGGAGCAGGAAATCAAGCCTGATGCCGTATTTATATCAAATAACTCCATGACGCTGGGGGCATACAAGTACTTAAAGGAAGCTAATATTGATATTCCCGGCCAGATCGCGGTTCTGGGTTATGATGATCCTGACTGGGCAGAAATCGTTGATCCGCCGATTACGACGATAAGGCAGCCTGCTTATCAGCTTGGTGTTAATGCAGGAAATCTAATGTTAGCAAGAATTAAAGAAAAAGAGGTCAAACGAGAAATTATGTATATGGATACGGAACTTATCATTAGACGCTCCTGCGGCTGTGAAGGTGAACAGGGGATCGACAAACATACATTTTAAAGAGACAGTCTATCGAACGAACATTACCGGGCGAGAGTAAAGTAGAACGTTAGATTGCCTTTTTTTACGAACTCAGTAAATCGATTAACTGAATAATGCTTCGTTTTTGGTAGTTTCAGTAAAATATTTTACACATAATTCAAAAAACTAGGAGGGCACGATATGAGAATAGCAGTTGGAGGAGATCATGCCGGATTTCCGTTGAAGGAAACGGTTATAAACGCATTAAAGAAATTGGGACATGAGGTTACGGATTATGGTTCATTCGACAGCAATCCGGTGGATTTCCCGGATATTACCCGTACGGTATGCGGAGCGGTACTCTCAGGCGATGCAGACCGGGCTGTCATGGTGTGCGGAACAGGTGTAGGAGCATGTATTGCAGCTAATAAAATTCCGGGTATCCGGGCATCCGTTTGCCATGATATCTATTCCGCTCATCAGTGCGTAGAGCACGATGATGTCAACGTGATGTGTGTCGGCGCGCAAATAATTGGACCCGTAATAGTGGCTGAATTGCTCGCCGCCTACATGAAAGCGGAGTTCAGCACGGAGGAAGAGTTCCGCCGTCGGGTTAGAAAACTGCACGAAATGGAGCGTCAAAGCGATCCTTCCGCTTCCGCTTGTTCCGAGTAAATCGGAAAAGTCTTACCGGATGATTGTCGGGCATATTGACTGGCAGAGTCTATTAGCCGGCCATAATTGAAAGCGCATTAATGGAAGGCAAGCAGAACCATTTTCTTGAACCAAACCTAAACATGGAGAGGAATTTGTCGATGAAATCAACTAAAATAACGCTTTTGATCGCTACTGTTCTTTCAACTGTCATGTTAAGCGCTTGCGGTCAAGCGGGATCAAATAATAATGCCACCAATAGTCCAAAAGCGGATACGAATACAGCGGGTGACGGTAAGGAAGTGGAGCTGCGGGTTGCCTGGTGGGGCGGGCAAGCGCGGCATGATAAAATGAATAAATTGTTTGATCTGTTTGAGGAAAAGCATCCAAACATTTCGGTAGCCCGCGAATTCACGACCGAAAACCAATATGCGGAGAAGATCAATACGCAGGCAGCCGGAGGCAATGCTCCCGATGTCATACAAACGAGCAGCTTCTTTCAACATGACTTTGTAACAAGGGATTTGATGCTCGAGCTTGATCCGCTTGTGGAATCGGGAGATTTGAATACAGCCGATTTTGATCCGGTCGACATCGGCGGCGGCACGGTTGACGATAAATTGTATGCGATGAGCCTTGGCCACAATATTACCGGTGTTCTACATAATACGGCTATGTTCAAGAAAGCCGGTCTCGAGCTTCCGAAAAATAATTGGACCTGGGATGAATACGTCGCTTCCGCAAAAGCATTGCAAAAATCGTTAGGTGAAGATGCTTGGGCCACGGAGGACGAAGGCGGCGTATATCGGACCCTTGAGCTGTTCATCCAACAAAGAGGAAAGTCCGTATTTAAGGATAAAGGCTTGGGAATCGAGAAACAGGATCTGATAGACTGGTTTACGTTCTGGGATCAGATGCGCAAAGACGGATTAACGCCTCCGCCGTCCATCCAAGCCGAGCAAGGAGATAAAACCCAGGAGCAATCCATGCTTGCGCGGGGTAAAGTAGCCATGATAAGCAAGAGCTCTAATCAGTTGAAAATCTATCAAGGCAGCGCAAAAGATGAGCTCGGCATCGTTAGTTATCCGATGGACCCGAATGGTAAAAAGGATATACCGCTGATCGTAGCATCGCTTGGCATAACCAAAGACAGTAAACACCCGAAAGAAGCGGCACTGCTCATCAATTTTGTAGTTAATGATCCGGATGCAGCTGCCATTTTCAAAGGGGAGCATGGGCCGCAGGCTTCTAAAAAAATGCAAGAGGTAATCAAGCCGTTGTTAGGAGCTCCGGAAGAAAAAGAATACGCTTTCATTGGCGCGATGATGGCTTCCTCGAAGCCTTATCCGGCCATGCCTGAAGGCAGCACATCCGTTCAAAAGCTGCTCTTATCCAGCAATGAATCGATCGCGTTTGGTAAAAAATCGATTCCTCAAGCTGTTGATGAATTTTTTCAACAAGCAGATCAAATTTTAAACCGTTAAGATCATTTTGCGGGAGCTCAAGAGAGCATGACATATCTTGAGCTTCTGCTCCATACAGAGGAGAGTTCATGCCATGTCAACCCTTTTTAACAGCAAACGTTGGTTGTGGATCATTCCATATCTGTTTTTAACACCGTGGCTGATCGGAATATTGGTATTCAGTATGATCCCGATCCTGACTTCCCTTTATCTTTCTTTTACAAATTACAACTTTGTTTCTTCGCCGGATTGGGTTGGTTTGAAAAATTACCTGACCCTGTTCAATCAGGATCCGCAATATGTTCAAGCGATTAAGGTGACCTTTACGTATGTGCTCGTGGCTGTACCGCTGGAATTGATGTTTGCGTTAGCTCTGGCATTGCTCTTGAACAAGGGAATAAGCGGACTGGGTGTCTATCGTGCGCTGTATTATGTGCCTTCGTTGATTGGAGGCAGCGTGGCAATTGCTATCTTGTGGCAGCAAGTATTCGGGGAGCATGGAATCGTTAATCAGGTGCTCGGTTATGCCGGCATTGATATGCCAAGCTGGGTTGGGACACCCGATTATGCGATTTGGTCGATTATTTTCTTGAAAGTTTGGCAATTTGGTTCGCCTATGGTCATTTTCCTGGCTGGTCTCAAACAAATTCCACAAGATTATTATGAAGCTTCTTCACTTGATGGTGCAGGTAGAGTCAAACAATTTATTCATGTTACGCTCCCGATCTTATCGCCTATTATTTTGTTCAATGCGATCATGCAGATTATCAGTTCGTTTCAGGCTTTCACACCGGCATACATTATTAGCAACGGTACGGGCGGGCCTGTAAATTCGACACTGTTCTATACCCTATATTTGTACCAGAACGGCTTCGGTAACTTTCAAATGGGATATGCCTCTGCTATGGCATGGCTATTGCTGATTATAGTAGCATGCTTTACGGGAATCATCTTTTTTGCATCCAAAAAATGGGTTCACTATGAAGACTAGGGGTGACAGACAAAATGGGAAATACGTTTGATATTAGAAAACCGCTGCTTCATGGCTTGATTGTTCTCGGAATTTTACTCATGCTGTACCCCGTGCTGTGGATGTTGATCAGTTCGTTTAAGCCTACGGAAACGATTCTGACCGATAATTCTTTATGGCCGAGGCAGTTCACTTTTGACAACTTCGTAAAAGGCTGGCAAGGGACGTCCGGCACTACGTTTTCCGCTTTTTTCGCGAACTCGCTCATTATGGTCGTGCTTGCCGTTATCGGGAACATTTTATCTTGTTCACTGACGGCATATGCCTTTGCAAGACTGGAGTTTAAAGGAAAAAGAATCATGTTTGCGCTTATGTTAATGACCATGATGATCCCCCTGCATGTGCTCGTTGTCCCGCAATATATTCTGTTTGATAAATTGGATTGGGTGAACAGTATTTTGCCTATTGTAGTACCCAAGTTTTTAGCTGTCGAAGGATTTTTTGTTTATCTGACCATTCAATTCATCCGCTCGCTGCCGAAGGAATTGGATAAAGCGGCCACGGTTGACGGATGCGGTCCGATTGGAATATACACAAGAATTATACTGCCATTGACCCTGCCGGCTATTGTTACGACAACGATCTTTACTTTCATTTGGACGTGGAACGATTTCTTTAGTCAGCTTCTCTATCTTAGCAGTGTGAAGAAATATACGGTTACGCTGGCTCTTCGGATGTTTACAGATGCAGGAGGAGAAGCCGCGCTTGGTTCGTTATTCGCCATGTCGATTTTATCCATTATTCCGGTTTTTCTGATCTTTGTATTTTTTCAGCGCTATATTGTCGAGGGTATTGCGACATCGGGGATCAAGTAAAATAGTGCAAGCCAGCAGCTACAGCCGTATAAACGGAGAAACGGACATAAAAAAGCTTCCTGCACTGGAAGTTTTTTTTATGTCCGAAAGTTTATTAAAAAGCAAAAAAAAATGGCTTTACAATAGGCATGAGCAGCATATACTATAATAAGAGAAAAGTTTCCGGGGGGAAACATTTTGTCCCTAGGTAAAATAAAATTTTTTTATTAATTATGTTGCGTTAATGCAACACAATTTCCTTATCTAAACTTGGAGGTGAATGTATAATGTCACTTGATCAAAAAAATAATCTATCAAGAAGAAGCGTATTGAAAATTGGAGCAGCAGGAATTTTGGGTGTATTAGGCAGCAGCTTTTTGAATACGAGTGCATTATTCGGCAAAACTGCGAACGCCATGGGGAAGGAAGAAATGAATCATGCCCTTCATAATCAGATGAAGCACGGCATGGCGCATGGCTACGATCCAGGCACCGATTCCACTCCTGGTTTGGAAGCAGCGGTGAAGGCATTAACAGCATTTGACTATGGTGTTGTGAGCAAGTCTGCTGACGGAAGAACAATAAGAGAGTACAGCATTATCGCATCGGAATCGGAGGTAGAAATTGCGAAGGGAATTAAGTTTCCGGGGTGGACGTATAACGGCACCATTCCAGGGCCGACGATCCGCTGTACAGAAGGCGATATTATACGAATAAAGTTTGGTAATGCTTCGTCACACCCGCATTCCATTCATATGCATGGTATCCATCCGACGAATATGGACGGTTTGGAGCCCGTTGCCCCGGGCGATGAATTTGTTTATGAATTTGAAGCAAAACCTGCCGGCTTGCAAGTTTACCACTGCCATGTACCACCGCTAGCGAGACATATTCATAAAGGCCTTTACGGCAATTTCATTATTGACCCTAAGAAACCCCGGAAACCGGCAAAAGAGATGACGATGGTCATGAACGGCTTCGATTTGGACTTGGACGGCGAGAACGAGGTATACACCGTAAACGGCTACGCATTCGCTTATCAGTCCAAGCCTATAAAAGTGAAAACGGGAGAACTGGTACGTATATATTTAAGTAATTTGACGGAGTTCGACCCGATTAACTCGTTCCATTTGCATGCGAATTTCTTCAACTACTATCCGATTGGGGCAGACCCGGATGCGCGTCCGCTGTATACGGATATCGTCATGCAGTGCCAAGGCGAAAGAGGCATTATTGAAGTTACATTCCCAACACCGGGGAAATATATGTTCCATGCGCACCAAAGCGAGTTTGCCGAGCTTGGATGGATGGGATTCTTTGAAGCCGAATAAAAAAGGAGGAGTATCATGTGCAAACTGAATTGATAACCAAAAAGTCAAACAAAGTATCCGTTTGGCTGCTCGGAATATTGCCTCTGCTCCTGCTCGCAGGCATGATCTATTTTATTGGTAATTGGGGTACTGGCGTTGAAGAGAAGCAAGCTGCGCCAATTGAAGTATTAAATATTGAAAGAATCATTATGACTGACAATGGATTCGAGCTTCGTGTTCTAAATTCTGGACCTGAGGAGCTGACGGTTGCGCAGGTTGCGGTCGATGACGCTTTCTGGAATGCGGCTTATTCACCTAGCCCAACGATTAAACGCTTTGAAAAGGCTACCGTGTCTATTCCGTATCCGTGGGTAGAAGGAGATCCGCATGAGATCAAGCTGATTACGGAAAACGGATTGATTTTTACCGGCGAAGTAGCAGCTGCGATGAAAACGCCGGAAGCGGATACGAATCGGTTCCTGCAGTATTCTTTAATTGGTTTTTATGTAGGCGTTGTGCCTGTCGGACTCGGCTTGCTGTGGTTTCCGTTCATGCGCCGGTTCTCGTCCAGAGGCATTCAGGGCGTATTGGCGTTTACGGTCGGTTTGCTTTTCTTCCTGGCAGTCGATACCGTTCAAGAAGGAATGGAGCTTGGCGCGGAAGCACCCGGCATCTTCCAAGGCACCGGACTCGTTTGGTTCGGGGCGCTGCTTAGCTTTTTATTTTTGATCGCAGTAGATCAAGCCAGTTCGAAGAAATCTAAGCTTAACAGCGATAGCGGCAAAAGGGTAGCCTACAAAATTGCCGGAGGGATCGGGCTGCACAATCTCGGCGAAGGACTGGCAATCGGGGCCGCCTTTGCAGCCGGTGAGGCAGCGCTTGGAACGTTTCTCATTATCGGCTTTACGCTCCACAATATTACGGAGGGCGTCGGTATCGCTGCACCGCTGCTGAAGACAAGGCCGACGTTTAAGACGTTTTTGGCATTGGCCGTCATGGGCGGAGGACCAGCCATCTTAGGAACCTGGATCGGTGGATTTGTGTTTAACCAAACATTGGCAGCATTGTTCTTCGGCATAGGCGCCGGCGCGATCGCTCAAGTTATTTATGTCATTTTCAAAATGATCTTAAGAGACTCCAAAGCAGAGGGTACGCCTTCCATCTCATGGATTAATTACGGCAGTATAGCGCTCGGTATCATCGTCATGTATGTAACGGCACTTTTGGTTAACTTCTGATTTCACACAAGAACGGAGTGATTCTTATGCCAACGAACATAGGTGTAGCAGGTATTGTGCTGCTTGTAATATTAGGCTTGCTTCTTTTTGGACCATCCAAGCTGCCTCAACTCGGGAGAGCGATTGGAACGACTTTGTCCGAGTTTAAAAGAGGGGCCAAAGGAATGATCGACGACGAGGAGAAGCCGAAGAATTCAAAGGAAGAGGCTTAAATAACAATGAGCAGTCCACAGCCAGAAAGTTTGGTTTTGGACTGCTTATTTTTTTGATGATAACATCATATTCAACGTTATCTTTTTGAGCGGGTTAATTCATTCCTTGGCATAAGTGATTTCGCTTAGATGTTTACGATCACAAAGTGATGTGCTACTCTTAATCGTAATGCATACGAATGTGGGAATGAATGTAGTTTACAAAGCCATGTTTGAATGATAAATATGCGTAGGGAGAGGTATCTTTGAATCACCGGTCTTATCTAGCATTAGCTATTCCCCTCATCATCTCAACCATAACAACCCCCTTACTTGGTGCTGTAGATACAGCAGTTGTCGGACACCTGCCTGATCCTGCTTATATTGGCGGAGTAGCTGTTGGGAACATTATTTTTAATACGATGTACTGGTTATTTGGCTTTTTAAGAGTCAGTACTTCGGGTTTTACTGCCCAGGCACATGGAGCAAATAATAAAATTCAAGGGGTTTTAGCTCTTACAAGGCCGTTTTTCATTGCTGCTGTGGTAGGGATATGCTTTATTCTCCTTCAGCGGCCTATCGAGCATTTGTCTTTAACTTTGATGAATCCGGAAGCTGATGTTCGTACGGTCGCGTCTGATTATTTCAGCATTCGCATATGGGGTGCCCCGTTTACTTTGTTGAATTACGTGATCCTTGGATGGTTAATGGGAATGTCCAAGATAAAAGTTTCTTTGATCATACAAATATTTATGAACCTAATGAATATCGTTCTTGCCTTATTGTTTGTAAGCGTGTTTGCTTGGGGGGTATCCGGTGTCGCAATTGCAACCCTTATATCAGAAGTAACAGCCTTTATCATAGGAATGATTTTTATATGGAAGGTTTCTCCTTTTGAATTTAGGCTGCCTCCTTTTAAAGAGATTGTTGATTCCTCTTCATTCGGAAAAATGATGACCGTCAACCGGGATCTGTTCATCAGAACCCTTTGTTTATTAGCCGTATTTAATCTCTTCACGGCGAAAGGGGCTTCTTTTGGCACGGAAGTCTTGGCTGCGAATGCTGTTCTCATCCAAATTCATTACATTATGGCTTACTTCTTTGACGGATTTGCCAATGCTTCAAGCATACTGGTGGGTAAAGCCGTAGGAGCGGGGAATCAGCGGCTCTATAAGAAGACTCTTATGTTATCTTGCCAATGGGCTGTTCTTTCATCACTTTTTATCGCAGGTACTTACTATCTGTTTAGTGAATACTTCATCCAGTTATTTACACGTATACCGCATGTCATCAATTTGGCCAACACCTACGGAATGTGGATTGTTCTGTTTCCGCTTTCGGCAAGCTTCGGTATTATTCTCTATGGTGTGTTTACTGGGGCAACCGAAGCTTCATCCATTCGAAACTCGATGATTTTGGCATTGATGGTTTATCTGATTGCTCATTTCACACTGGTGCCTAACTTTCATAATCACGGCTTATGGTTGGCTTTCATTGTATTTAGTATAGGGCGGTCGGCGTTTTTAGCGATCTTTATTCCCAAATTGAACCGGAAGCTGTTCACTAAAGCGTACAATGAATGAAGGAGCGGTTTTCGTAAACATAAGACAAACCTGAGGGCGTTCTCAAATAGTCTTCCAATAATGTGCACTTTAGGCTGAAGTAGTTACAAAAAAAGGGAATCATCCGTTTTCATTTAATCAAAAGTCTGTTATTCTACTGAAGAATGAATTTATAGACTGAGGAGTGAGCAGCTATTAAGCAGGTTACTGTATATGATATCGCTAGGGAAGCTAACGTCTCAGTAGCCACTGTGTCGCGTGTAATCAACAACACGGCTCCGGTGAAAAAGTCGACGAGAGATCGGGTGATGGAGCTGATTACGAAGCATCAGTTTCAGCCGAACGCGCTTGCCAGAAGCCTGTTTAAGAAGGAAACCGGGATGATTGGCGTCATTTTGCCGGACATTACGAACCCTTTTTTCCCCGAGGTGTTGGCCGGTCTCGATCAGGAAGCGAGAAGCAAAGGGTACACGTTTTTTCTGTGCGATACCGTGTCGACAAACGGCGATTCGGAGGCGCAGTACGTGCGCGAGTCGCAATATTTGAATATTCTTATCGAGAAGCAGGTAGATGGCATTATTATGTTAGGCGGCCGGATTAACCTGGCCAAGCCCAGCAAGGAATTGGTGAATGAGGTTGTTGAGGTCAGCAAGCGCGTGCCGCTGCTGTTGATTAACGGGAATATGCCGGGTGAAGGGCTGAACCGCGTATATACCGATGAAAAAGAGGGCGCTGAATTAGCGACACAGCACTTAATTGATCTCGGTCATCGCGATATTGCTTTCGTTGGCGGCTTTCGGCATATGTCCAATACGATCCAGCGTATTCAAGGCTTCGTGAAAACGATGGAGAGAAACGGCTTACAAGTCCGGAAGGAATGGATATTGAATGGCGGCTTTTCTGTAGATAGCGGAAAGGCATTTTTGAATCAGCTTCTTGGTATGTCTGCGCGGCCGACCGCTGTTTTTTGCGCGAACGATCTTGTCGCCATCGGGGCGATGAAGGCGGCGAGCAAAGCGGGGCTTCGGGTGCCGCAGGATTTATCGCTTATCGGATTTGACGATATTCCGTATGCCTCTAACAGCATCCCGGAACTGACTACCATCTCGCTGAAATGCTATGACGCAGGACGGAGCGCGGCTGAGATGCTCCACCAAATGATTATGAAGAATAAGGTCAGCAAAAGTATGAAGCTAAGACCTGAACTCATTGTAAGAGAGTCTACCGCCCCGCCCGGAAATGAAAATAGCTAATAAGTCCTTAATTTGAAAAAAAGATATTGACAACGCTTACATTGTTGAATAAAATCAAGATGTCTAAAGATTGAATGTGTCGCCGGCAAAAATGTAACCCGTTACATAATAGCCGGGCTGCCGTTTTCAAACCAGTCATTACGTAAATACACATCAGCTTACCGCGCAGAAATGTTGTTCTGATTATACCGGTCATGTAGTGTATTTATTTTTTGTTTAGAAATGTAACGGGTTACATGAAATCGGTTGCATTAAATGGGTTGCATTTAAAGTGCTTTAGCCTATTCCGTTGGAGGTTATGAAATGAATATGGAAATCGGAGCAAGAGCGGTTGTGAAGTTTGATGCGGAAGCCGTAAAAATTAATGAAACTCCTCATATTTTGCTATGCGCTTCGCTGTTTTACTTCCGCATTCCAAGAGCGCTTTGGAAGGAACGGATGGAGCAGCTGAAAGCATTCGGCTATAACAGCATCGATGTTTACTTTCCGTGGAACTATCACGAGACGGCGGAAGGGGAATGGGATTTCAGCGGGGAGCGTGATGTTGCCGCATTTCTAAAAATGGCGGCAGAGACAGGCTTATACGTCGTCGCAAGACCGGGTCCCTATATTTGCTCTGAATGGGATGGAGGCGCTCTGCCCGCCTATCTGCTGACGAAAGGCTTGAAGCTTCGCGACAATGATCCCGGCTTCCTGAGCTGCGTTTCGAAATGGTTTGACCGCATATTGCCTTTGCTGAAGGCGAGTCAAGCGGGAGAGGGCGGAACCGTGATCGGCGTTCAGCTCGATAATGAGCTCGATTTCTATGATTGCCAGGACCCGAAAGGATATATAGCCGCACTGCGCGATATGGTGCTACAGCACGGCATTACGGTTCCGCTGTTCGCCTGCGCAGGGCAGGGCGGCTTGCTGCAAGCCTCGGGGCTCGCGGACGATGTTGTGCCAACCTGCAACTTTTATCCGGATAACCGGGAGGCCGAATTTGAGCAGAAAGTGCTTCACTACGGCAATGCCGCAGCTAAACTCGGTTACCCGCTGCTCGTAACGGAGACGAATCGGTCGCATTACCTGCTGCGCAGATTGCTCTCCTGCGGAGTCAAGCTGCTCGGTCCTTATCTTCAGGTGTCGGGTACGGATTTCGGATTTACGAACGCCACGAACAACTGGGGCAAGCCGCTGGCGTTCATGACCTCGGATTACGATTTCGGCGGGATGATCTCTCCGGAAGGGCATATCCGCGAGGAAGCTTATGAGGGCAGGCTGCTTAGCAGGTTAATAGCGGCTTACGGCGCTCCGCTTGCAGAAGCGGCGGCAGATAGCGGCGTATCCGCCAAATGGTCGATGGCCGGAAATTGCGAGAGAGTGGCCGGTCCTTATGTCTTGCAGCTAAAAGGCGGCGGAAGCCTTCTGTTCGTAACGAATCTGGATGACACGGATAAAGAGACAGCGGTTGTTAGTGCCGGCGAAGCGGATGCTGCTGCCGAATTCGGCTTCACGCTTAAAGCCGGACGATCGCTGGCGCTTCCTTTCCAGGTTCCGCTCGGCCTGTGGGGCTGCGAGGGACAGCTGGAAAGCTCAACCGCAGAGCTTTACATGGCGCAATCTTCCTATGAAGGAGTCAGTCTTGCCTTTCATACCGAAGGAAAAGGAGAAATTATACTGCAGCTCGAAGCGCCGTTCGAAGTGAAGGCGGTAAATGTAACGGCCGAATCGGTTGAAGGCCGGTTAACGGTAGCTTTTGACGGGAATGAGGATGGCTTCTGTTCGATCCTTGCTGCTGATGGGCGTGAGCTGAAGCTGTTTATAACCGACAGGTTGAAAGCGCTTTATGCGGAAGGTGTAGACGATTGCGGCGTCATGCAGTATGGAAATCCGCTGCGTTACCCGGACACCTCGGAGGAGGCGGCAGCCGATTGGCGACTCAGCATCTTCGATGCTGCAGTGCCGATGACAGCGAAAGCCGTGGGCGAGCGGCCGACTGAGGAGAAGGCGGATTACTTGGAGCACGGCGGCATATACCGAGGATACGCCTGGTATGAAGCGGCTGTTCAGCCGCCCGAAGGCAAGGCGGTGCAAGGGATGCTAATCAGACAGGGGAGCGACGTCATATCACTGTATGCGGGTGGACAATATGCCGGTACGGTTACGCCGGCCGGAGGAAGCTCCTACCTTCCGCTCAGCGGCGGTCTTCAGGACGGAAGGCTGCTTGCCAGAGTAGAAATTTGGGGACATTCGAACTTTGACGACGCCAGGCTGCCGGGACTGCGCCTGCATGCGATGAAGGGACTTACAGGGTTGTCGGCCGTAACGGAGATTCGTGATCTCAGCCGCAATTGGAGCGTATTTCGCGCGGCGGACCGGACCTTGCGCACTGAGCTGACAGCATCGCCAGACTGCGGCTTGTGGCCGATCGTAAACTTTGGGGGCTGGCTGTCACCCGATCACCCGGCGTTCGAATATTACAGGAAAACGTTCCGGGCATCCGAGGCCGCCAGCTCATGGACGCTGCATTTCCAGGGCATTCAGTCGCTGGCCCGGCTGTTCGTGGGAGGCAAGGAGATCGGAGCGGTAAATCCGTTCGACCCCTACCTCGATATATCTGAGCATGTAACGGCTGGAGAAACGGTGGAGCTGACGGTATACGTCGAGAGGGTGCTCGGTTTACCATCCGGACAGGTGTTCCTGTATGAAGGCGTCGCGGCAGCCGATTGGTCGGTTAGCGGAGCGGAGGAGAAGGAGTTGTTCGCGCATGCAGATAGTCAGCGAGCAGATGTACGGTCTGCTGAGCTCCCCGTCGTCTTGGAGCCGGGGGAGACAGCATGGCTTTTTGTTTCTACGGTCAATTCGGACGCGGGGACGGGCTGGCGTGCAAGGGCAGCCGGGTCAGGAATTAAGCTGACTGTGTTCCTGGAGGAGCGGATCGTTGGACGGATTTGGCTGCCGAGCGGCGATGCGAATCGGCCTGTCTTTTCGGGCGGAAGCCCGGATTCCTTCTATTTGCCGGGAGCCTGGTATGAGGCGGATAAGGGAAATCTGGCGATATTGCTGGAAGCGGTTGACCGGAATAAGCAAGGCCGGTTGGAATCGATTCAATTCACAGCCGTCTAGCCTGTGACAACGAGGGGGGAATTAGGATGGAAACAACTTTAGTCGAAAGGGTGCCCGCGAAAAAGCTGCAGCGAACGAGCGGCGGCAGGCTTAGACGATTTTGGAATAACAAAACGCTGCTTCTCATGTGCGTGCCGGCCATCGTCTTTTTTATCGTTTTTGCCTATCTGCCGATGCCAGGCTTGTATCTGGCTTTTATTAACTACAATTACTCCGACGGCATCTTCAAAAGCCCGTTTGTCGCGTTTGATAACTTTCGCTTTCTGATCATTAACGGCGACCTATGGCGGCTTTCGTTTAATACGGTTGCCTATAATCTGGTATTCATTGTTTTAGGAAACGTGCTGCAAATCTTCGTAGCTATTCTGCTGAACGAGATTCGCAGGAAATGGTTCAAAAAAGTAACGCAAACGCTCATGTTCCTGCCTCACTTTATATCTGCCGTTCTTATCGGCCTGATCGCTTATAACGTTTTGAGCTACGATTACGGCTTGCTGAACAGTATTTTGGAATCGCTGGGCATGGAGCCCGTCAAGACGTATTCCGATCCGAAAATATGGCCGTTTATTATCGTGCTGACCTTCCTGTGGCAGTCGACGGGATACGGATCCATCGTTTATTTTGCGGCCATCATGGGGCTTGATAACGAAATTATCGAAGCATCGGAAATCGACGGCGCCAATGCGTTCCAACGCATTATTTATATCGTGCTTCCGTGGCTGAAGCCAACCTTCATCATTCTGATGTTGTTCTCGCTCGGCGGCATTCTCAAAGGAAACTTTGGTCTGTTCTTCAACCTGGTGGGAGCCAACAATACGGCGTTGTATCCAACGACGGATATTATCGAAACGTATGTGTTCCGCTCCCTCATGACAAACTTCAACTTCTCGATCGGCAGCGCCGTGAGCCTTTATCAGTCGGTATTCGGCTTTGTCGTCGTCTTGACCGCTAACTGGCTCGTGAAGAAGGCTTCGCCCGAAAACTCGTTATTTTAGGAGGTGTCGAATATGGAAAATACGGAAGAATCACGCAGCATTCGTACTGACATTAGCGGAATTATCGTTAAAGTTTTCGGATATCTCTTCATTTCGTTCTTTGCGCTATGTTGTCTATTGCCCTTCTTGCTCGTTCTCGGCACCTCGCTCACAGCGGAGGGTGCGATCAAGAAGTACGGCTTTAACTTTTGGCCGCGCGATTTTAGCACATTTGCCTACAAAATCGTTTTTGAAAATCCCGATCTTATTATCGGCTCCTATCTCGTCACGATGGGGATCACGGTTGTCGGCACCGCGCTCGGTCTCTTCCTCGTAGCGATGACCGGCTATGCGCTGCAGCGCCCGGATTTCGGCTACCGTAACGGTATCTCGTTTTTCATTTATTTCACAACGCTGTTCTCCGGCGGGCTTGTCCCGTTTTACCTGCTGATGACGCAGTATTTGAGCCTGAAGGACAGTTATCTGGCCGTTCTGCTCCCGGGGCTGCTCAGTCCGTTTCTCATTATTATGATGAAGAGCTTTGTCCGTTCCATTCCGCATGCGATTACCGAATCGGCTAAAATCGACGGAGCCGGAGACTTTACTATTTTTATGAAGCTGATTTTACCGATGACCACGCCCGCTTTAGCGACAATCGGTCTGTTTATCGCACTCGGCTACTGGAATGAGTGGTACAACTCCATGCTTTTTCTATCGCCGGATTTGAAGTACCGTCCGCTTCAGCTGTTTTTGTATAACGTCGTTACCAGCGCAGACTTTATCCGCAATTCCGCTGCCGCATCTAATGTAGAGCTTCGGGACATGCCTCTGGAATCGATGAAGATGGCTACCGCAGTCGTAGCCACGGGACCTGTCATTTTGTTCTATCCATTTGTGCAGCGGTATTTCATCAAAGGAATTACAGTTGGCGCTGTTAAAGGCTGATGTGCCGGGGGCCTAGAAAGGGCCTCTTCACATAACGGGCAATGCCCGATTCATGAAAACAAAGGGGAGTAACGCTATGTCCAATTTCAAGAAGGTTTCCGCTTTGCTGATCGCGATCATCATGATCTTCAGTCTTGCAGCCTGCTCAGGCTCGGGCAACAAGAGTGAAGTCGGCAAGAACGAGGGCACGGGCAATACAGGCGGCACGAATACGGCAGCGGGCAATAAGGGCGCAGATACGTCCAAGTTCGTAAAAATCAGCTACGTCGTGCTGGGCAATAAGCCGACCAACGGGCAGTTCGAGAAAGTGCTCGGTGAAGTAAATAAATTGATGAAAGAAAAAATTAACGCCGAGCTGGAGTGGAAGTGGGTTGAATGGGCAGATTGGCAAACCAAATACAACCTGCTGCTGGCATCGGGCGAACCGATAGATTTAATTACGATCGGTACCGACTGGCTTGATACTTGGGGCAATGCGCAGCGGGGAGCCTTCATGAATCTTGATGATTTGCTGCCGGAATATGCGCCTCAAACGTGGAGCTCCATCCCGGAAGAGGATTGGTCGGAGAGCAAGTATAACGGCAATATCGTACTGATTCCGGAAAACGATTATACGCAATGGGTTAACCACGGCTTCTTCTACCGCGGTGATTGGGCTAAGGAAGCGGGCATTACCGAGCCGATCAAGGATTGGGAAGGCATTGGTCAATACCTGCAGTTCATTAAGGATAACAAAGAAGGCGTTATTCCTTGGGATGCTGTCGCATCAACAAGCACATTTGGCGGATATACGCAATCCTACACGGATAATTTAGAGCTTCCGATTTCGACTGGCTATTTGCCTGTATTCACGACTAAATCGTTTGACGAGAAATATACGGTAGTTAGCCCTGTATTCGAGGATACCTTCCTTAACTTTGCTACCCTCATGAAAGACTGGGCGGATAAAGGCTACTGGCGCGAGGATGTGCTGAACAACAAAAACGATAACCGTTCCGCTTTGCGTGCCGGCTTATCGGGACTTGATCAGCATCATACGCAAACCTTCGGCGGTCTGCGCGTTACGATGGATAAGGATCAGCCTGGCTCCGAGCTGCAAATGTTTCCATTTGCGCGGACATCGGGCAACAATCTGACTGAGCTGTCCATCACGCATGGCGGTACATCCGTAGGCGCACACAGCAAAAACCCTGAGCGCGCGCTCATGGCTTATGACTTGATTCGCAATGACGAGCAAATTTATCACCTTATCAACTATGGCTTGGAAGGCGTTCAATATGACATCAAGGACGGCAAACGCACTCAGCCAGAAGGTTATGATGAAGCAAAAGATGCCTTCTACGCCGATTTCTGGGGCGGACGCGTCGACAAATTCGAAATTCCGAGCGTGTCGACATGGGATCAGCTGGAAGAAACGCTCTATGCGGAATATGACAAAATCAAAAAGCCTTATCCGTACGGTCAATTCGTATTCGATAAGACGCCGGTTGAAGCAGAGCTTACAGCGATCACACAGGTTACGGGCGAGATGGGACCTGCGATTACGTACGGCAAAGCAGGAGATCCTGCGAAAGCCGTCGAGGAGTTCCGCAGCAAGTTGAAAACGGCTGGCTACGACAAGGTGCTTGCCGAGCTGCAGCGTCAATTGGACGCCTATAAGCAGCTGATTGAAGGCTAGAAGGCTAACGGTAAACAGCGCAAGAGGAGATTCCATGCACGAGGGTGCATGACTCCTTTTGGGCTGTTTTTTCATGTTGGCTGAACATCATGAATGCTTTACGATTGATCGTTTGTTTGCCGCTCATAGTCAAAATCTCCCCGGACTCCCGCTTCATTAATGTGGGAAAATTGTACGATGTTTCCGGTTTTGCGTTGTGATAAAGTGAGTGAATAATTGCGACATGCGAATAGGAGGCGACCGTAACGAATACGATTTGGTTCATTCGCACCGGAATCCGGGATTGGCTCGAGGCCATTTACAGGTTATGCCAAGCATGGATTGCGAAATATCCGTTTATCAGGCTGTCGTACACGATTTTTTCATGGGTTTCGTTGACCGCGTTTGTCTTAAGCCTGTTTTTCATTGAAGACTCCCGCACCATGATGGTTCAATATTTATGGTCGTTTTATGTTTTGCTGCAATTTTGGTTTCTGTGCCGGAGCAAAACGCTGCCGTGGAAGACGGTCGTTCTGTTCGTCCTGGCGGGCGTCTTTCTTGTCGTGCCGTTCACGGCGCTTACGGTTAATGCCGTCCATGCGGTCGTCGGCGGGCGAACATCCGACACTTGGTCCGTTGCCGTCATTACGCCGATTTTCGAGGAAGCGTGGAAGCTCCTTCCGCTCGGCGTTTTTCTGCTGTTCTCGCGCCGCGCTTCCGCCTTGAGCTTAAGCGATTATACGCTGACCGGCGCGGCGGCGGGAGTCGGTTTCCAACTGATGGAAGAGCTCTCTAGAAGGTGGCTGAATTCCGGCATAATCGGGGATAGATATGGCTACAGCTATACGATGCTCGGCGGCGAAACGATCCACTGGGACTTGTTTGCGCTGTTTCCCGGACGCTTCGAAGAAAGCTGGCTGCCGTCGATGATGAGCGTCGGCCATCCCGTACATACCGCCATGATCGCGCTGGCCTGCGGAATCGCGTACCGGATGCGGACAAGATTGACGAGATGGGTTTTTCTGTTCCCGGCACTGATTCTGCTCTGGTCAATTCTGGATCACGCCGCCTATAATGGCCAGTACAAGCTGCCGGATTGGCTGTTTGCCATTCATGAGCTGGCCGGCAGCGGCTATAAGACGCAGCCGGTGTTCCTTATGATGCTTGCGGCTTCGCTGTTTGCCGATTATTGGTCGCTGAACAAAGTGCGGAGAAGTCTTCCCGCGCTGCCGAACGAGCTGCTTCTTAATCCGTTCTCTGAGCTGTGGAATATCGTCCACGCTCTTTTACTGGACCGGGGGAAATTCGGTTATTGGCTCGGCTTCTACCGGGAGCGGCAGGAGCTTGGTTTTAATTTGCTTTATGGAAACGAGGAAGCGGCCGGCAGACAGGAGCATGTCCGTGAACGGATGAAGGTTCTCTATCTTGTGCTTACCGGACTCGCGGCCGTACTGCTTGCTGCCGGTCTGTTCGCAGGCGTAGAGGCCTACTTGGGCGGCGATGAAACGGCTTGCTTCTCTTGTCTGTTCGACTCCTTGCAAAATTGGTGGGATCGGCTGGAATGGTATGAGCAGGGTGCGATCATACTAGGCGCTCTTGCGCTGTCGCTGCTGTTCGTAGGCTTCTGGCCGGCCGTCGGCATCGCGCTGACTGCTTCGGGTATCGCCGGCAGCGGACATGAGATTGCAGGCTATATCCGCGATCCCAAGAAGCTGCTGACGCCCGAGAATGCGCTCGCCGCGGCGGCAGGCATTATACTAAGCCGAATACCGTTTGGCAGAGCGCTCGGATGGGCGGGGAAGAAGGGGCGCGGCTATTTGCGCAAGCTCCAGGGTAAGCTGGGCTTCCGGAGGCCGGATGCCGACGTTCCCAATAAACCACCGAAGAACGATGGCACAGGCCCCGGCAAGCATCCGGAAGATCCGAAGAAGCCGGATGACGATGCGCCGGAGGATAAGGATAAGCAGGGTGACAATGACGACGATAAGGCAGCGGTGGCAGGTAAAAAGTACAATGAGGTCGAAATTGTCGATCATCGGGGAAATCCGCTGGGCGAGTTCGATGAAATCGATTTGGAGAATGGCATTTTCTACGAAGATAAGACAGCCAAAGGGCTGGATCGCATCAATCCGCGAACGGGACAGCCCGCGCAGACGCCGCAGCAGTTTGCCGACAAGCAAATACTCGGAAAGACGCGAACGCGGATTGAAAATATGATAGAAAAAGCGGTCTCGACAAGGCCGACACCTAACGGGTCTCCCGAGGTGCCCGATTTGGAAGAGATTAAATCGATCCGCGACTTCGTATTCCGGCTGGATGGAGACACCCCGGAGCTTCGAAACGCCGTCGGGAACAGCTTGAATCAGCTGAGAGCGGAATTTCCGGAATACAAATTTAACGTTTTGTTTGGGGGGAAACCGTAATGTCCATTAGCGCTTTTATTCCTGAGCCCGTCAATGATTTCGAACGGCAATTCAACGTGCCCGTCGCGGCCGAGTCATTCTTCTCGGAGTGCTGGGAGCCTGCCGCGGAAACATTAGGCTTGAAGTGGGTGCCCGTCTTCTCCACCGGGATCGATGTCATGAAAGAAGATTTGCCTGCGGTGCTGGATGAGCTGGCCCGCTTGAAGCAGTGGGCCTTAAGCCAAGCCGGCGGGGAACGGATGGCAAAGCTGGCGAGCCGGATCGAATTGCTGCAGACGGAGCTTCCCAAAGCGTTGCAGCGGGATGGGGTAGTCGTTTATATCGGGTGATGCTGCTGTGTTGGGAGGATCATAGAGCAATAGCAAAGAAAGAGTGGCTGTCCCTAAGATCATTGTTGACCTTAGGGACAGCCACTCTTCATTTTATCGCCTTAGAGGAATGAGAAAAAAGAGCGCAAAAGCCCGCGCTTCTTTGGCGCGGCCTCAAGCTTGGCGATGGCGGCCGGGTGACACTCGTCGTGTGACGGGTAGGTATTGCTGCTTGGCGTCTGAATCGTTTCTATCGATGCGGCTAATTGCTTGATCATTTGGCGCAGCTCATCGAGTTCCTCGCGCTGCCGGTGCAGCTGGACCGAGACGACTTCGTCGGCTTTCTGATCAATCGAACGTTCGATATGCTCGATTCTGTTTAACATTTCTTCCATAGACGGGTCAAGTGTGTGCTGGGGAGTCTCAGCTTGAAGAGGCTCCGGCGGCTGCTGGTTAGTCATGAGAGTAATGCCATTCAATGTTTCCCCTTGATCGATTCGGTCTTTAATATGAATGAGCAGATCAATTTCCTGCTCCGAGAATGTATAATGGCCAAACCGGTCCTTTTGAAAGAAATTAGGAAAAGTGGAAGCCCAACGTTTGATCGTCGTTTGGCTTACGGAAAGCAGATCTGCGGCATCCTTCGTTTTCAAAGTACCCATTTCGATCCCTCCGCTTCGGATGGTCAGTTATGGATAATTCGCTGTTATCGAGCGATTCCCTGCACAGGTGACAAAGGAAGTGCCGATTCGATAAACAAAGTGTTTTTACGAGCTATGATGCGGTTTTTGGTCAACTATAATCAATTGGCGGCCTATGGTTCGCTAACCTCAGTAAAGTAGCGCTTTCATGAAAAATGATACAATTATCGATATCAATGGTTAGCAAATCACATTTCGATAAGAAGGCGGCGGTTATATGCATTTATCTACTATTGCAGTGCAGCTGTATACGTTACGCGACTATTGCAAGACTGAGGCTGATTTGGAACAGACACTGCGCAAGGTGAAAGATATAGGGTATCAGGCGGTTCAGGTTTCGGGTGTGGGTCCTATTGCGCCGGAAAAAATTAAACAATTAGCGGATGCTGCGGGTCTGCGGATATGCGCGACGCATGTTAGCTTTGATTCATTAGTGAATGACTTTGACAACTCGGTTCAGAAGCACAAGCTGTGGAACTGCCCGTATGTCGGGATAGGCTCTATCCCGGAAGAGTACCGGACAAGCGCGGAAGGTTATGCAACCTTTGCGAAGAAAGCGTCCGAGATCGGAAAGCGGTTGAAGGAGCAGGATCTGCAATTCATTTATCATAATCATCAGTTCGAATACCAGAAATTCGAAGGCAGAACCGGTATGGATATTTTGAGAGAAGAGAGCGACCCGGCCGCATTCGGCTTCGAGCTGGATACATACTGGGTGCACGTAGGCGGAGTGAATCCGGTTGAGGCGATTCATCAGGTGAAGGGACGCATGGGAGTTGTCCATCTGAAGGATTTGGAAATTATCGATCATCAGCAGGTATTTGCGGAGGTTGGCGAAGGGAACTTGAATTTCAAAGCCATCATTGAAGCGTGCCGGGAAACGGGAGTGGAATGGTTTGTAGTCGAGCAGGATGTTTGCAGGCGCGATCCGTTTGAAAGCCTGGCTATCAGCCTTCGGAATTTGAGGCAATATTTGTAGTTGGTTCTCCATCTGATGCTATTACCAATTTAGTGTGATTTTGTAAAACTAATGCGCTGCTCAGCGCAAGAAGTGGTCGGGTAGTTTTATTTTGCGAAACTAATTTGCGATTTTTTCGAGGTATGTGATGAAAACGGCGATTTAAGTTGGCAAAATGATACTAAATGCCGCAATTACGTAAACGGGTCTCTTTTTAGTGGGCAAAATCGAACTAAACGGTTTTTTTTCGTTCGTTGAACGAGAGCGTTCTGAGCGATTGGAATAGTCTTATTTCCGTAATAGATACGGAAGTTTTCATAGAACAGCTCTACGAAGCGGCCGCACTATTTTTACTGACCCCCACCGACAAGTCAGGTGCAGAAATGCACCTGATTTGTTTGTTTATTAAGAACCGCTTATAGCAATACTCTGCGCAAACATTTAAAATTTAATTAATGCTTTGATTAGAGTAAGGGGATGAAGAGATGAAGGTTGGCGTAATTTGTGACGACTATTGGCATCCGGGCAAGACGATCATGGCGGGCTTGGAGCCGCTCAGCAAGCAGGGCTTCCAGTTCGATTATATTCAGCATGCATCGGAGTGGTCGAGCAGCTGGATGGACCGGCAGGATGTAATCGTACTTGCGAAGTCGAACCAAATTTCCGCGTCCGATAAAACGCCATGGCTTACGGAAGAGATTCAGCAGCAGTTTCAGAGCTATGTCGAGCATGGAAAAGGGCTGCTCGTTCTGCATGCAGGCACGGTGGGATACCGGAATGAGCCCGTTTTCTTCGGGCTGGTAGGCGGAGTGTTTCAGCATCATCCGGAGTCTTGTCCCGTTACAATGACTTATACAGACAAGGCGTTATTCGGCAGCCCGGCTGCGGAAGACTTTACTGTACACGATGAGCATTATCATGTGGAGGTCATTGAATCGCGCATTCAAGTATTTATGACCTCGGTGTCAGAGCATGGTACGCAGCCGGCGGGCTGGTTAAGGGAGCAGGGGGAAGGCCGGGTATGCGTGCTCACGCCAGGGCATTACCTGTCTGTGCTGCAGCAGCCGGAATATCAGAGCGCGATCGGGCATGCACTGCAATGGTGCTGCGATGGCGGGAGCGGGAGCCAAAATCTATAATCTGCCGGCGGGCGGACGTTTGCGTTAGTCGATTCGCTTTGCAGGATGGTTCGCCTGTATAATTAGGGATAAGAAATGATACCATGATGTTATCAGAGGAGTGAAAGATTAATGTCGTTAAAACCGATCAAGTGGGGGATTTTGGGTCCGGGAGGGATCTCCTCAAAATTTGCCAAAGATTTGGCCTATGCTGAGGGCGCCGAGCTTGTCGCAGTCGGAGGAAGAAGCCTGGAGAAGGCGGAGAGCTTCGCTAAGCAATTTAACATTCCGCGGGCTTACGGCAGCGTGGACGAGCTGGCCAGCGATGCTGAAATCGATATCGTCTATGTGGGAACGCTGCATCCGATACATAAAGAGAATGTGCTTGCGCTCTTGCGCGCAGGCAAAGCCGTGCTTTGCGAGAAGCCCTTCACGATGAATGCGGCGGAAGCGAAGGAAATCATTGAATTAGCAAGGGAAAAGCAAGTGTTCCTCATGGAAGCCATGTGGACGCGGTTTTTGCCGCCTGTCCGTAAGGTGAGGGAATGGATAGCTGACGATAAAATTGGCGAAATACGCATGTTGAAAGCGGATTTTGGGTTTGATATCGGCTGGGCGCCGGAGAGCCGTCTTCTTGATCCTCAGCTCGGCGGCGGAGCGCTTCTTGATGCCGGCATTTATCCGGTTTCCTTTGCTTCTATGATATTTGGCGGCGCACCGGCAAATATTATGAGCAGCGCCCGAATTGGCGAGACAGGCGTAGATGAGCAGTTCTCGCTATTGTTCGAATATGAGGGCGGACGGACCGCAGCGTTAAATGGAGCGGTTCAGCTTGGAATGGTTAATGACGCTTATATTTATGGTACAAAAGGATATATCCATATTCCAAACTTTTTGTTCGGCAAATCGGCATCGCTTCACGCCAAGGACGCGGAGCCTGAATCGATCGTCGATGACCGTCAATTCGCGGGTTATGCATTCGAAGCGGAGGAAGCGATGAACGCGCTGCGCGAGGGCAGACTCGAAAGCTCGGTCATTCCATTGGATGAGACGCTGGCGATCATGAACACGTTAGATACGATCAGGAAGCAGTGGGGCTTACGATATCCGTCCGACGTTTAGAAGACGAAAGTAGGCAAGAAGAGAGCAGAATGCCTAAGCGTCCTGCTCCTCTTGTTATGAATCACACTATTGTGCATTAACGGCTTGCAGCCATGCTTTAGCGATGAGTGCGGCGCCGGCTGGCGATGGGTGAACGCCATCGGGAGCCCAATATGCGGGACCCGTCTGGGCAGCAGCTTGAGCGAATAAGCCGTCGAGCGGCACGTATAACGCTTTGAACTCTCCGGCGAGCTCGCGAACCGCTTGAATTTTCGGATCAAGATCCTCCCGCCATTGCTTCTGGCTCTCGTTAACAGGCAGCACGAAGGGCTCGACAAGAATGAGATTTGCGTTCAGCTGCTCCTTCGCCCGCTTAATCAGTCTCAGGTATGTAGCGTAGTAATCGTCGACACTCATTGGATTATTGCTGTCATAACGCCGCCAAGTGTCGTTAATGCCAACGTAGATAGACAGCCAAGTCGGCTTCAAAGCGAGACAATCCTCTTCCCATCTCCGTTCCAAGTCGACGACACGGTCGCCCGATATGCCTCGATTCAGGAAGGTGGCTTGCTTGCCTGGATATTTGCCCGTAAACAGAGATGTTACAAGGTTTGCATAGCCCGATCCGAGATTGGCCCCGTCGTTTCGGTTGCGGCCCGCATCGGTAATGCTGTCGCCTTGAAACAGAACAACTGCGTTTTGCTCGATTAATGTCATCCTTTAAACCTCCGATAATTTTTAATAATGGTCTTCATAAAATAAAGTATCATAAAGATGCTAAAGCGGTATAGCAGGAAAGCAGCCGACGGGCTGACGGGGTGAGCTAAAAATAGGAAACATTAAATTTTGAATTTTCTATTTTAATTTGTCGCATTTTACTATTTAATAGAAGATAGAGGAATGTACGGAAGGAGAGGTGGAATGGGAGATAAACAATTCCAAGGCTGCTGTCCTCAGAAGCTGCTGCGTGTACGGATGATTACCGCTGTAAAACAGCTGCCGCTCCTGCGGCTGCGAGATAATTTGAATGCGCTTACGACCGGCAGGATGGCGTAGACGATTAAGAGGAGCCCCGCCCTGTTTAGTCAGGTAATCTTCATACGAAAGCGCATTGTTAATTTTGTGTCAATTATTGAGGGAATATTCTAAAAACTTAGCAATATATTTAAATGATGAATCTGCTAGATCAGTGAACAATTCAATCGTGCGATATTGGAGCAAATCGTTGAAACAACCATTCAAGACAGCATAGGCGCGGGTATTAATTAACTGGAAAAGCTCCTGTTAATTTTCCTCTAAACGCTCTGAAGCTTCAATTAGCGGGAAATCCTCCATGTAATTTGGCGAGAGCCGCCTTCAAAAAGGTTTATGTGCTGAATTAGAGGTAGAAATTCCTGATAAATAAAGAGCGGGCCTGTACGCAATCATTTTAGATGGAGCTTTTCCTGTTATGTTGCGAGTACATTCAAACCTTAATTCAACTTCTATAAAATGAATTATCTTGGATTCATCTTTTTCTCATAAAAGTTTAATGTTCTTGCTCTATGATCGAACTAAGGGAGTGATGGGCATGACCTCTTCTTACTTCAATGAATGGCTGGATGAATATAATGATTATAAAAGACTGTATATGCTTTTTGGCGATGAGTACTATCTGGAGCAGGCTGAAGAAGCGTTAAATTCTTTAAAGGCTT
Source organism: Candidatus Udaeobacter sp. (assembly GCA_035491515.1). Classification (GTDB taxonomy): domain Bacteria; phylum Bacillota; class Bacilli; order Paenibacillales; family Paenibacillaceae; genus Pristimantibacillus. The sequence continues at coordinate 13,622 of DATJKM010000380.1, read as the reverse complement.
TCGTATTGCGGGCAGAACGTTATAAAAGTATAGTTTGGAAAATCATGAGCGATTCGATTCATGCCTATTGAGAAGCGGCAGGCAATCCTTGCAAAGGATCCTAACCGGAATGAAAATATAATCATTTGAACGGAACCGAAATAGCTGGCGGCAGCAGCCCCGCGATCTCGGTTCTTTTGCTTGCAGACGGTGTGGGATGTAGAAATAATGGTATAATGACTAATAATGATAACGAGGAACAAGGATCTGTATAGATGCCGCTGCTGCATTTCATGTAAATGTAAAACAGGTAACTCGACATAGAAAGCATAATGGAGTGATGAGATGAGCAGTGCAAAGGGTAAGGGCGGAACCGGAAGAGGAACGGGTAAGAAGGGCTGGAATCGCTGGCAAGCGGGGGAAAAAAAGAAGTTAGCGAAAAAGGTGTTTGGCAGAAACAAAGGCGCTAAAGGAGCCGAAGGCGAGAAAGGCGAAACCGCTTCAAAAAGCACGGCGGGCGCTAAAAGCGGAAACATGACGAAGGGCAGCACCGCGTTTAAAGGCGGCATCGCGGCCAAAGGCAGAAATACGGTGAAGTAGGCTGCAAGGCAAGGAACTCCGGAAAGAGTAAACAGGATCGGCCGCGACTTCACTGCAACGTGAGGCTTGCGGTCTTTTTGTATTTTTGAAGATCCTCCATGCGGACGGTCTATGCAGCGATTGAATTAATTCGTATAATCTGATGAGATAAAAGCTTAATGCAGAGGTGAGACAGGTGGAAGTGAAGTTTTGTATGGCATGCGGTCATGAGCTGGAATCTCGTAACGTTGACGGAACGATGAGAATGGCTTGTACGAACTGCAGCTTTATTCATTGGGGCAATTACAGCATTGGTGTCGGAGCGCTGGTCGTTAAAGAAGACAAAATTCTGCTCGTCCGCAGGGCGCAGGAGCCTGGAAAAGGCAAATGGACGAATCCGGGCGGATACATCGAGCAGCTGGAAGCGATTCAAGATACGGTTCAAAGAGAGGTGCTGGAGGAGTGCGGCGTACACGCCGTCGTCAAAAACGTCGTTGCATTACGCGATCAGCCAAGGAGCATACATAATCTTTACGTCGCGTTTGAGATGGAATATGTAAGCGGCGAGCCTACTCCGGATAATGCGGAGGTTGACGCTGCCGGCTTCTTTACGCTGCAGGAACTGGAGTCGATGGACGTTGCCAGCTTTACGCAATGGCTTGTCGACGTTGCATTCCATGGCCGCTCGCAGGGCCTCATGGTGGATAGTGAGCCTGTCGTTCCACTGAACGGCTACGGACTGTTCCGTGCATAAAAAACATGGGGCCTTCCTTACGGAAGGTCTCTTTTTTATTTTAAAAAAACCAGGAAACCCAAAAGAACAATAGAACGAGCGTGAAAATAACGGTAATCGGAATGACGATTGAGGATACCTTCAAATATTGGCTCCAGCTGATACGGACTCCTGCTTTTTGTACAATATGCATCCACATGAGCGTAGCCAGCGTGCCGATCGGCAATAGGAGCGATCCGATGTCACTGCCTATGACACTAGCTAAATATGCGATTTTTAACGTCAAAGGATCGAGACCCATGTTCGTTAAAGTGAGTGTGCCGACCATTAAAGCGGGATGATTATTGAAAAAATTAGACAATACGCTTAACAATACGCCCATTAGGACGCTGGCATGGAGCAGGCTTCCTGATACGATAGGCTGCAGCAGCTGAATCAGCCATTCTGTTAGTCCGATATTGTTCAAGCCGTAGATAATAATATACATACTGAAAGCGAAAATAAGAATATACCACGGCGTCTTTTTGAGCAGGTCGGCAGGCGGGATTTTTAAGTAGATCCATCGCCATCCGAGAAGCAGAGCAGATCCGATGACAGCCGTAACGGCGACGGAAAACTGGAGATACGATGCGACAAACAAGCTCAAGCGTACGCAAAATATGAAAATAATAATATTGCGCATGAAGCGGTTGCGGTTTTCTTGCGGTACGTTTTGCTGGAGCGGATGGCTTCCCGGCATGAGGCCCCATCTGGAAGCAGGCGGCAGTTGTTTCGGGAGCGTACGATAGAAGGTGACGAATAGAAGGAGAGACAGTAGTACAAGCCCAAGCGATGCAGGAACGAACATCATGGCGGTGTGCATATAGAGACTCATGTGAACGATTTTTAAAGCGATTAAATTGACGATGTTGCTTACGCCGATCGGGGCGCTTGAAGCCGTTGCGATTAATGCACCTGACAGCAGATAAGGTATTTTTTGATGGTTTTTAAGGCCCATATTTTGCAGCAGCATCAGCAGTATAGGTGTAGTAATTAGGATGCTTCCATCATTATTTACGAACAGCGTCATGAGAAAACAAAACAAATTCGTTAGCCAAAAAAGGCGAATGCCGGAACCGCCGGCTTTTTTGAGGAGCAGCTCGGCCGCCCAATAGAAGAAACCGAAGCTTTCTAATACAATGGCCATGACAATAGTCGCTATAATGGTAACCGCTGCTCCGCTTATCGTTTCGGTGATTTGACCGAGATCGGCAAGCGAAACGCTTCCGCTGAGGAGAACGACCAAAGCGCCTATCGTTGCGGGTATCGCTTCATTGACATGCGGGCGCCAAAAGATGAAGCCGATCGTTAACAGGAACGCAGAAATTGTCATAATGATCATTAAATCATTCATGTCTTAACCTCTTTTCAAGGATGAAGTTTCCTTTGTTTACAGGCAGCTTCACTCCTTTTTTTGAAGTGAGTCTTCTTCTTTCTAGCAACATACTCTAGCATTTAGGCACTGAGCGCCTCCTTTCTCTTAGATGTAATAGCAGCTTGTATTGTAAGTATACGTACGAGATAGATCGTTCGTACTGGTCAATATCCCTATCTCTATTAAAATCTGCTAGTATCAATTGGTGATGAATGTCTCCTAATGATAGATATCAACAATGGCAATTGGCCTATAGAAAAACCTCCGAACGTGATCCGTCCGGAGGTTTTTTTACTCATTTTTGCGTACGCGTTTGAAATACTGGGTCGGGGAAAGGCCGGCATATTTCTTGAATACTTTACTGAAATGATACGGATCGTTAATGCCGATTAAATAGCCGATCTCGCCTATGCCGAGCGAAGTCGTCTCGATTAATTCCTTCGCTTGATTGATGCGGACCGTATTGATGTAACGGCTTATCGATTGGCCGGTTACGTGCTTGAAGGCGCGGTTGATGTAATCGTAGTTGCTCTCGAATGCGAGCTCGATATCGCTGCCGGATATTTTCTTTTGGTAGTTCTGATGAATGTAATCGAGCAGGGCATTCACCTTCACAAATGACTTGGAGGGAATGCGGTCGTTACGCCTCAGCTCGTCCATAAAGTTTTCGCGTGACAGCTCGATGAGCATCTGCGTAAATCTTAAAGCGGTCAGGCTTCGATTGTAATGCCTGCGTTTATAGTGCTGCTGCATTTCATTAAGGGCATGCAGCGCGAGGCTAAACCTTGTTTTATCCGAAATCGTATGGAATTTGGGAAAGCAGCAGATGTACGGATTGATACCGGCAATGGAAGGCTTATGCGGGATGAACGGAGATTGCTCATGCTCCACGATGAAATAGTTGGCAAGAGCGAGCATATCATCGACTTTGATCGATTTGATATCCGGATGCTCGAAATGAATATAGTAGTAATCGCAAACATGCTTCGCGGTGCCTTCATGGGTGAAATTAGGCTCAAGAATAAGCATGTCGCCCTTCCTCAGAACATAATGGTTGTCCGCCTCTTTGAGATGCAGCTCGCCGCTTCGGATGAAATAGAGCACATACTCGTTAATATTCCGCTTGAAATGAATCCACGGGCTCTTGTAGGCAACAAACCCCATAATTTTGACGCGGGGAACCAAATCCACGTTAATAGCCAGCAATCCCAATCTCCCCTTCAGCTGAGAAAAAGTCGTTTTTGTACAAAAAGAGTCTCCATCCGACATTCTCGTTTATTTTAACACAAACTATACTGGGGTTGTAATTGAAGCGACTTTAAGGATGGGATGATGCATATGAAGAAGCTGAAAATCGGCGTTATCGGACTTGGCGGCATTGCGAACTTTCATATCGAAGGGATATTGGCGAGCGGGAGCGCAGAAGTATGGTCGATTTGCGACTGCAATGAAGAAGCGCTTTTGGCCAAAGGAGAGGAACTGAACGTTCCCCCGGCACGAAGGTACATTAATCATTTGGACATGTTGAAGGATGCGGAGGTTGACGCGGTTACGATCGGCACGCCGAACATTAATCATTTTACAATCGCGTATGACGCGATTAAGCATCGCAAGCCGTTTGCGCTGGAGAAACCAATCGCGCTAAACGCGAAGGAAGCGGAAATTCTACGGCTGGCATTAGCGGCAGATCCGCTGCTGCATATGGTTTGCTTCACCTATCGATATAAGTCTGCGGTTCGTTATGCGAAGCATCTGCTTGAGCAGGGCACACTAGGCAAAATTAATCACGTATACAGTCAATATTTGCAAAGCTGGAGCATCAACGAGGATATTCCGCTCGTATGGCGATTCCGTAAGGAGCTGTCCGGCTCGGGTGCGCTCGGTGATCTAGGTTCTCATATTTTGGATCTTAAACGCTTTCTCGTCGGTGAAACGGTTCGGGTCATCGCGGATGCCGGGACGATCGTGAAGGAGCGTGACCTGCTAAGCGGCGATGGCAAGGGTGAGGTTGATGTAGATGACTTCTGCCATGTGCTTGCCCGTTTTGCAGACGGAGCATCCTCCTCGATGAGCATATCCCGTTTCGCCTATGGACGCGGCAATTATCAACAAATCGAGATTTACGGTACGCAAGGAGCACTCGTCTACAACCTGGAGGAAGAGGACACCATCCATATCAAGCTTGGCGAGGAGCAGCAATTCCGTAAGATCGAAATTCCTGATTCGTTCGCAGCGAATCAGATGCAGTCCTTTTTCGATTTGCTGAACGGCAAGGGAGACGGTCTCGATGCAACAATCGAGGACGGCTGCATCAATCAAGTAACGCTCGACGCCATCGTTCAGTCCTTTACCGAAGAAAGATGGATCACAATCGGACAGGAGGTTCTCATTAATGGCTAACCTAAAGGTGACCGTATGGAACGAATATCGGCATGAGAAGCAGAATGAGCATGTTGCAAGCATCTATCCCGAAGGCATTCATAACGCGATTGGCGGATATTTGAAAACCGTTGACGGCTTTGAAGTAAGGACGGCAGTCCTTGATGAACCTGAGCACGGCCTAAGCGACGAGGTGCTGAACCATACAGATGTGCTTATCTGGTGGGGACATCTCGCCCATGCTGAGGTGCGGGACGACATTGTCGAGAAGGTACGCGCCCGCGTGATGGAAGGAATGGGACTCATCGTTCTGCATTCCGGACATGGCTCGAAAATATTCGAGCGCTTGCTCGGAACCAAAACAGGCGATCTCAAATGGCGCGACGATGGCGAGAAGGAGCGGATTTGGGTCATTGAGCACGGGCATCCGATTGCGGACGGCCTAAACGATTATATTGAAATTCCGAAGGAAGAAATGTACGGCGAGCGTTTTGACATTCCGGCTCCCGACGAGCTGGTATTCATCTCGTGGTTCGAAGGCGGAGAAGTGTTCCGCAGCGGCTGCTGCTATCGCAGAGGGAAGGGGAAACTGTTTTATTTCCGCCCTGGACATGAGACGTTTCCGATTTATCATCACCCCGATGTTTTGAGAGTGATTGCGAATGGCGTGCGATGGGCGGCTCCCGTTCAAGGCGCCAGCATATCGCTGGGCCGGGTTGCGCCTCTCGAGCCGATTGGAAAGTAACTGAATATACACAAAACGGACGCTTACGTCAACGCCCTTTATTATTTCATTTCGAATAATAATAGCGGTTTGTTTGGGGGGCGTCCTCTTTTAATATGAGAAAGATTGCACAATACGTATTTAGGAGGCAGACGGATGACAGCAGGCGCGTTTTGGCAGGAGGGTGTTGTCTATCAAATATATCCCCGCAGCTTTATGGACAGCAATGGGGATGGTATAGGCGACTTGCAGGGGATTATAAGCAAACTGGATTATTTGAAGGAGCTTGGAGTCGGGATCGTATGGCTCAGCCCCGTATATAAATCGCCGAACGATGATAACGGCTATGATATTAGTGATTACCAAGCGATTATGGATGAGTTCGGAACGATGGCGGATTGGGAGGAAATGCTGAAGGGGCTGCATGACCGCGGCATTAAGCTCATTATGGATCTTGTTGTCAATCATTCCTCGGACGAGCATGCCTGGTTCCAGGAGTCGAGGAAAGCGAAGGATAACCCATACCGTGACTATTATATATGGAAACCTGCCGGCGAGAACGGCGAGGAACCGAACAACTGGGTATCTTTCTTCGGCGGCTCTGCGTGGCAGTACGACGAAGCGACGGAAGAGTATTATTTGCATTTATTTACGAAGAAGCAGCCGGATCTTAACTGGGAAAATCCGAAATTAAGACGTGAAGTATACGATATGATGAACTTCTGGCTGGAGAAGGGCATCGACGGCTTCCGTATGGACGTTATCAACTGCATTTCCAAGGCAGACGGATTGCCAAGCGCTCCAGGCGGAGAAAGGTATGCATGGGGAGGCGAGTTTTTCCTATGCGGTCCGCGGCTGGAGTCCTATTTGAAGGAAATGAACGAGCAAACTTTGTCCCGTTATAATGCGATGTCCGTTGGCGAAATGCCGGGAGTTCCTACTGACCTGGCGGCCGTGTACACAGATCCTTCCAATAAGGCCGTGAACATGGTCTTCCATTTTGAGACGATGGACATCGACTCCGGCGAAGGCGGCAAGTGGAATTTGAAGCCTTGGAGGCTTGCTGATTTGAAAGCGGTCACGAGCAAATGGCAATACGCATTGAACGGTAAAGGCTGGAACAGCCTATATTTGAACAATCACGACCAGCCGCGCATGGTTTCACGGTTTGGCGACGATACGGTGTACAGAAAGCAGTCGGCTAAGCTGCTGGCGACATTCCTGCACACGCTGCAAGGGACGCCGTATATTTATCAGGGCGAAGAAATCGGCATGACGAATGTGAAGTTCGATCATATCGATGACTACAGAGATGTGGAACTGCTTAACTTTTACCGAGAAGCTGTGCACGAACGCGGCGTGCCCCACGAGCAGGCGATGGCTTCGATTTATGCGAAAGGAAGAGACAACGCCCGGACTCCGATGCAGTGGAATGACAGCTGGCAAGCAGGATTCACGACCGGCGAGCCATGGATCGGTGTCAATCCCAACTACCGTACCATCAATGCGGAGGAAGCGCTGCAGGACCCGGATTCGATCTTCCACTATTATAAACGGCTGATCGCATTGCGGAAGCAGCATCCGATTATGGTGTATGGCGATTATTCGATTGTCGCTGAGGAGCATGAGCAATTATATGTCTATACGCGTACGCATGGCGAGGAGAAGTGGCTCGTTATTTTAAACTTCTCCGAGCGTGAAGCGTTATTCGATCTAACGGAAATGAAGCTTCAGCCTGCGGTACAGCTTGAGTTAATCATTTCGAATGATGAAGCTGCTTCTGCATCTGTCGCGTCAACGCGGGACATGCTGCTTCGTCCCTATGAGGCAAGAGTCTATAAGCTGCATTAGGGGCTTATAAGGTAGATTGTACAGCTTCGGGTGATTTAATTCGATTTGGTGGAACTAATCGGAGCTGTCGCTTGCAAATGGAGCGATTAAGTTGATTTTGCCGAGCTAAATGGTTCTTTTTTAAGCGGCGGCTAAATAAACGGCTATTAGGTTTACCAAATCGAACTAATGCGACTAAACTAGCTGCTATCCCCTATTTAAGAACGCAAAGTAGAACTAATTTTTCTAGATACTTGGATTGTGCAGCCTATCCGGTTTGCGGATGGGATAGCAGCAGGCAAATAGCTCTACTGGCAACTTTATCGACGGTTATGAGGACATTTCGGCGGCCTGCGTACGGGGATCGCTCGAAATGGGGATCTAATCTTTTAAGGTGCATTATTTTTCTGTTTAATCAGAAAAATAATGCACCTTTTTTATTCCAGCCAAACATTTACATTTGGAAAGGAGTAAAATGCGACACCTTTTTCGCAATGAAAACGGTTTCTGGAAAGGCCCGTTCTTAGCATAATAAAGGAGCAGCACAAATAAAAGGAGGGTCAAAGCTATGAAATGGTATAAAACAATTTCTTATGGCGTTCTAGCGGCGGTAATGGCATTCACGATTACGGCATGCTCAGGCGGCAATAACGCACCTGCAAATAACGGAGGTAAAGCTCCGGCAAATGAAAGCGGTAACGATCCTGCTACGGACGGCAAGAAAGTAACGATCGAGTACTGGCATACTTACAGCGATCAGGAAGAGAAGGTGCTTACGGATGAAATTAAGCCTCTCTTCGAGAAAGAGAATCCGGGCATCGAGCTCAAGCTGACAAGAATGCCGTACGAGGGCTTGAAAGAGCAGGTTATTGCCGGCGTAGCGGGCGATGCAGCACCTGATCTCATGCGGATGGACATTATTTGGGTTCCTGAATTTGCAAAAATGGGAGCGCTTCAAGATGTCAGCAAAAACGATGGCTTCGATGAACTGAAAGCGAATTCGTTCGAAGCGCCGATGGAAACGAATGCCTATAACGGCGGCTACTACGGCGTGCCGGTTAATACGAATACAAAAATCGCGATTTACAACAAAGCGGTATTGGATGAAATCGGAGTAAAAGCGGCGCCTGCGACAATGGATGAGTTCGTAGAAGCAGCGAAGCTTGCGGTCGCAAAAGGCAAGCCCGGCGGTATCGGCATCGGCGGAGCGAACGTATGGGCGGCATCTCCTTACTTCTGGAGCCTTGGCGGCTCGCTGACAAACGAGGATTATACGAAGGTAGACGGTTACTTGAACAGCCCGGAGAGCGTGAAAGCACTTGAAACGATCGTGCAATGGAACAAAGACGGATTGGTTACGCCTACGATTCTTGGCGGCGAGCCAGGCGCTTGGGACGGCATGAAAAACAATGATTATATGATGATCGATGACGGCCCTTGGTTTTACAGCATTCTTATGAACGAAGCGGAATCCGCGTTCAAACCGCTGGAGCAAACGGTTCGCGGCTTGATTCCTGCAGGAGCAGGCGGCAGCCGTTCCGTTGTAGGCGGCGAGGACCTCGTTATTTTTGCAAACTCGAAGCATCCGCAAGAAGCTTGGACATTCGCGAAATGGATGCTTGGCGATGAGCCGCAGAAGATCATGAGCAAGCTTGGCCTTATCCCTACGAACAAAACGGCAGCAAACGACCCTGCTTTCCTTGAGCAGCCGTTCGTTACCGAGTACGTGAAGCAGCTTGAAACCGCATTGCCGCGTACGCCGATTCCGCAATACGGCGAGATGGAAGGGATCGTTAACCTTGCATTCGAGAAAGCGGTCCGCGGAGAGCTTTCGCCGAAAGAAGCGCTCGATGAGGCAGCGAAAAACATCGAAGCCATCTTAACGAAGTAACGGCATGGCCAGAGCCTTCGTCTATCGCATAGGTAGACGAAGGCTCACTCTAGATGAAAGATAGGAAGGAGCATCACCATGTCTATACCAGTGGCGGGGCAGCCGAAACCCGTACAGCGAATTCCGGCAGGCGTAAAGTTGAAAAAGGGCTTGCAGCAGTGGATAAAGGTTTTGCCTTATATCTTTTTTGGTGTTTTGGGTACTGCCGTATTCGTCATCTACCCGATGATCAAAAATATTATTATAAGCTTTCAGGATTACAGTATTATGCCTAATGCAGAAAATCCTTTCATTGGCTTTGAAAACTACGTATCCGCCTTTACGGATCCGAACAATAAAGTGTTGATGGCCATCCGAAATACGTTTTTGAACGTCGCGGTAACGGTGCCGATCAACTGGTTTCTCGCTATCGTGTTTGCAGTATTAATCAATATGCACTTTATCAAGCACAAGATCGTGTTCCGTACGGTGTATTATTTGCCGATCATTACGTCATGGATCGTCGTCGCCTTCTTGTTCCGCTTCTTGTTCGCGAGCGGTGAGTATGGCTTGATCAACTTTATATTTTATAAGCAGCTTGGCATTTTTCATGAACCGGTTAATTTTCTTTCCAACTATTGGTCGGCGATGATCGTCATTTGGCTGTTCCACATTTGGAAGACGGTTGGTTGGGGCGTCGTCATCTATTTGGCAGCGCTGCAGGGCATTTCGAAGGAATATTATGAAGCGGCGCAAATCGACGGCGCTAACGGAACGAAGCAGTTTTGGAGCATTACGGTTCCGATGCTTGGTCCTGTAACAGCATTCGTTATTATAAATCTGGTTAACGGCGCGTTTAACTTTTTCCCGCAGGTTTACTTTATTACGAAGGGCGGCCCGATGGATCAGACCCAAACGCTCCCGAGCCTTATGTACTTGCAGGCATTTAAGAACTTTAACTTTGGTTATGCATCCGCTGTAGCCGTCATGATGGGGATCGCCGTGTTCTTACTCACGTATTCCCAGATGAAAAAATTCGGCAATCAGCGGTTTTTGTAGGAGGGGGAAGCAATGAAAACGAAATGGCATATTCAGACCCTGGTTTACGGCATTATTGTACTTGGGGCGCTGGCTTTTCTATTCCCCTTCGTCTATATGATTATGACCAGTTTCATTAAAGGGGCTTATTCGCTGCCAAGGCCTAAGGAAGTATTTTCGGTTATTCCGAATCTTTATAACTACCAGCTTGTATGGAGCAAAAATAATTTCGCGAGATATTTCCTGAACAGCTCGCTCGTTACGATTGTGTCTATGACGGGAAGCCTGTTCCTCGGCTGTCTTACGGCATACGGATTTGCCAGATTTAACTTTCCGGGCAAAGAGCTGTTGTTCCGCGTGTTTCTTCTGACGATGATGATTCCCGGCGTTATTAACATTATCCCGCAGTTTCTTATTATCAAATCATTTGGTTTAGTTAATACGTACTGGGGCCTATGGTTAATTTATATCGGCGGCGGCGTTGTCGGCAGCACGTTTTTCCTCCGCGGCTTCTTTCAAAGCATTCCAAAGGAGTATGAGGAGTCCGTACTGATCGACGGAGGCGGCAGCTGGCGGATTTTCTGGAACATTTATTTGCCGCAATCGATGCCGGCGATCGCGACGCTCGCGGTTCTGTCCTTCCAAGGCACATGGGAGGAATATTTTACGGCGCTCGTCATCATCAAGGAGGAGGCGCTGCGGACGCTGCCGGTCGCGCTGCTTATGTTCAACGACAAGTACGCTACCAACTATTCATGGGTATTCGCCGCTTCTATTATTGCGCTCGTACCGACCGTGCTGCTCTATATTATTTTCCAGAAGAGATTTGTGCAGGGCGGGTTTAACGAAGGCGGCGTGAAAGGTTAACTAGACAAACAGGGAAGGACAGATGCATGTGATCCGCAAAAAAATGAAGTCAGCTGCTATCGCAGCGATGAGCTGTTTTGTCATTCTGGCAGCAGGCTGCAGCAAACAAACGGAGATTGTGGCGGAGACGGTGGTCAGCCAAGGGATAATGAGCGGGTTGACCACAGACAAAGCAGTGTACCGTCCCGGCGAAAAGGTTAGCTTCAAGCTGGATTTGGGCAAAGCGGAGCCGAAAGCGAAGGTGATCGTTCAGTATCGTCATCTTGGCGAGCAGATCGGCGAGCAGGAGGTAAAGGCGGAAGGCGGACAAATCACCTGGGATTGGACGCCGCCGAAGGAAGACGGTAAAGGCTATATGGCGGAGGTGTTCCTGTCGGCAAAGGGAGAAGTGATGGATCATCAGAACATCGCGGTCGACGTTTCCGCGAATTGGAGCAAATTTCCCCGTTACGGCTATTTGGCCGACTTCCACGGCATGAGCAAGGATGAATTGACGGCAGTAATTGAACGCTTGAACCGGTTCCATATTAACGGCCTTCAATTTTATGACTGGCAGTACAAGCATCACGATCCTGTGAAGATGGACGGCGATAAACCGGCCTCGGAATGGCCGGATATTGCGAACAGACCGGTCTCGTTGGACACGATCAAGGGCTATATTGACCTCGCGCACAGCAAAAATATGATGGCGATGAACTATAACCTGCTGTTCGGCGCGTACGAGGGCGCGGAAGCGGACGGCGTCAAGAAAGAGTGGGCTCTTTACAAGGATCCGACGCAAACAAACCAGGATAAGCATCCCTTGCCGGACAGCTGGGCCAGCGACATTATGCTTTATGACCCAAGCAGTACCGAGTGGCAGAACTATCTGATCGACAAGGAAACCGAAGTGTTTAAGCAGCTGCCGTTTGACGGCTGGCATGTTGACCAATTGGGCGACCGCGGAGCATTGTGGAATGCCAAGGGGGAAAGCGTACAGCTGGCTCAGGGGTATGTGTCTTTCCTTAAAGCTGCTAAGGAGAAGCTGGATGTCGACTACGTGATGAATGCGGTCGGACAGTATGGGCAGGCCTTTATGGCTCCTCAGGCGCCTCTCGAATTCCTTTATACGGAAGTATGGGACGGGCATCCGAAATACAGCAGCCTGAAGGACATTATCGACCAAAACAGCAAGTACAGCAAAAATAAGCTGAACACCGTGCTTGCAGCTTACATGAACTATGATTTGGCCGACGCAAGCGGGGAGTTCAACACGCCGGGAGTGCTACTTACGGATGCGGTCATCTTCGCATCCGGCGGCTCCCATCTGGAGCTTGGGGAAAACATGCTGGCCAAAGAATATTTCCCGAATAAAAACCTGACGATTCCGGCTGAGCTGGAAGAGCAGCTCATTCGCTATTACGACTTCCTTGTCGCTTATCAAAATATTTTACGGGATGGACTGGAAGAGGCGGAAGTGGCCGTATCGGGTACGGAAGATGCAGCTGTTACTACATCGCCTGAACAAGGCAAGATTTGGTCCTTTGCAAAGCAAAAAAACGGCAGCGACATCGTTCACTTCATTAACTTCACAGATGCAACGACGATGGAATGGCGAGATGACAAAGGCGAGCAAGCGGCGCCTGCGGATCGCAAAGATGTAGACATTTCCATTCAGACGGAGCGGGAAGTAGCCAGCATCATGTTCGCTTCGCCGGACTATTATAACGGTTCGCCTGTTAAGCTGAGCTTCGAGCAGCAGGACGGCAGTGTTAAGCTAAAGCTTCCAAGTCTGAAATACTGGGATCTATTAACGATTAATTACAAGTAGAGCATCATGCGATAGGCAGACAGACCAAAGCGGTACGAATGTGGATTTTCGTCCGCTTTGGTTTTTATGCAGCCTTGAAAGCGCTTGCTATTCCGCTGACGGTATCGCTCGATCATTTTAAAACCAATAATAAAGGAGATTTGGAATGTCAAAATCAAAGCGTTCATTAAAGCGAAAGTTATTGATCATGTCTATGTCTTTTGTCATGCTGCTAGGACCCTCATTCACCGTTATAGGTTCGTCGTCATCCGTTCATGCGGAGGAATCAAGTCTGCTGGCGTCCATTCCTTCCGAGCCGATTAAGAAAATGACAATCGGCAAAGCGAGATATGCGCCGGGAGAGACAGCGGAGTTTACGCTCTCCTTCAACGAAACTGCGGATTTTAGCGGCAAGCTTAT
>DATJKM010000379.1:0-10950 GCA_035491515.1 Candidatus Udaeobacter sp. | reverse complement strand
GTTCTATAACCTTCTTGGTCTGTGAACTAAACTAATTATAAGTAAGATGCTCTCTTCTAACTATGATCTATATCACAGTACCATTCACTTCGCAAAATCAAACATAGGCCAATCTACTAATATAGGCTGGTAAAATTGCTCGTGTAAATATGAGCATATTTCCATAACACTTCGATCGTCAGAAGTTTCAAATTGAGCTGTACCGACGTTATCATTTGAATACCCGCCGACTGCTGTAGACGAACCAGCAGACATTTTGGTCACACCCAATTTGATTAAATGGTTACGTAATTCCGCACTCTCTCTTGTCGAAAGTGTTATACCCGCACGAGGTAAAAATAAACGCACCGCTAACATGACCTGAACCAATTCATTGTCCGTCACCGGATAAAACTCGTTCCAATTTCCGAGGCTTGGACGTATTCGGGGCAACGACATTCCTATCTCTATTTCCGGATAACGTTCCTGTAAGTAACGGGCATGCATCCCTGCAAAAAACACTTCCTTTCTCCAGTTGTCCAACCCGAGAAGAGGACCGATCGTAACCGTCCTAATTCCGGCTTGACATGCTCTTTCAGGCGCATTCAATCGGAATTTATAATCGCGTTTCGGCCCTTTCCGATGAAGCTCGCTGTAAATCTTCTCGTTGTATACTTCTTGGAAAATGGTCAATCCATCCGCACCATATTCGATCAACTCCGCATACTTTTGTCTGTCCATCGGTTGAACCTCAAGTGAAACAGAAGAAGCGTGTTTGGTTAATTGTTGAAGGCAGTCCTTTAAATAATCATGACCTGATTGCTGAGGCGATTCACCTGTCAATAATAAAATATGTTTGATTCCTGTTGCAGCAATCGCGGCCCCCTCCCTTTCAACCTCAGGCAGAGCAAGCTTTCTTCTTGGGAACGCGTTCTCGACACTGAAACTGCAATAAACGCATGAATTAACACAATAATCCGATACATATAACGGAGTGAAGAGTAAAATCGTCCGACCAAAATTTTGTACGGTGATCTGATTGGCTTTTTGTGCTATCGGTTCCAAGCAACGGCCGGCAGCAGGAGCGAGCAAAGACAAAAAATCTTGTTCGGACAAATGATCCTTTTGCAAAATGCGGATGATGTCTGACTCGGTTACGTCCTCAAATTTATCTTCAAATTGTATATTTTTTAATTCACGATAGGTTTCATAGAAATCCACCCCATTCTCCTCCTTTAGCCTAAAAAGTTTGTCAACGGGGACGATGCCTCCCCCGTCTTCATGACCGCCCCCATTCCGGATACAAATGCCTGTCGACCAGCTTTAATCGCATAAGCGAACGCCTCCGCCATGGAAACAGAATCGCCTGCGGTCGCGATTGCCGTATTCACTAATACCGCAGCTGCCCCCATCTCCATCGCTTCCGCTGCTTCTGACGGTCTCCCGATACCTGCGTCAACAATGATAGGCACATCGATTTCTTCGATTATAATGCGAATCATTTCTT
The DNA here is from genome assembly GCA_035491515.1 of Candidatus Udaeobacter sp. Classification (GTDB taxonomy): domain Bacteria; phylum Bacillota; class Bacilli; order Paenibacillales; family Paenibacillaceae; genus Pristimantibacillus. Next base: position 9,464 of record DATJKM010000379.1, on the reverse strand, counting down.
TCGTTTGTAAACCTCTGTTTGATCCAATCGAGGCTCCCAGCGGCATTACCGCCGCAGCGCCGGCATCTCTCATCTTCTTTGCGGCAATGAGATCTGGATTCATGTACGGAAACACTACAAACCCTTCTTCGGCCAAAATCGACGTTGCGCGAATGGTTTCTTCATTGTCAGGCAACAAATATTTTTGATCGTTTATGACCTCAATTTTGATCCAATTCCCCATACCAGCCGCTCTGGCAAGACGTGCTATTCGCACCGCCTCAAGCGCTGTTCTGGCTCCGGACGTATTCGGCAATAAATGAGTGCCCTCTGGTATATAATTCAGAATATTGCCACGTTTTGCATCAAGATCCACTCGCCTTACCGCCACGGTAACGACTTGAGCGCCGGAACGACTGATCACATCGGAAATGATCGAATCATCCCCATATTTTCCTGTACCAACAAAGAAACGACTGGTTAGTGTACTCCCGCCGATTTTGAACATTTCACTCATATATTATTCGCCTGCCTCTCAGCCGGATTCACTCCAGCTCCCGTTTTGGTTGTTTTTGCAGCTTCAATTACCGACGAACTCCCAACAATTTAGCAGCTGCCTCATCTTCCTTCTAGCTTCCTCAACGATGGCATCGATGTCCCCCCTCGTGGGTGAATCCAGATGGATACCTACCAATACAGCTACTGTATGACCTATGGCAAGGGACGCTGTCTCTGCCAGTTCGGCTGCCAACTCCGCCTCACGGTGGCCGGGAAGTGAAAGAACCTTTACAATGGCATATTTTTCATCCGACACATACGCTGTTGCTACTGCTCCGATATGGGCTGCCCCCCCTGTAACCAGAAACACGATATCCTGTCCCATAGTGGATATCTTGATTTCGATCGTATCCGATCGCTTCGAGCTAAGCTCTTGGGCCGACACTTTCGAGTCCTCCATGAATAGCTAGCTCATATTCATTCATAATATTATCAACAATAACTTGTACGGGTAATATATCTTTAATTTCGTGAACTCTGGCACCGGCAAAAACCAACCCGGTATCCATATCCCCGTCAACCGTCTTTATGAGGGAATCCAAAGTACAAAATTGATAGGAACAATGTTTAAGGCAGTCATAGCACTTATCAATCTTTAACTTTTTGCCTCCACTGATCATAGTAGTCAATTGATTTTTAATCGCCCGACCTTGTAAACCAACCGTAGTTTTTACGAGTACAGTATCGCCCTCATTGCAATCTACATACTTCTGCTTCAATGATTGGTGCGCATCACATTCGATGCTCGCAACAAAACGAGTTCCCATCTGTACCCCGGCAGCACCCATTTGAATAGCTTTGGCTACGTCTTTTCCATAAAGGATACCTCCGGCAGCGATAACAGGAATATTCACTGCCTCCACCACTTCTGGAAGAATATCAAACAAAGGCCTGTCCGTCCCCAGATGTCCACCCGCTTCAAAGCCTTCTACAACTACAGCAGAGGCACCTAATTTTTCGGCTAGCTTTGCCAATTTAGCTGACGAGACAATAGAGATGATGGGTACTTCATATTCCCTCCCCCATGCGTACATATCTCGGGAAAAACCGGCTCCGGAAATAATAAAATCCACTTTTTCTTCCATAGCCGCTTTTATCGTTTCTCCAAAATGATTCATCGCAAACAACACGTTGACTCCTATGTAACCTATGCCGTTTGTAAGTTCCCTCGCTTTACGAATATGATTTCTCAGTTCCTCGATAGGAATTGCCGTTCCAGAAATAATACCGATTCCTCCAGCATTTGCTACAGCCGAAGCCAGTCCGCTTAGGGAGATTCGTACCCCCATTCCTCCTTGGATAATCGGAAATTTTGGTCTCATATGTGCAATTTGCATTTGTGGAATGTTCAATTCCTTTAACCTCCCATGTATTTCCCTATTATCCTTGAGAAGGAGCCGACCTGTTGATCGGCTCCTTCTCCTTTCTAATCGTTTATAACCCCTCAGCCATACGTGGAAAAAGGATGTTGTTCTCCAAATGGATGTGCTCAAATAAATCCGATTCGAGTTCTTCCAGTTTTTGGAAGGTAAGCGTATAGGTTCGGCATGCCTCAGCCGGCAGCTCATATTGATTTGTTATTTCTCTCATTTCCTTCAGAATATCACCAACGCCGCTGTGATCAGCCTCAAGCTCATTAATAGCTTTGACCGTTTTCTCAAGGAGAGCCCCGGATGGACTTTCTTCATATTGCCTGATTAGAGGGAATAGAACCTCCTCTTCTGCAATTAAATGCTGCTCAAGCTCCATTTTCATTTGATGGAAGAGCCTGTGCAGCCTAGCGAGCACATCTCCCTGTGCAGGGCCGTGAACACGAAGAATCTTAGTCGTAAATTCACTTAACAACGGGAGTTCCTTTTGCAGATAGGCATGATGCGTGTTAACCACATAATCCATTAACTCGCTAGAAGATTTCTCGCGCCAATCCACGCTGCGATCTTTGTTTCTATGGACTTCAAGGTAGCTCAGATTGAGCTGTTCAATAAAGGATTCTTCATTCGTCCCCTGTAGACGAAGCACTTCTAAGAGGGAACGTCCTCCGCCGCAGCAAAAGTCAATGCTGTACTCCTTAAATAAGTTACTGGCACCCGGAAAATTAGTTACAATGTCACCGATCTTCTCGGTACCGTTAAATGTAGTCATCATTGTCCACCTCCAAATGAATTTGTAAACCAAACCTTCTGTTAAAGCTTTCACTTATTTACTGATTATAGCCTGGTGTTAGAAACGACTCTGTGACGGGCATCACTTCTTATAGCGATTTCATATATTTAAACATCTGCTCAGCTGCCTGCTTGCCCTGCTGGATACAATCAGGAATGCCAACTCCCTGATATCCAGCGCCGCAAAGGAATATTCCCGGTCGTTCACATATCAGTTCTTCTCTTAGTTTCTTCAATTGCTCAAGATGGCCCACCGGGTATTGGGGCATCGATTGTTTTAATCTCGTGATTTCATGAAAAATAGGCTCTGCTGTAATTCCCATAATTTCTTTTAGATCGCTACGCACCTTGGCTAGCAGCTGCCCGTCAGTAAGCGGGACCCATTCCTGCGCTCCCGCACGTCCGACATAGGTTCTTAAAAGAATTTTCCCTTTTGGCACCGTATGAAGCCATTTCGAAGAGGTCCAAGTACAAGCCGTAATGGTGCGCCCTTCACCTCGCGGTACAACAAATCCGGAGCCGTCTAACGGGAATGCGATATCTTCCTGGTTAAAGGCCAAAACAATATTGGCTACCGATACATAAGGAATTTTCTTCAGCCATTTTAATGCCGGAAGATCCGGCATCAGCTCAGCCGTTTGATAAGCAGGCAATGCCATAATCAAGCCGTCCGCTTTCATTTCCAAGCCCTGTTCAAGACGCAAATGATACTCCTGCTCATCTCTAGCTATTTCCACAACCCCTTGGCTAGTAATAACTTTTGTCGGTTGTAATACCTCGGTAAGGCGGTTAACTAACGTTTCCAATCCTCCTTTATAGGTCAGAAACATGCTGTTTCTTGCTATCTCCGGCAGCCCCTTCGTTTCGCGAGTCCTTTTTTTCCCGGACAACATTCCTAATATGAGGCTTCGATGCTTTTGTTCCAGTTCATGAAATTGCGGAAAGGTCGCTTTAAGGCTTAAAGCCCCGGTATCACCTGCATAAATGCCCGCCAATAGCGGTTCCGTTATATGCTCCAGCACCTCTTTTCCCAATCGTCGCTCTATAAAACTTCCGAGCGATTCGTCTTTTACTCCCTTCTTCTTAGGCAGTAATAAATCAAAAGCAGCACGAGCTTTGCCGATTGGGGATATTAATCCGGTTTTAATAAACGGAGCCACTTCCGTTGGAATGCCGAGTACAAGCCCCAGCGGCATCCGGTGGAGTCGGCCTTTATGCAAAATATAATTGGTTTTCGCTTTAGGATTCGTTGCCGTTAATTCATCCTCGAGCCCTAGCTCTCTTGTTAAAGCAATAATCGGCAGCTTCCGCGACATAAAGGAATCCGGTCCTTGTTCAATAACAAAGCCATCACGATGCCGTGTACGTATTTTCCCTCCTAGTTGTTCACTTTTTTCAATAAGTGTAAGATCAACGGGAATATGGTGTTCCGCGAACAGCTTTTTCGCATAATAGGCAGCACTCAATCCCGTTATGCCCCCACCAACAATGGCGATTTTTTTGCGTATGCCACCCATATTGGTTCCCTCCTTGCTTTTTGCTGTTAATTGCCCCTAAAGCGGGCGAGTTCCCTATCATTCGCTTCGAAAGCGGCCAATAGGGCGTGATCTCCGCTTAAGCCTGATTGCTCGGCCTTTCGGATCTGTTCGAGCATCCGTTTGTAGTCTTTCGGAATAACTTTGACGAATGTATCCAGTGATGATTTCCAGTTCTCAAGAATTCGGGAGCCCGGTCCGCTGTTCGTATACGTTACATGACGTTCGATTAGATTGCGCAGTTCAGCGATGTCCTGCTCATCTTCAAGACGCTCCAGCAGCACCATCTCCAGATTGCAGCGCTTATAGAAATCGCGGGATTCGTCGAGTATATAGGCAATCCCGCCTGACATGCCCGCCGCGAAGTTTCGTCCGGTGCCTCCTAGAACGACAACGCATCCGCCTGTCATATATTCGCATCCGTGATCACCCACCCCCTCGACGACAACCTTCGAGCCGCTGTTGCGGACGGCAAAACGTTCGCCCGCTATTCCTCGGATGTAGGCTTCACCGCTAGTGGCGCCATAGAACGCCGTATTTCCGATAATGACATTCTGTTCAGCAGGAAATGTCGCCTTTGAGGATGGTGCGACAATGATTTTACCGCCGCATAGACCTTTGCCAATATAATCATTCGCATCTCCCTCAACCGACAAGGTGATCCCGCTAGGAACGAATGCGCCGAAGCTTTGTCCCGCGGATCCGATAAAATCGAACCGGATCGTATCCTCCGGCAGTCCTGACAGTCCGTAACGCCTGGTCACCTCGCTGCCCAGAATCGTTCCGACAACGCGGTTTACATTGTGAATGGGCAGTGTTTCCCTTACCCGTTCCCCTCTTTCCAGGGCAGGTTCGGCCAGCGGCAAGAGCCGTAGCATATCTAATGATTGGTCAAGACCATGATTTTGTTCTTGTATACAGTAACGCGTGGCATCTTCTGATACCTCTGGCTGATAGAGCAGTTGAGACAAATCGATGCCTTTCGCTTTATAATGACCAATAAGATTTTTTGTCTCAAGGCAATCCGCCCGTCCTATCATTTCGTTGATCGTACGGAATCCGAGTTCGGCCATAATCTCGCGCAATTCCTCTGCTAAAAAACGCATGTAATGGACAACATGGGTCGGATCTCCTTTGAAATTTTTTCGCAGCTCGGGATTTTGAGTCGCAATGCCCACCGGACATGTATTCAGATGACAGACCCGCATCATGACACAGCCTAGAACGACAAGCGGAGCGGTTGAGAAGCCGTATTCTTCGGCACCCAATAAGGCAGCTATCGCGACATCATAGCCGGTTAGCATTTTACCATCCGTTTCGATCGTAACTCGGTCGCGAAGCTTATTCAGCATAAGCGTCTGATGCGTTTCCGCTAGTCCAAGCTCCCAAGGAAGTCCTGCATGACGGATGGATGCCATCGGGGAGGCGCCTGTACCTCCGTCGCTTCCGCTGATCACGATGATGTCAGCACGGCCTTTGGCGACACCCGCGGCTATCGTACCCACGCCAACCTCGGATACAAGCTTGACATTAAGGCGAGCACGCGGGTTTGCATTCTTCAGATCGTGGATCAGTTCCGCCAAGTCTTCGATGGAGTAGATGTCATGGTGCGGCGGCGGCGAAATTAGGCCAACACCTGGTGTGGATCCACGAACCTCTGCAACCCATGGATACACTTTGCTGCCAGGCAGCTGTCCGCCTTCCCCGGGCTTCGCGCCTTGCGCCATTTTAATTTGGATTTCATCCGCATTGACCAAGTAATGGCTCGTGACACCGAACCGTCCCGATGCGACCTGCTTGATCGCGCTGCGCCTTGAATCTCCATTCTCATCAAGCACGAATCTTGCTGGATCTTCGCCGCCTTCACCGGTATTCGATTTGCCGCCGAGACGGTTCATGGCAACCGCAAGGCTTTCATGCGCTTCCTTACTGATAGAACCAAATGACATGGCTCCGGTTTTAAAGCGCGTCACTATCGACTGGGCTGGTTCAACCTCATCAATTGATACTGGAGGACACATCGGTTTAAAGCTAAGCAGCGAACGAAGCGTCATATTTTGTTTGTCCTCCCCTCTTACAAGCATGGAGAACTCCTTGTACATCTTGTAGTCGTTGTTGCGAGTAGAAAGCTGAAGCAAATGAACGGTCTGCGGATTGTACATATGGGCTTCGCCGTCTTTACGCCACTGATATTCTCCGCTTGAGTCGAGCTCCATGTCTTGGCCTACCAGTGCGCTAAACCCGTGAAAATGTTGCTTCAGCGTATCATTGGCAATCACATCAAGCCCGATGCCCCCGATTCGGGACGGCGTCCATGTGAAGAATTCATCTACGAGTTCTTTCTTCAGGCCAAGCGCTTCAAAAATCTGTGCTCCGCGATAAGATTGAATAGTCGAGATTCCCATTTTAGAAGTAATTTTAATAATGCCTTTCGTTACCGCTTTAATGAAGTTTTTGACAGCCATCCCATGAGAGATATGATTCAAGATCCCTTGACGGATCATATCATCCAGCGTCTCGAAAGCCAGATATGGATTAACGGCATTCACGCCATAACCAAGAAGCAAAGCAAAATGGTGAACTTCATGCGGCTCGCCGGACTCGAGTAAAATACTAACCTTTGTCCGAGTACCCCGCCTGATGAGGTGATGATGCAACGCAGAAACAGCTAGCAAGGCTGGAATTGCCGCATTGTCCCTATCGATACCGCGATCTGATAGGATCAGGATATTGTGCCCTTTTGCAATGACCCGATCGGCCGCTTCACGCATTTGCATAAGCGCCGCACGCAATCCCGCTTCACCATCACAAGAAGGGAAGAAAATAGGCAATGTAATGGATTTGAAACCCGGTCTTCGCACATGCCGCAGCTTAGCGAAATCTTCATTCGATAAAACCGGCGTTGCAAGACGAATGTGCCTGCAGCTCTCCGGCTCCGGATTCAGCAGATTTCGCTCCGGGCCTAGTGTCGTATACGTAGACGTAATAATCTCCTCACGGATGGCATCGATCGGCGGATTGGTAACCTGAGCAAAAAGCTGCCTAAAGTAGTTATAGAGCCGCTGCGGACGCTCCGACAGTACCGCGAGCGGAGCATCATAGCCCATCGACGCAATCGGCTCCGCTCCGCCGCGGGCCATCGGTTCAAGCACTTTACGCAGATCCTCATACGTGTAGCCGAACGCCAGCTGGCGCTGCCGTATCGTTTCATGATCCGGCTCAGGCACCTCCGGTGCCTCCGGTAATCCGTCCAGACCGATGAGATGCTCGTCGAGCCAGCTGCGGTACGGCTGCTTGGACACGATCGTCGCTTTCACTTCCTCATCGGAAATGATTCGTCCTTGCTTTGTGTCGACGAGCAGCATTCGACCTGGACGCAGGCGGTCTTTATACAAAATATTTTCCGGTGGAATTTCAACTGTCCCAGCTTCGGAACCCAGAATAATATGGTCGTCTTTCGTTACATAATAACGGGCGGGACGTAAACCGTTCCGATCCAGCATGGCGCCAATTTGGGTGCCGTCCGTGAAAGCCATGGCTGCCGGTCCGTCCCACGGTTCCATGACTGTGCTGTGATATTCGTAGAATGCTTTTTTCTCCTCATTCATGTCTTCGTCATGGGTCCATGGCTCCGGTACCATCATCATAGCCGCATGCGGCAAAGAACGTCCGGCTAAATACAGAAACTCGAGCGTGTTGTCAAACATCGCTGTATCTGATCCGTCAGAATTGATGACCGGTTTAATTTTCTCTAGATCCACTCCAAAAAGTTCGCTTGCGAACAACGATTGACGCGCATGCATCCAGTTTACGTTACCGCGCAGCGTATTGATTTCGCCGTTATGAATCAAATACCGGTATGGATGGGCTCGCTCCCAGCTCGGAAACGTGTTCGTGCTGAAACGAGAATGAACAAGTGCGATTGCCGTTTCCACCAGCTCGTCATTTAATTCCAAATAGAACGAGCGTACCTGCTCGGTCGTGAGCATGCCTTTATAAACAATTTTCTTGGAAGACAGGCTCGGAAAGTAGAACATATCCCCGCCTTCCATAGCCGAGTATCGAATGTCCAGCTCCGCACGTTTGCGGATAACATACAGCTTACGCTCGAATGCGAGTTCGTCCTTCAGTTCCGGATGACGTCTGATGAACAACTGACGGATATACGGCTTTGCGGCTTTTGCTGATTCGCCAAGCTTTCCATCATTCGTAGGCACCGTACGCCAACCGACCAGCACTTGTCCTTCCTCGCGGATGATGTTCTCCAAACGATGCTCTTGCAAAGCGCGAATCTCTTTATCCTGCGGCAGGAAAAGCATCCCAACGGCATACCCTCCTTCCTCCCCGAGCTCGATCCCCTGCTTCTTTAGCTCCCGCATGAAAAACGCATGCGGAATTTGCAGCATAATACCGGCGCCGTCCCCCGTATTCGGTTCACTTCCTTGGCCGCCGCGGTGCTCCATATTTTCCAGTACGGTTAAGGCTTGGCGTACAATGGCATGCGACTTTCTGCCCTTGATGTTCGCCACGAATCCCATTCCGCACGCGTCTTTTTCAAACTGTGGATCGTAGAGCCCTTGTTTTGGCGGTAATCCCCAATGTGTCTCATTCATCGGCTGCAACCTTTCTATCAGGTGTGTTTAGTCATTACCTTCATACCGCCCATTATAGTCGGCTCTCCGCAGTACTACTGTGAGCTATATCACCTTTAAGGTCATTTAAACAAAGTAAAATATATCGAAGACTATATTTTGCGAGAATCCTATGGTTCCACCACGAGAAAGCAACGACGAAATGATTATTCCCTAATTCTTTCTTTGATGGGCATCACTGTTAGATCTGAGTATAATGAATCTTTCATGCCGTCCGGCCGCTCATTTGATTACCCGTGAATGAATGTGACAAAGATCACATTCATACCAAATGCCTGTTGGTATAATGAGTGCAATTGGAGGTGCGATTATGATAACAAAAGAAATAGCGCTCAACAAAAGAAAGGATGTCCAGTTTATCGCAATTGCAAGCGGCAAAGGTGGTGTAGGAAAGTCAACGGTGACCGTGAATTTAGCGTTAGCTCTTGCCAGAAGAGGGAAGAAGGTTGGCATCATCGATGCCGATATTTACGGCTTCAGCATCCCGAATATGATGGGTATCGAAGAACGGCCAAAGACCGTGAATAACACCATACTTCCAATGGAACGTTATGGTGTCAAAGTCATTTCAATGGGCT
>DATJKM010000378.1:0-6759 GCA_035491515.1 Candidatus Udaeobacter sp. | reverse complement strand
GACGGGCTCGGAGCCCGACGCCTTCACCAAACGAATTTCAGATACGACGCGGTTGATGACTGAAGTAAAACGGGCGTTTTCCTCCTGCGTTGACTTGGAGATGCTGTACATTTTGCGGCCGATCGGCACCATGATTAAAGCAGCAACCGGGAATACAGTAAGCATGATCAGCGTCATTTGCCAGTTCATATAGAACAAGATCGACAATGCGCCGATTATGGATAAAATGCCTGTGAAAAAACCGGTCACATGCTCGGTAATGAGACCCTTCAGCAGCGCCGTGTCGTTCGTCAGGCGGCTAATCGTATCGCCGGACGATTTGTTGTCATAATACGGAACCGGCAGGCGCAGCAGCTTGCTCCACAGCCGTTCGCGAATGGACGATACGATTTTATTGCCGCTGTAATGCAGCAAGTAGACCGAGACGCCGCCTGACACGACTTGAGCAATAAAAGCTGCCGCCATCAAGGCGACTTGAGCTGTGCTTAATGAGCCGAGCGAAAATCCGTTAACCATATTTTTCGTAAATAACGGGATCGTAAGTCCAACCAGCGTCGTAATAACGCTCAGAATAACCGCCACGGAAAGCAGCGCCTTCGGAGGGTTCGTCTCCATAATGAGTCCTATAAACCGCTTCACCTTACTTTTTTTATCATTCATCGGTCTTCACTCCTGCCTCTCTATTCACTCCACCACGCTTCCTACTTTACATTGCCTGTTTAAACGGAATTTAAACGATGATGCCGTATTGGGGAAGATTAGTCTCTTGATGCTATACGCAGATAAACGAAGCGCGGCTCATGAAAGAAAGAAGCTGTTTCCACCCTCGGGCGGCACAGCTCCTTTTGCTTGGAAAATAGAAAAAAGCCCTCCATGTCGAAGGACCTTCACTCTATACTCGTTCTGTTGCATATAACCGCATCCTATATCTTTTTAACAAATTCAGATTTTAATTTCATAGCTCCAAAGCTGTCAATTTTGCAATCAATATCATGGTCTCCGTCAACCAAACGTATATTTTTCACTTTTGTTCCGATTTTGATGACCGATGAACTTCCCTTTACTTTCAAGTCTTTGATTACTGTTACAGAATCACCATCGTTTAAAACATTTCCGTTTGCATCTTTAATAATCCTTTTGTCTTCGCTATTTCCAGAATCTGATTCTAGATTCCATTCATGAGCGCATTCCGGACAGACAAAAAGGCTTCCATCTTCGTAAGTGTATTCGGAATTGCACGATGGGCAATTTGGTAAATTAGACATGTTTCATGTCCTCCATTCGTTATTTGGGCTTTATGATGTTTTCCTCTACATATAGCTGATTTTCTTATTCTAATTCGATGTAAATGATCGATAAAAGCAGCCCCTACTTTGTGGAGTTGCCTCGAAATTACACCAAATGAATCGCTATCCTGTAAAATCGCAATAACTTTCTCCATATTAGCGCTAAATCCTGCTCTATCCTGCACATTTGCAATAAAAAGCTGTTATTTTCGGTTGCAGGCAGACATATGGGCCTCTATGTTGTACCAAGTACAGCATAGAGACCTCGCTTCACTAAAAACGGTCTTCTATCTTGTGAAAATACAATATAGCTGTTTATGCTGATCGGGATAACACGCGATGACCTGACCGATAAGGATAAAATTCTGCCGTTCAACTTACTTTTGGACACACCAGGTTGTCATGCAGCGCTTGCCGACTACGATGACGGTTTTGAGCGGCTCGAATAATTGGCCCTTCAGCCGCGCAGTCATACTCAAAAGACGCTCATCATTCACGAGAAAACGTCTGCTTCCATCAGGAAGCAGATATCGCTCATCACCAAGCGGCTGAATGCTGGACTCCATTCCAGTGGAAGACGCCAAACGTGCGAATAGCCGTCCGCCGGGCTTCAGCACGCGCCAAAGCTCGTCAACCATTTGGTCAAAATGCTCCTCATGTTCCGCGAAATGCAGCACCGCGCTGCTGATGATAAAGTCAAAGCTTTCATCCGCAAAGCTCATTTGCTCGACAGCCTCTACGCGCGCCCGGGCGGCAGACCAGACAGGCGCAATGACTGAAGCAAGCTTCTGCACCTCCTGAATGGCAGCATCCGAGCGGTCGACCGCATATACCTCATAGCCGCTGCGAAGCAGATAGGTTATATTCCGCCCTGAGCCGCAGCCTGCGTCAAGGATGCGCATCTCCTTTGTGACCCATCCTTTCAGCAGCTGGTCAAATAAATAAATATCGATGTCGCCAAACTGCTCCCTCAGTTCATTTATCAACAAGCCGCTCTCCTTTCCGCAAAATCACACTTTATTGCCGCATCGCCCCCGGATAAAGATAACACACAACCATATCCACACCCCAATTGGAATATGTGTATAAACCACCCCTAATAATCGATACTTTGGCATCGTTTTTGAGCTTTGCGGCGCGAAAAGATATCCACATGGGGATAACTAATTTTCTTTGCCGAATAGCCGTCAGCCTGAGTCCGGTTCCGCCTTGACGCTTCAGCCCGGCAGCCGCTTCATCGGATCGGCTTCCGGCTTAAGACTTCTTCCCTCTGCGGACTTTAAGCTGCTTGCCCTTAACCGTCGTATTTTTCATAATCTCCAGCACGAGCGGCCCTTTGCCGTTCAAAATTTCCACATCGGTAACGTGATCCAGTATGGTAATGATGCCGATATCATCCGCGGATACACCTTCTATTTTGGCGATCGTTCCGACAAAATCGACCGCTCTCAGCTTCTTCTTCTTGCCTCCGTTGAAATTAAGCTTCATGATCTGCTTATTTAACTGCTCGCGCTTATCTTTTTTGAGTACGGGCCCGACATTGATTTTCTGCTCAAAATCCTCCCGGCGAAGATCAACCGCTTCTTCCGAGGGAGCTGGCGCTTTAGGAATGCCGAAGCCGATGTATTCCTCAATTTCGGCTAACCGTCTGCTGTCCTTCGGAGCTGCAAACGTGATCGCTTTTCCTGTATGGCCTGCTCGTCCCGTTCTGCCCGTGCGATGGACGTAGCTTTCCTTATCGAGCGGAATATCGAAGTTGAAGACATGCGTAATATTCGTAATATCGATGCCTCTCGCCGCTACATCCGTTGCAATCAAGTAGCGGAACTGCCCACGGCGGAACGCGTTCATCACTTCAAACCGCTCAGCCTGCTCCATCCCGCCGTGAATGCGGTCGCATGGATATTCGAGTTCTGCCATCTGGCGGAACACCTGATCCACGTTTTCCTGCGTCCGGCAAAATATAATACAGCTATCGGGGCTTTCGACAATCATGACGTCTTGAAGCAGAGCAAACTTATCCGCTTCCTTCACTTCTATAACCGAGTGCTCGATCGTTGCCGTCGTTAACCCCGCCGCCTTAATCTCAACATGAACGGGGTCGTTCATATACTGACGCGACAGCTTTGCCACATCCTCAGGGAACGTAGCGGAGAACAGCATCGTCACTCTGCCTTTCGGAAGCTGCTGAATGATCGCCGTCACTTGCTCGATAAAGCCCATATTCAGCATTTCATCCGCTTCATCGATCACCAAATATTTAATTCGCTCCAAAGCGAGCGTTCCCCGTTCAATATGATCGTGGACGCGTCCGGGCGTCCCGACAACGATATGCGTTCTTTGCTTCAGCTCAGCCTTCTGGATATGGAATGGCGCTTTCCCATATACAGCCATTGCTTTAATCCGCTTGAACCGTCCAATATTGGTGATGTCCTCGTTTACTTGAAGCGCGAGCTCCCTTGTTGGCGTTAAAACGAGTACCTGCGGCTTATTTTCATTCCAATCGACCAGCTCGCATAACGGAATGCCGTAGGCTGCCGTCTTGCCGCTGCCGGTTTGTGATTTGACGACAAGATCCTTCTGCTGAAGCGCCACTGGGATAACCTCGCGTTGAACCTCGGTTGGCGTTTCGTACGTCAAGCTTTCCAATGCCCGAACGATTTCAGTACTTAAAGAAAAATCCGCAAACTTTATTTCACTCATCTATTTACCTCTTCTGCATGTTATTCGTTCTTTCATTCGTATCCTTAAGAATAGCATATTAACTTATCTTTGCATGCATAAACCTTGCCTGCTTAGCTTGTTGGGCTCGCTGTATCATTACTAAATAGGCGCGTTAGCCCCGCTGCTGCATACGACGAAGACATGCGGTACTATAAAAAGTGAGTACTAGTTGGCTTTGGAATAGGTCATTATAATAAAGATATACCAACAAGAAAGGCATGTGAGTGCAATGCTTAGGTTAAACGTAACGCGTGTCGGCTTCCTAATGGGCTTATCCCTGCTGCTTGCTTCCATCATCTACTTCTTCGCTGCCAATTGGGGCGGCCTCGGCCGCGCCGACAAAATTCTCGCCTCTGCAGGCATCATGGTTCTGTTCTATGGCGCAGCTTTTATTTTCTCCAAAGCGAAAATCATGCTCGGCCATCACTCCTTTCTGTCCGCTATCTTTCTGGTCGGGGGCTGCATTTCATTCGGCGCGGCCGTTGCGCTGCTGAACCAGATCTATAACTCGCATGCCGACACTTATGAGCTATTCCTCGTATGGTCGATTCCGGCGCTGCTGCTGGCTTTTATTACCCGCTTTAATCCGTTCTACTTACTTGCTTATGCCCTCGTTCATTTGACCTTATGGCAGTATTTTTTCCCGTCTTCCCTTTATATCGTTCACAGCGACAGCGAAATTTTGTTGATCGGATGCTTGTTTGCCCTAATCAATCTCATCCTGTTCACGCTGATCGAATCAAAGCGGCTCGCATCGACTCCGCTGAAGCTCGTCAGCTTTATTATTTTTCATATTTCCCTGCTCGTCTTAACAAATTCCACCCAGTACGAGCTGTATGGCGCGTGGATGAACATCCCCTGCGCGGCTGCTATTGCGTTTGGCTTCTACTACTTCAGCCGAGTGCGTCTGGATAAAACGATGCTTACGCTTAACGCGCTTGCCGCGTCCGCCTTCGCCGTATTCAAATTTTTGGAGCTGATGTCCGAGCATGCTTCCACCACATTTTTTATTTTCGGACTCGTCTTTGTCGCTTTATTGTTGACCGGAAACGTCTTTTTCTTCCGTTACCTGAACAAGCTCGGCCATCCGGCCGCAGATGCCGGGGAGCAGGCTGCCGAGGCGCAAGCAGAAGCCCATAAGAGCGCCCTTGCAGTCAAAATCGTCTCCACTATCGTAACCGTTATCGGTGTCCTGATTGGCAGCATCTCGTTGGTAGGCTTGGTGTTCATGGCATCCGATGCGATAGAGCCTCAGTACACGCTGTTTGTCGTCTCCCTGCTGTTCATTCTACCCGTTCTATTGCTTCGCCGCATAAATGCCGTTATTCGTTATACAGTGCTTACGATCGGATACGCGGCTGGAATGATCGCTATCGGATGGATAGACATGGCGAGCTTATCCTTGCTCTTCTTGGCCGTGTCGATTGCCGGCTGGTTCAGCTTCCATGGACGGGCACAGCATCTCTTCATTTATTCGCTGATCAATATCAATATCGCGATTGTTCTGTTCCAGCTGTTCGAATCGGTTCAGCATGCCCCTTCCTTCATCGTGTTTATTTTAACGATGCTGAATGCGGTCATTTATGCAAGCCACCAGCTGCTCAGCAAAGGTGCGATCAGGCAGCATGTGCGGGAATGCGGTCTGTTCTATACGCTGCTCTTTCTGTTCTGGCTTACTTTCATGGATGATATTTTCCCGTATTCGTACGAGCTGTTCAATGTTGTGAATTTCATTGTCGTGACCGTCTTAACCTTCCTGTTTGTTCGCCGCAACCAAGTGCTGGAGACCTCTGTGAGCTTTGTTTTCTGGTTCCTGTTTCTGGCGTACAAATATTACGATTTGTTCTGGACGCTGCTGCACAAGTCGATTACGCTCGCTCTGCTCGGCGTTATCGCGATAGCGGTTACTTATATTTTCGCTTACAAGACGCGTGCCAGAGTACCCGAAGACACGGATGCGTACAGCCGGTTGCTGCACAAAAGCCCGGTCTTGATCATCATCGTCATTATTCTGCAGCTCGGATATGTCGGCTACCATGCCGCAGCCAGCGAATCCTTGCTCTCGAAAGGCACTCAGGTTAAGCTTGCGATCGAGCCGCTTGATCCCAGATCTCTTCTGCAGGGCGATTATGTAAGGATCAATTACAGCATCTCGACGCCTCCAGCTAGCGTGGCCAAGGAATTAGAGTCGCGCCGCAGCCTCAGCCGGATCAAGATCGTGCTTCGTCAGGGCGATGACGGAGTTTATGAATTTGACCGCTTGTATAAAAGCGGGGAAGCGCTAAAGGAGAAGGAGATCATCATTAATGGGTCATTAAGCGGCTGGCAAAGCATCTACTACGGCATTGAAACGTACTTTGTTCCCGAAGGTACCGGTACCGAAACCGAACGAAACGCCCGCTTTGCCTATGTGAAGGTGGGTGCGACAGGCGATGCGCTGCTTGAGAAATTAAGCAAGGAGTAGCGCTGAGGCCACATGCCCGGTTTGAGAAAAAAATAGCAGGACATATGCCGCAAACCATGCTGCATACGTCCTGCTATTTTTATTAATTCGCCAGCTTGATAAGCTCAGGAAACTCCTCCAAATAACCGTTTCGCTCCAGTTCCCTTAATGCCCTGCGAATGCTTTGCTCGTCTTCACCGGACTGATCAGAGAGCATCAGCAGCTCGGACAGCGTAATATCTCGATGCTCCTTGCAATAGGTGAGCAGCCCCTTCGCCGCCCATGATAAGCGGTCATCCTGGAACT
>DATJKM010000377.1:0-5687 GCA_035491515.1 Candidatus Udaeobacter sp. | reverse complement strand
GGTAAAGCGGGTATTGAATGAAACCGGACTTGATCCGCAGTTTCTGGAGATCGAAATCACGGAAAGTATGGCAATGAACAATATGGATAATTTCATACAAAAATTAACAGAGATAAAAAATATGGGAATCGGCATTTCGATTGACGATTTTGGGACAGGTTATTCTTCGTTTGGCTATTTAAAGCAATTGCCTATTGATACCTTGAAGATCGACAGGTCGTTTACCAACGACATAACCAATTCGGAAGAAGATGATGCGATCGTACAGGCGATTATCGCGATGGCCCATGTTTTAAGACTCAAGGTCATTGCTGAGGGTGTCGAAACGAGCAAACAGCTCACGCTTTTACAACAGTATAAGTGTGACGCCGTGCAAGGATATTATTTGAGCCGACCATTGGCGGCTGAGAATATTGTGGGGATCATAGGGGGCAGCTTACCTGCTAAGATGTGAATGTATAAAGAAAAATCGCAGCATTACGCGGCGGCAGATTGTGGATTTTTCTTTCTTTTTACAACCTCCTGTTTCTGTTTTATGCATCTTGGGTAAGGGTAGTTAACAACCAAAATTGAACCTATTTTAATTTTATTTATCCGCACCTGTCCGTACTTCGAGCATAGTATGTACGAAGGTGGTGATGATAAATGACATTTACAGTTTCAGACTGGATTCTTTATACCATGTGGGCCGTACTTGGGCTGCTGATTATTGATTTTCTTATCTCCTTTGTCAAGGCATTCTGGGCAGGCTCTTTCGATCCGTATTTTGCGCTAGGTTATTTGAAGGATGTCCTATACTACGTCCTGCCATTAAACGTTATTTTAACGTTAAGATCGATTGATCCCACGAGTTGGATTCTTGTGAGTTTGTATTTCATTCTTGCTCTCGCTGTAATTCTCCATTATTTATGGGACATTAAAAGGAAATTTAAATAAATCAAATACATTTGCGGCCTTCTTTCATAGAAGGCTTGCTTTTTATTATACAATAGGGCTTCTATAAACCGTCGATGAGAAAGCCTAATGTACCTATAAAATAAATTGTTCAGTCTAAAATAAGAATAGTTTTTAAAAAGATAGATATAAATTTACAAATGGACTTCATTTTGCATAAGAGAGCAATCCAAACCTTCTGTATAGGAAGTGAGCCGGCCATGGGGAGATATCGTTGGATCAAGTGGCGTAAAGTTCTTCTCTGGCTTGCAGCACTCGTTTTCATCGGTGTGCTGTTGCGTGCAGGAGGGCCGACATATTGGAGGGCTGCGCTCAGTATTCTGGGCATTATGCTGCAGCTGCTCTACGCCGTATTGTTTATCATCATCCAGTTCGTAGCCCTCTTCTGGTTTCTGGCGCGGGGACGAACGTACTGGATTTTGCCTGGCGAGACCGGTGCCTCTTGGGATGATTACCGGGGTAATCCAGAGATCGTTGAGAATGCGAAGCGGATCGTTACACTGCTTAAGGGCGTCAAGGAGTTCAAGGATATGGGCGGCGAGGCGATCCGGGGATTCTTGCTCTGCGGGCCTCCCGGGACCGGTAAGTCCTATCTGGCTCAGGTCATCGCCAACGAAGCAAAGGTACCTTTTGCTTACGCATCGGCTCCCAGCTTCCAAAACATGTTCTTCGGCGTCGGCAACCTCAAGGTGATGGGCATTTACAAGAAGGCCCGGAAGCTCGCGCGCGTTTACGGCGCCTGCATCATCTTTATCGACGAGATCGACGCCATCGGCATGAGCCGGCAGTCGGGTGGCGGAGGAGGAGGTATGATGTTCGGTATGGGGGGCGGCTCCGGCCTGCTCAACGAACTGCTTTTGCAGATGGACCCGCCGAACATCGACGGCTCCCGTTTTGCCAGACTGCTCCGTTCGCTCGGGTTACGGCGGAAGAAGGCGGAGCGTCCGGCAGTGCTGACGGTTGCAGCGACCAACCTGCCTGATGTGCTTGATCCTGCGCTGCTCAGGCCCGGCCGTTTCGACCGGCAGCTCTGGGTTGACACCCCTGACTATGATGGAAGGGTGGATGTCTTCCAGTACTACCTCGAGAAAGTGAAGAGGGACTCTTCCTTTACCCCGGAACGGGCGGCACTCGACACGTTCGGATACAGCCCGGCGCAGATAAAACACATCGTCAATGAGTCGGTAGTGATCGCTCACCAGCGAGGAGCTTCAGAAGCGGGTTATGAGGACTTCCGGGCAGCCATGGAGACTTATGAGTGGGGTCTCAAGCAGCCGCTCCGCTCCATGAGCGAGGAAGAGAAAAGAAACGTGGCATACCACGAAGCCGGCCATGCGGTGGCCCAGTTCCTGCTGAAGCCCCATGAACGGCTCTGGAAGGTGACCATCATCCGCCGGGGCGGTGCGCTAGGACTCGCTGCTACCAAGCCGACGCATGAGAGGTATAATAGAAGCGACAGCGAGATCCTGGCGGAGATTCAAGTTTGTTTGGCGGCCCGTGCGGTAGAAGAGGAGTTCCTGGGTAAAAAATTAAACGGTGTTACCTCGGATCTTCGGCAGGCTACAGAGCTGGGCGGCGCCTACCTTGGTGTGGTCGGTATGGGCGATGAGCTGTTCAGTTGGCTTGCATTAGGCTCCCGAGCTGAAGGACTTAAGGCACTCCGGCCGAAGATCAACCAGCTTTTGAAGGAGCAAATGCTTCAAGTGAAGAAGCTTGTAAGAGAAAATGCTGAATTTGTTCATGCCATTGCCGAAGAGCTGTTGAAGCGTGGCGATCTGACCGGTGAGGAAATTGAAGAGATTTATGAGCGTTTATATGGCCTTCAACGGCCGGGGCCGCCTGAGATCAAAGCCGTGAAACTTATCGATCTATCGGACGAAGCGGCTTCCGAGCAGCTGATTGAAGAGACCGGCGTTGACGAGAATGACCCAGAAATAAAGTCAGATTGAATGATCATCACGCTGCGGGAATGTGGAAATGCACAGCCGCGGCTCGTCTCTAACAAGTAAATCCACAGCCGAAAAAGGCTGTGGATTTTTGCTGTCTTTACGCAGCGAGAAAATGAAACAGAACCACATATGGAATCGATCATATCTACGGCCGCAAGACACTCAGAATTGTTTCAGATTGGTTTCAGGGTCAGTTCAGGTTGTCTTGATACATTAAAAACAGATCGAATTTGGTACAAATTGAAGACATGTAAGGCGATAAGGAGAGGAAGCGGAATGATGAAAAAAAAATTAAGCAGCCTAAAGCTGGCATCGGCACTTTTAAGTATCTTTTTGCTCGCATCCTGCAGCGGCAATGCTGCTCCGGCGACAAACAGTTCCAGCACAACAGAAAGTGCCGAATTAGCTGTAAATAACAGCGCGGCAGTCAGTACGGATGCAAGTGAGCTGGTTACTTACGACGAGGAGGATTATGACAGCGACTGGGAAAGTGAGAATCCGAATTATATTGAGCTGAATGGAGCTTCCGCCAGCTTTAAAGGCTCTGGCGCAGCGATGATTGATAACCAAATTAGAATTGCGCTTCCGGGAGTATATGTCGTTAGCGGGAAGCTGGACGATGGTCAAATCATGATTGATGTTGAAAATAAAGGCACCGTCAAGCTCGTTTTAAACGGAGCGGAGATTCACAACTCTGAAGACGCGGCGATTTATGTGAAACAAGCCGATAAAACCATATTAACTTTGCAGGATGGGACGCAAAACATAGTATCGGACGGCGAGAGCTATGCAAATACCGGAGAGGATGATCCTAGTGCTGCCATATTCAGTAAGGATGCGCTAACTATAAACGGAACGGGCAGCTTAACGGTGAAAGGAAATTATAACGACGGAATTGCAGGCAAGGATGCTTTAATCATTATCGGCGGAAATATTACGATTCATTCGGCGGATGATGGCTTAGTAGGGCGGGATATGCTGGCAGTGAAAGAAGGAACCTTCACAATTGAAGCGGCCGGAGACGGTATCAAATCCACAAACGACACCGATACCTCGAAAGGATTAATTGTTCTTGAGGGAGGAACCTTTGATATCAAGGCAGGCTCAGACGGCGTTCAGGCAGAAACATCGTTGTTTATTTCAGGCGGACAATACAACATAGTCACAGGAGGCGGCAGTGCTAATGGCAGCATTAAAGCTGAGGACAATAGGCGGGGTGCATTTGGAGGACGGGAGGACAATGCAGTTGAGGCAAGCGAAGATACAGAATCGCAAAGCGCGAAAGGGCTTAAAGCGTCTTCTGACATTACGATAGGCGGAGGCAGTTTTAAAATCGATTCTTCTGACGACGCGATTCACAGCAATAACAGCATGACCCTGGCAGCTGAAAAGCTTTCGATTACTGCCGGTGACGATGGCATTCATGCAGACTCTTCGATCACGATCACAGACGGAGCTGTTACGATTGATAAAAGCTATGAGGGAATTGAGAGTAAGCTTATAACGATTTCAGGCGGTGAAATTCATGTGGTCTCCAGTGATGACGGCATCAACATTGGCGGCGGCAATGACGGATCATCCGTAAACGGGCGACCTGGGCAAAATACGCTTAGCTCCTCCGGAGACAGCGCGCTCTATATAAATGGCGGATATGTGGCAGTTGACGCTGCGGGTGATGGATTGGATTCAAACGGATCTATCTATATGACAGAAGGAACGGTGATTGTGAACGGACCGACGGCGAATAACAACGGAGCTTTGGATTATGACGGCGTATTTGAAATTAGCGGCGGATTGCTGATCGCTGCAGGAAGCGCAGGAATGGCAGAAGCCCCTTCCGAGCAATCGACACAAAATTCGATTCTTATGCAATACTCGGCAGCACAGCAGGCAGGATCACTGATTAGTCTGCAAGATAGCAGCGGGAAGACTATCGCAACATTTGCCCCTAAAAAGGAATATCAAGCGGTAGTGATATCCTCGCCTAAGCTGAATAAGGATTCGACGTATACGTTGTATTCAGGAGGTGCGTCAACCGGAAGCGAAGCGGACGGGCTATATACGGATGGCGAATATCAAGAGGGAGCTAAAATCGTAAGCATGCCCCTCTCTAACGTTGTGACTTATTTAAATGAATCAGGGGTAACAAGCGGCAACGCATCTAATCCGGGAGGAGGCCGCATGGGCCGCGGGGGCGGCGGACAAGGTTAAACAGAGCTTTGAGATAAAATAAATATAAGGAAAAAGGGAGGATTCATGTCGAACTCTCCCTTTTTCCTTGTTTGGATTAAGGCTTTTCCTGCAGCATAACGCGTGTTATATGTTTATCCAGTATTCGACATAATGTTGCAATATTAGGTTTTTCGATAAAAGGAAGGGCTCACCCCATCCATCTTCTTAAACGCTTTACTAAAGGTATGGATATCGGGGTATCCAAATGATTCCCGACACGTGAACGAGCTCATCCAGCGTTACTTTCTGATCGACATGATGCTTTAAATAATTGCGGAGCTTGACCAATTCATCCATGTTCGTAAGCAGGCGGGGGTTCTGAATCCAGTAATTTTCCCTGAGCAGATGAATGAACAGCTGGATGAACATGCCTTTGACATTCGTTTAGTAATAAGGCAGCTTCATTTGAAATTCATGGATGATATCAAAGATCATCCTCTCGATAATAATCGGGTTACGCAGGCGTAGATGACTTGCCAAATGCAGAGAAAATTGGTCAAGGTGGTCCTCCCGGAACCAGCGCATCTCCTCGCTCGAAATCTCCTTCAACGG
>DATJKM010000376.1:0-12527 GCA_035491515.1 Candidatus Udaeobacter sp. | reverse complement strand
CATGCCGACCGGATCCGGGAATACCCGCTCATCCCATTTGAAGTCCGTCCAGTGGAACTCGCGCATCCAGAAGCAGTCGAAGTGGAATACATGCAGCGGCAGGTCGCGCTCAGCCATACCGTCAACGAAGGAATTAACCGTCGCTTCATCATAATTG
The DNA here is from genome assembly GCA_035491515.1 of Candidatus Udaeobacter sp. Taxonomy (GTDB): domain Bacteria; phylum Bacillota; class Bacilli; order Paenibacillales; family Paenibacillaceae; genus Pristimantibacillus. Next base: position 12,370 of record DATJKM010000376.1, on the reverse strand, counting down.
GTTGTGAAAGAGGTCGTGAGCCACAGGCCGAACGTCCATGCCGGCGGCAGCGAAGGCTTGCCTGTCAAATCGGTATATTTGTTAAGCACTTCCTTCATGCTTGGACCGTCGATGATAAAATATTCGAGTGATTCGCCCGCAACGCTAAATTGGACCTTCTTCACTTTCTCCGAAGCAATCTCGAACGATACAAGCTCCGGGTGATTGACGAATACGCCGTAGCCTTTATTCGTAATATAGAAAGGAACGTTTTTGTACGCTTGCTCGGAGCTTGTGCCTCCGTCTTTGTTCCATAGATCAACGACTTGTCCATTTCTTACGAATGGCGTAAAACGCTCGCCAAGACCGTAAACCCATTCGCCAACTCCTACATCCAGCTCTTCGCGCATGAATGTATTGCCGTTATTTTCTTTAATGTAAGCCATCGATTTTTGCGTGCTGCCAGTAATGCGCTCGCCGCCCCGGTAGAAATCTACTGCCCAAACCGGGCCTTTGCGTATATGAACGCTTAAATTGCCGCTTGTTAGAACGGCTTCGTTTTCGTTTTCTTCAATAACGACGTGATCGCCGGTTTGCGAGGAAAGCTCAAATACCGGGCCGCGTTCCTGGGCACCTGCATGATGCACGAGCTTCACACCGATAATACCTGGCAGCGGAGAATGAAAATGAACCGTTAACAGCATAGTATCAAGCATATTTGAGCGCGTTACGATTGGCTGCGGAGATGCGTAAGCCGTCAGCTTACCATCATTTTGTTCGAAATCATGTACCTGTACAGCTCCTAATAATTTGTATTCATCACGAATGAGCCAGTTGCCGTCTGTAAATTTCATGTGACTGAACCAACCTTCCTGTTATGTTTTATTTGCATTCCTACATAATTGCATTATACTGATACTTAATCGTATGAATCTAACATAATCATGCTCATCTATAGCACTATTCTGACGATAAGCCTCTAAGTAAGCCAATCATCTCGAATCAGACGCAGGAGGCCCTTGCAAAATGGATCAAACGACTCGTCATTCATTGAAGGAAGACCGTCTGCACGGCGACAACATGTTCCCGCTTGCAGCCTATTGGATTGAGCATCATGAGGCTGGCGTCACCGTTCTTGATTGCCACTGGCATGCAGAGGCTGAATTTTTTTATGTGTTATCCGGTGAAGTGCTGTTTCAGGTGGATACCGAATATTTTCCCGTTCGTGCGGGCGAGGCCGTATTTATAGACGGCGGCGATATTCATGCCGGACATGCACTGGGCGATAAGGCATGCTCATTTTGTGCAATTGTGTTCGATACTCATCTGCTTGCCAGCGCGAGCTATGATGCCGTTCAAGAACGCTTTATCTCGCCGCTTCAAGATAAGAAACGAACGTTTCCAAGACATATCCGGCCGAACACAGATTGGGAACGCGCTCTGCTGCGTCATTTGCAAAGCATCATGAACGTCTGTGAACGTCAGACGCCCGGTCTTGAGACAGCCGTGAAGGGACACTTCTACTTAATGCTTCATGAAATCGCAGCGGAAGGCTGCTTCTGCAACCGCAGCGAGGCGAGTACCGCAGATACGACGAAGATTGACAGATTGAAGACAGCTATCGTCTATATGCAGCAAAATTTCCACCGTCCCATACGGATTTCAGAAATCGCCGATCAAATTCCGATGAGCGAAGGACAATTTTGCCGCTTCTTCAAAGCGATGACCAGACAAACGCCAATCGAGTACTTGAATGCCTACCGGATCAGGCAAGCAGCGGAGCTGCTGCTGCGGTCCGAACTCAAAGTATCGGCGGTAGCGCTTGATGTAGGCTTCGATCACATTAGTTACTTCGTTAAAGTATTTCGCAAAATGATGAAATGTACACCTTCGCAGTTCCGCAAAAAACAGCTTGAAGCGTTAGAACGCCGTCCATAATAAGCAAAATGCTGTATTTAGCTGACTTTTTGCCAAAAGTTACAGCTTTGTAACCAAATACTCACCGAATTTTAAGAATTATTTAATAATTGTCAGTTACAATATAAAAAAAATCCTTCGCGGGATGGAGGTCTTTACCATGAAAACAATACTGATGTTCCAAAATAAAACGATACCTGTCTATTTAACCGATACGAATAAGCAAGCAATTGAAAAGCTTTCCGCTGTTCTGAACCGCAAGCTGACAACAGGCAAGAACGCATTGAAAACTTGTATCAAGTCGTTAATTAGCGTGGAGATTGTAGGCAGTGAAGCTACGCTTCATTCCTATTTCGAGCGCGACACTCTAACCATTTCTCTTTACTAATCGAGCTTTTCCATAAATCGTGCTTCTATTAATAAAAATGGGGTGTTCCAAAAGGCCTGTACAGGTCTTACGGGACACCCTATTTTTATTAATGTCATCCTATTAGTAACTTTCAAGTTGTGTGCTTAACTTTTAGATTATATAATAAGGGCAAATAGACGAAATGAGGCGCTTTCCATGAACATCGAAGTTAATAGCCATAATTTAAAATTTCTTGAGTGCTTTGCTTCAGACACAAGAGTAAAAATAATCGAACTACTGAATCATAAGCCTATGAATATTAAGGAATTAGCGGAAGCGCTTAGCATCTCATCAGCTATCGTTACCAAACATATTCAGAAGCTCGAAGAGGCTTCGATTATTACGACAGAGAGCGTACCGAGTACGAGAGGCCGCCAAAAAATATGCCATCTATCGCTCGATTCGGCAACGCTGCAGTTCCGGGCCAAGGAGCAGACCGATCAAAATCGATATGCCGTATCCATTCCGATCGGACAATACTCCTCCTACGAAGTAAAGCCGACTTGCGGCCTTGCCTCCGATACCAAAATTATCGGCATGGTCGATGATCCCCGCTATTTCTCTGATCCCGAACGTGTGAAGGCGTGCCATCTCTGGTTCGGCAGCGGCTATATCGAATATCGTATCCCTAACTACTTAGTTGGCAAACAGAGCGCCCGCAGCATTTCCATTTCGCTCGAAATTTGCTCAGAAGCACCGCACTATAACGAAAATTGGCCTTCCGACCTCTCCTTCTATATCAATGACGTTTGCTTAGGCGTATGGACCTGTCCTGGTGATTTTGGAGCGCTCCGGGGCGTTTATACTCCTGCATGGTGGGATCTTGGAACGCAGCATGGCTTACTCAAGCAAATAACTGTCGATTCGGAGGGAGCTTACATCGACGGCATTCGAATGTCTGACCGAACAATTAAGGAACTGCTCATCAGTTATGGAGAAGATATCAGATTCCGAATAAGCGCTCCCGAAACAGCCACTCATAGCGGTGGTCTAAGTATGTTCGGCAAGCAGTTCGGCAATTACGATCAGGATATTCAAGTTTACGTTTCGTACTGACGGGATGCGATTCGCTTTCCAGCCTTAGAGAGGCTTCTTAGCCGAATTGATAAAAATTATTTTCGCACGAGCTTAAGAAACTCTCTCATGAAACCGGAAAGATCCGACCATAGTTTTACAGATACAATATTTCCATCCACATATGGCGTTTGGTCCGTATAAATCGCACCCAAATCTTCCACATCGAAACGGAGGGTCGGGTAGGTGGTCATCGTTCGGCCTGCAAAGTAGCTCTTATTTCTCAACGCCTTCAGAACGAGCACCCCATGGCATATCACGCCGACGGGTTTACCCGTATCGAAAAAATGACTGACGATTCTCGGGATATGTCTGTCCATACGGATGTATTCTGGGGCTCTCCCGCCCGGTATGATAAGAGCGTCGTACTCTTCAGGAATAACTTCGCTAAACGAGAGATGCGATCCAAGCTGATAGCCGAGTTTTTCCGTGTATGTGTCCCATCCCTCAAAATCATGAACGACCGTATGCAGTATTTTTCTTATCGGTGAAGCAATTATGGGCAAATAGCCTTCTTCCAGCATCCGATAATACGAGTAATACACTTCTAGAACTTCTACGGCATCGCCTGCCAAAATCAGGATTCTCTTAGACAACAAAGTCACTCCCTTTTTGAACCGGTTCCTGGGTAAACAATCTAAGAACTTCAGGCAAATTGCAGCCGGTCGGCTGCATTTCGTCTTATCCGGAAAGCTCCGCTTCATGTTCTAATCCATTATATGGTTCATTAAGGGCACTCAGAATTAAAAATCCGAACGATAGAAAACATCTTTCAACTCAACTTCTTCCAGAGTTCACGGCTGCCGGCATCCATTCGATCAGGATCGTGCAGCTCGAACCTGCGTCCTTCATTATCTGTTATCATCCAGCGGCTAACCGTCACAGGCTGAATATTTTCGTGAAGATTATCCATAATCAAAACCGCCGGTCCATAGTTCGTATCGACGCTCAAATGCCACTCGGTTCCTTTTTTTTTGACGGACAGGATTTGCCTGACGATAGGAATCATATAAGTCCGGTGAAGCTCCTCACGTACAACCTGAATGCTTTCTTCCTCCAGAATATTCAAATCCTGAATCATTGCAATTTCACTCCCGTCTGCCGAACGGACCGATATGAATCTGTCAGGCATTGTATAAGGAAAACTGCGTACAAGTGTCACGCGGTGAAAATTCTTTCCTTCCAGCTCCAGATGTAAAATACCATCAGGAGATCGGAATAGACGTATATTGTTTAGCTCAGTCCGGCTTAAAAAGTGTACTGCGTTCATCTCATCCGACCTCCGATGGCATTCTCATCATTTGTTTCTGCGATTCGACCAAACGATAATAGTGCGTTTGCTTCGCGTAAAGCTCTTCATGGGTTCCCATTTCCACAATACGGCCTTGTTCGAGAACAACAAGCCGGTCTGCATGACGAAGCGTGGAAAGGCGGTGGGCAATCGCGATGGTGGTTCTCCCCTGGATCAAGCGGCTTAGCGCCTCTTGAATAAGCCGTTCCGTCTCTGTATCAACAGATGCCGTCGCTTCGTCCAAAATCAGAATCTCCGGATCGAGCAGCAGCGCCCGCGCGATCGCAATACGCTGTTTTTCCCCGCCCGATAAGCGGTGTCCGCGTTCCCCGACGCGTGTATCATAGCCCTCAGGCAAACGACAAATAAAGTCGTGGGCATTCGCCGCACGGGCTGCTGCGATCATGTCCTCCGGCAAAGCATCAGGACGGCCGTAGGCTATGTTCTGGGCAATCGTACCATCGAACAAAAACGTCTCCTGCAGGACGACGCCAATATGTTTCCGGAGGCTCTCCTGCCGGATATCTCTCAAGTCATACCCGTCCAGCTCAATTGTTCCGGCGTTCGGATCATAGAACCGGCAGATCATATTGATGAGAGTCGTTTTTCCCGCACCCGAACGGCCAACCAGTCCGATCATTTCTCCGGGGCGGATGGTGAGGTCAATATCTTTCAACACCGGACGGTCCACTTCATACCCGTAACGAACACCATGAAACCGAATCTCGCCGGATACGGAAGAAAGCTCCACCGCATCCGGTTTGTCAGGGACATCAACCTTAGCATCGATGATTTCGAGAATGCGTTCAGCCGAACCAAGTGACCGGTTTAGCCAGCTTAATAGCTGCCCTGAGGCCTGAACAGGCCCGAAAAACATCAGCAAATAGGTCGTAAAAGCGGTCAATGTACCGATAGACATGGTCCCGGACATGACAGAGCGTCCTCCCAAATACCAGACAGCGATGCCGAACACAGCGGTCAACACCGAAAAAATCGGAGATACGCCAAGCCAAAGATTACCGAAGGATATCGTTCGGTTGATCCAATTATTATTAACCCTGTCAAACCGGCTTTTCTCGGCATTTTCCTGGGCAAAGGCTTTAATGACCCGAATGCCCTGAAGCGCTTCGCCGATCACGTTATTTACCTGTAAAGCGGATTGCCACTGCGAATACCATAGCGAACTGAGCCTCTTCCACAGCCAATAAAATCCCGCCGCGAGCAGCGGAGTCGGAATTAGAATCATCGCAGCCAGCTGCCAATTCAGATGAAACAGCATAGCCAGGATGAATACGGCGAGCAGCAGCTGCGTAACCAGATAAACGATGCCGTTTGTAAGAAACTCTTTCAGTTCATCGGTATCGTCCTGAATCCGTCCGATAAATTGCGAAACCTGGCGGTGATCGAAAAATTGCAGCGAAAGCTTCATCAAAGCGCCGAACATATCCCGGCGGATTTCCCCTATCAGCTTCCCGCCGATCCGAACGCCCAAGTAGCTGCGGATGACCTGCATGACCGCTGATATTACCTGTACAAGGGCTAAACTGCTTGCCAAAGCGAACAGTACCGCTGTGCTGCCGGATGATTTGGTCACTTCATCCACAATCATTTTTATCAAATAAGGGGGTAGCGCTTCAATTAATACGGATACAGCCAGCAGCAGCGCGCCTGCCAGCATGGGTCGCCGATAAGGGATGCAATAAGCTCCCAGCCTTTGAAGCATGGACCATTTGCTGCTGAAGCCTGCACGTTTGCTTTTACTCGGAGAGGCCTGTTCGCCGCATTTTTCGCCTCTATTCGCATCCGTATTTTTTTCGGCACTATGGTCGGCAGCACCGCCTGCGACTTCCTCTTCCGCCAACCAGTTTTTAATTGCAGGCAACGCCTGCCGGAAAGGCTCAATGTACGGCAGCGAGAATCTCGCAGCTTCTATTTCACCATCACCGGTTATAATAAAAAACGATGCTCCGCCGAGAACTTCGCGAACGGATACATCGATCATTTTTTTCTTAAGGAAGGTCATGATAGTTTTCCCTTGCTCGTCAACAACTTCCATCACCGAAGTTTTAAAAACGACATCGTAATGCCGAAATCTTCGTACGGCGCTATCCACATCCGCCCTTAAACGGAGCCATGGATTTTCCGTACCCTGCTGCTCGAATGTAATGACGTTAACAGGCTTACCGGCTTCCCACTTCGAGTTCTCCGTTTTCACGTCAAAATACTCCTTTGTTTGCATTCTTTCGTTCCATTTAACGCTGTTTTCTTTCTGCGCACCAACGAATCACTTTGTACCATTTAGGCACATACTTGACCAGAGCCGCAAGCAGCTTGGACTCCCAATGATTCGCGGGTACAAAACGGCTGTTTCGGCGAACACCCGACCATCGTCCGATAATGCTTGAGAACGGAACGGGATCATCCGGCACTAAGCATGTATCCCCCTTAAAGATGTACCATTCCTGAAGGATATCCTCTTTTACCGCATACAGCCTGTGACCTGTCAACAATCCATGTTCCGTAACGAATAAGCATATATCGCCAACTTTCAGATCTTCCCGCCGCACAGACATGAAGGTGCTAATGTTGCCTTCTTTAATCAAAGGGTACATGCTGATGCCCGATGAGGGCAGCTCGATCTTGCCGGTACGCTCGATTGCTGCTGTTAGGACGGGGACCAATTCATTCATTTCTTAACAGACCGGCCTCCAACAGCATCTTAACAAATGCCTGCACATCGGCTTTGACCGTTTCCAGCTCAACGCCGTACTCGGAATGGATTTTTCCGGCCAGCTCGGCAACCGTCGGATATTCAGGAAGGATCGACCAAATGTAGCCTCCAAGCTCGTTTACCTTCGTGATGCCGTGGGTATCGATATTCAGCAGCAGCCACTCGCCATCCAGTTCCGCCGTCTCGATATTTTCCTGCCTCAACAGCTTTTGGTTTGCCAGAATTGTCATGAGATCACTCCCCAAAAAGTATCATTTTTCTGAAAATACAGATCGTAAGCGGGTACGGCTTCTACCGCCTGCTTGCACAACTTGATCAGCTTTGCCGTTTCCAGCTTGTTATGCTCCCAATAAAAAACTTTATCAATCAGCTTAATCAGCGCGTCACCTTTGCGGATCCCTACCCGTTGTACATTTTGCGATTGGATCAGAAAATGGATACCTGCCAAGGAACTGCTTGGCAGCTCGCATGCTTCTTCCATTTCGCTGCGGAACGGGGAGTCATGGACCGTGATCGAGCCATCCGGCTCGAATAGCAGAAGCGTTGCCTCATCGGAGAGAATCGGACGCGGAACGGAAAGATCGGCCACCGTCGACTTGCCCGCACCGGATGGACCGGCAAACATCCAAGCGCGATTATGTTCTACCACGCAGGAAGAATGAATGAGCAGCCCTTCGCGCCGATGGATCAGCCAGGCACTGTAGAGATTGATTAATGCGTGCTTAAGCGCCAGATCATCGTGAACATAAATTTTAGCCGAGCTGTAATCCGGTGCAGCCGCCAGCTTATAATCCGAGCGGGTATAAACATATTCTCCGCCGATGTCCTCCATCTCGACCGGACCGTCATCATACGGTTTTCCGTAGAAGTCATAGACCTCCACTTTCATGTCAGGCTCTTTATGATTCGGGCCTGGTTCCAAAGAACGAAATCTAGCGGTCAATTCTGTATATAAAAAGGTGGTTTGAATTTGAAAAACGATCGAACTCTTTCCGACCTGTGTATGCAATGTGTACGTCATCCTGCACCGCCTGTTCTTCAGAAGTTTCTAGAGAAGAAAAGGGAGCAAACTCGTTCGCCCGCTCCCCTTCCCCAAAAAATCTATCACGCTTTCTACTTAGCCACCGATATAATGTCTGCAGAACATAGGTTTAAAGTTACGTTTCTGACACCATTCGTAGCCACCGACTTTATCGCTTGGTCTTGCTGTACCAAATTCGACAGTTTGCTGCATAAGTACTTTTGGAGCCTCATATTTTTTCATTGCGTTCACCTCCTCTCCAAAAACTAATGCAAAACTCTATTAATCGTCAACATTTTTACTGAAATTTAGTTAAATTTAACTAAAATAATTTGAAATCCTGATTCCCGAGTCGCAAAACCGGGACTGTTCAAATTAACTTTTCTCATTTCGTTTGGAGCGTAGTGTACGCAGCCAGAACTGCAGTCGTCTTTTATAGACTCTCGCATAGATTTTGGTCATCGGCTCATTTGAATCCGAGGCTGCGGGTCTACTGCCATACTTCAATTGGTCCAAGGCATACTCTCTCGGCGGAAGCAGCAAATAACGCAGGTGCGCCCACTGTTGTCTTACCGAATCGTAGGCGACGAATGCCGAAAACAGATGGAAGCCGTAAAGCCGCCAGTTTTTTCGACCGAACTGGGCATTGCGCATCAATTCGATATTCCAAAGCGGCCAGCGTCTCCGTACGTTCAGCGGCTTGATCTCCTGCAGCTCGGGAAATAAGTCATAAACAATCGAAAGCGCAATCAGCACTTTGGCAAAATTTCCGTCCCCCTTTGCCTGTTCAAAGAGAAGACCGTAGTCGATTTCTGCGCTGCAGCACCGCAAGACATGCAATATATCAATAACATACTTAAGCGAAAACATATTATGTTTATAGCCGTGAATGCAAAGGTGGTAAAAGGTATCCTGGACAGATAGCTCCTTCACCAATTGATAAGGGGAAATCGGCTCCGCTTCCCGCCATAAGCCGCTCATATCCGTATCCGAGACATGCTCCCGCAAAATGTTCCAATGAAGCTCCACCCCGAGCAGCGGGAAATCCTCGTTAGCATAAAATTTGTTCAACAGCATATGAAAATGATCCTCATCGTCTTCTTCATACCGGATAAATGCGTGGCTCTCCAACAGAGAAACCGCCTTATCCAAGTCTGCAGGATGTACGAGCAGATCGATATCCGATGTCCCTCTGCCCGAAAAATGGCCGAAAAACCGTTCAGACAAACGAATGCCTTTCAGCACGATTACCCCAATTCCTGCACGCTCGAAAGCGTCAAGAAGCTTGTACATTTCGGAGCGGATCAGCATATTTTGGAACAAAACAGCATCTACACCCTCTTTTAGACGGCTTAGGTGCTCAGAAGGTACGGCTTCCAATAAACCGCAGCTCTTCAACAAATAATAAACTTGAGGAGCGACTTGAAAAATATCGATGTCGTCAATCGCTTCTTTAGCCATCTCATCAGAGTCAAACAATGGTTGTTGACGTTGATAGATCCGGCTTATAAGGGTTACCGCTTTCGAGTTTTTCACGATCCACTACCTTCCTGCCGTTTATAAAGTAGATTCGGATTGGAATACCAATTTGCGGGGGTATAGCAATCCAGACTTCTTTCAAACAACAAAAAAAGGAGATGCACGGCTCGTGCATCTCCTTCTATTAAAGTCTTATCGCGGGGTGTTCAGCCCGCGCTTATTGCGCTGCTGCCGCCTGCTGATCTTGCTGCTGAGGCGGTCTGCCGCCACCGCCTCCGAAGCCGCCGGTACGAATCGTAATCGACTCGGCCTCCTGCGTATCGTCTTTTAGCATAACGGACAAGATATCATCAGCCTTCAGATCAGCTAATGCGGCTTCCTTCTCTACCATTTGCTCGTTCTCGAAGGTCATGGAGACGATTTTCGTCGCGGCGGTCACTTTAATATCTAGCGTTTCGTCCGAAAACATCGCTCCCATATTCATTCGTCCGCCACTTTCTGGAGCTGTTCCATCGCCAGCTGGCGGCTGCTGTCCTTCCCCATCCGCTGGCATTTCGCCAGTACCGTCTCCCTGCGGGGGACCGCCTTGCCCCGTCGGCATAGCAGATTTGTAGAGCGTTATCGTTTGTCCATCAATCGATTTCACTTTTCCCATCAAATCCGCTTGAGCGCCCATTTGTCTCATGCCCGCTCCGGCATTGCCCTGCTGAGCACTGCCGTTCGTTCCATTTGGCTGCACTTCTTCCTGCCCGCCTGCCTGCGTTTCAGCCTGCGTCTGTTCCTCCTGCGCTCCGCATCCTGCTAGAGCTGCAGCGATAACTACCGCGCTAAGCATCACTTTCCATTTGTTCATATCGTTCATCTCCTAATTTGAATTCCTTATGTTAATAATGAATTCTAGCATTCGAATATGAACGAGAGATGAACGAGAACTGAGTAAGAGATTAACTTTACGGGGTGAGCCTACGTCGTTTCCAATTGCCCGATAAAAACAGAAGCGTTCCGATCCAGCCGCAAATCGAAGCGATGATAAGCAGTACCGATAAGGATACGCTAGTAGATAGCGATGCGCTGAGGAGCGGACCGAGCGTACCGCGGAATCCGAATAACATCAAATGCAATCCGAACACCATCGCTTCGCGGCCGGGCGCCAACCGGAACACAAATGCTAAAATACCGATATCCCAAATCGCTTCCCCGATCCCTTGAATCGCATTTCCGGTTATGACCGCAGCATAGCTTCCCCAAATCCCATACAGCATCGGCACTACAGCATAAGCAGCAATGCCGCATAGCAGCGTATATTTAATATGGATCCGATCGATCATCCAGCCCGCTATCCAGAAGGTAAGAAGCAGGGCTGTAAAATAAGCGACGCGGGCATATCCAATCTGTACGTTTGACAGCTCCAACACATCAACTTGAATAATCTGATAGAGCGGATTGGCAAGCATATTGCCAAAGCCTGCGAACGTAGTGGCCGCAAGAAAAACAGCAAGCGTCCGATTTTCTTTAATGAGCTTCCACTGCTCCTGCAGCGGAAAGCGGCTTCCCTTTTTCAAAGCAGCGGGCTTCACCTCTACCGTCTGCTTTGGCAGTTTCAACGTATTAAACAATCCGATAGACAGCATACCTGCAAGAGAAGCTGCGATTAAAGGCCCAGACGGACCAAAGGCATCCGACCAGCTCCCTACGAAGTAAGCGAGCGGAATCATGATGACCCCCATCGCCATCCGCACGTAGCCCATGAGTCTGCCTCTCAAATCAGCTGGATACATCCGCGATATAAGCGCCGCATAGGCAGGAGCTTGAATGCCCATCAATAGTTGAAACGCGAGAGCAGCGGCAACATATACCGATGGATTTGCGAATAAGGCAGGCAGCAGCAATAGCAATCTACCGATCGCATTGGGAATGATGACGAACGGTCTCGGATTGTTTGCTTTCTCGATCCAGGTCGCCCAGAAGGGTGAAAACAGTAAGCCGACCGCGGGTGCAGCCGACAATAATCCGACTTGAAAATTGCTTGCGCCCTGTTGAATTGCGAATGCGACATAGAACTGGTTCAAAACAACATTAAATAAGCTGAACAGACAGGATGCCCCAACATCAATGCGGGCGTTTCGCCATACGTTTGCGGTCATCGGCATCCCAAATTTCAACATGCGCGGACTTGCTTTGGCCTCGGATTCCATCGGATAATTAACCTTCTTCTCTTCGTCGGATGTAAACGCCCAGAGGACCCCTTGCGCCGCAAAGGATCCTCTCTCTAGCACTATTCGATAGGATATTACTACACTCCTCTCTTTTTGTACAGCATTAGTTAAAGGTAAAAGCTGCCGCTTCCGCTGCGCGCTTTTCTGCTCTGTTCTTCCTAATATTACGCGAGTGTGATAGACTTTTTCTCGAACAGTTTCAGTTATTTTTCATATCATTGGAGGGTACTGCGTGAATATAGCAATAGGAATT
>DATJKM010000375.1:0-4018 GCA_035491515.1 Candidatus Udaeobacter sp. | reverse complement strand
TCCTTCATGTCCGTTTCCCCCTTGCAGCGTTAATTGTTAGTATATGCAGCAAAGGATTCCTCCATCTTTTCCGTAAAAGGAATCGATCAGCAAAGGAATCCCCGCAATGGTTAAGCTTTTAACTATGCTCTAATCGCTTCTAGACGCTGGGGCGTGAAGCTGTTAAGCTCCGTCCCGCTTCCTTCAGCAGGCAGCTCATCGAGTACGCGAACGAGCTTGCCATGGCATTCATTGACGCCAGCTTCTGTAATTTTGACGCGGCATAGCTTGCCGATCAATGATTCCGAGCCGTTGAACACCACTTGAATGTAATTGTCCGTGTAACCCATAACGAGTCCTGTTCCCGGCGCGCCTTTATAGTCGCGCTCTGGTATGACATCAAGAACTTGGCCTACGTACTGCTCTGCATACGCCAGCTGCATCTTCTCGGACAAGTCGATCAGCTTGTGGACGCGCTCATTCTTCACCTCTTCATCTACCTGCTCATCCATCCGGGCGGCAGGCGTGCCTGTACGTTTGGAATAAGGGAAGACGTGCATTTCGGCAAATTTCAGCTCTTCCATGAAGCGGAAGCCATTTTCGAACATTTCTTCCGTTTCACCCGGGAAACCAACGATTACGTCTGTCGTGATCGCGACGCCAGGCATAGCCTCATGCAGCCTTTTGATTTTTGCAGCAAATTCTGCAGTCGTATATTTGCGCCGCATCCGTTTCAGCACAGCGTCCTCGCCTGCTTGAAGCGGAATATGCAGATGGCGGCACATTTTGCTGGAACGGTTCAGCACATCGATCATCGCATCGTCGATTTGACTCGCTTCGATGGAGCTAATCCGAATTCGCTCTAAACCTTCCACCTTATCCAAATCCCACAGCAAGCTCGTAAGATTGTAATTTTCCATATCATCGCCGTAGCCGCCGGTATGAATGCCCGTCAACACTATTTCTTTATAGCCTGAGGCTACCAGCTGCTTAGCCTGCTCCAAGACGCTCTGCGGAGCGCGGCTGCGGGAGAGCCCGCGCGACCAAGGAATGATGCAAAACGTACAGAAATTGTTGCAGCCCTCTTGAATTTTCAAGAAAGCGCGCGTCCGCTCGTTGAAGTCAGGTACATCGAGCTCTTCGAAGTCGCGTGTTTTCATAATATTGCGCACGGCGTTTACCGGCTTGCGGTCGCCTTGAATTTGATTGACAAAGGTCATGATCTTCTCGCGGTCTTGTGTGCCGATGACGAGATCAACGCCTTCAATGGCCATTATTTCTGCCGGAGACGTCTGAGCGTAACATCCTGTCACAGCAATAACCGCGTCCGGATTGCGGCGCACGGCCCGCCTAATAATTTGACGGCTCTTCTTATCTCCTGTATTCGTTACGGTACAGGTGTTAATTAAATAAACGTCTGCTGTCGACTCGAAATCGACCTGCTCGTAGCCTTCGTTTTTGAACAGCTGCCATATCGCTTCTGTATCATAGAAGTTAACTTTGCAGCCCAGCGTGTAAAATGCGACTGTTGGCATCGTTGTTACGCTCCTCCCATTTCTCCGGATTCATATAATAAGCAGGTTAAACCTACGATACCCGCTGTTTCTGTTCGCAATATCCGTCTGCCTAAACCGACTAGTACGGCACCTGCCGCTTCTGCTTCAGCCGCTTCGCGGTCTGTGAAGCCGCCCTCCGAGCCGACGATGAGCAGCACGTTCGGCGTGCTGACCGCAGCCGAATTTTCAAGCCATTCGCGTATCGCCAAGCGGACGCCTCTGCCATGGGCCGCATGCCCTTCGCGCTCATAGCAAAACAACACTAAATCATATGAGCCGAACGACTGGATAAGCTCTCGCCAGCTTTGCACCGGCTCAATGCTCGGAATGCGGTTGCGGTGCGCCTGCTCGGCTGCTTCCTTCGCTATTTTGTTCCAGCGGTCGATCCGCTTCGCTTCCTTCTTCGCGTCGTACTGCACAACCATGCGTTCGGATTGAAAAGGTACGAAAGCATAAGCTCCGATCTCCGTCCCTTTCTGTATAACCAGCTCCATCTTATCGCTCTTCGGCAAGCTTTGCGCGATCGTAATGTCCCAGCTTGGCTCGCTATCCGAGCTTAGCCTCTCGACGATTTGAGCCTTAATAAACATTGGAGAAGCTTCAATTACCGTAACTAGCGCCGTGCGCGACTGTCCGTCGCTTACGATAAACTTATCGCCCGGCTTCGTTCGCATGACCCGGACCGCATGATGCGCATCCTCGCCTGTAATGCGGATTTCGGAGTCGCCAAACTGCTCCGCCGCTACAAAATATCGTTGCATCGTTGTTGCCAACCACCCTTAAACAAATTCCATCCTTCATAATAGCATGTTTGCCTTTTAGAAATCTATCAGAAACCGTTGCCAGTCGAGTCTGATTGCATCTCTGCAGGATCCTATAAACCATTAGAAGAAAATCTGGTAAACCCATGCAAAAGTGTTATTCATTAAATCTGCGGCTAGACCCGTTATCGGATCCAACGTTACTTTTCGAAGCGGCGGAATAAATACAATGAGCATGAATATGAACATCCCCCACTGCACATTCTGATCCAATTTGTAACGAATCTTAAGGGGCAAAAAATCCGCAATGATCCGGTATCCGTCAAGCGGCGGAAGCGGAATGAGATTAAAGATAAACAGAAAAAAATTATACCAAATGAAATAATCAAAAAAACGGTCAATTGCTGCGCCAACGCCAATAGATGCGCCGTCCCTTACTCCTGAGGCCATGAGCGCGACATATACAATAATTCCGATTATTCCAAGCAGCAAATTGCTAAGCGGCCCGGCAAACGTTACGATAATGCTCATAATTCTCGGGCTGCTGAATTTGCTCGGTGTGACCGGCACGGGCTTCGCCCATCCAAAGCCTGCTATCAGAATCAGCAGCGTTCCCAGAATGTCTAAGTGAACACGCGGATTTAGAGTCACACGTCCGGCATTATAAGCCGTATCGTCTCCAAACTTATAGGCGCTGTAGGCATGAGCGAACTCATGCACTGTGAACGCGATAATTAAGGCCAAAACAATAAAAGGCAAATCCTCAAGCGGAAACCTGATAAAGCTCTGCAAGTCCATTAAACCACCTGCGGCTTTCTCGCAATGAATGCGATCCATTCCTCATCGCGGCGCTTCTCGACTATTTCAAAGCCGGAACGAATCAATCCTTGTTCTACATCATTCTCTTTGTTTTTGTAAATCCCGGAAGCAATGTAAATGCCGTTCGGCTTCAATGCAGCGTACACATCGTCCACGAACAGCAGGATGATTTCGGCCAAAATATTAGCTACAACGAGATCCACCGGTACCGTAACCGCAGTCGCTAAAGCGCCTGAAGCATTTGCTTCTCCAGCCGTGTCTTCTTTGATTACACCGAGCAAGTCACTAAGGCGTACTTCGATTTGCTGCGAAAGTTCGTTAAGCTTTACGTTCTCCGTCGCACTGGATACGGCAATCGGATCCAGGTCAAGCGCAAGCACGCTCTTCGCGCCTAGACGGCAAGCGCCGATAGCGAGTATGCCCGAGCCGGTGCCCACGTCGATTATTTCTTCTCCGCCGCGAATGACAGACTCAAGCGTCTGCAGGCAAAGCGCTGTTGTAGGATGCGTGCCCGTTCCGAATGCCATCCCGGGATCCAGCTCAATGATACGTTCATTCGGACCAGCCTCATATTGTTCCCATGTCGGCTTGATCGTTAACGTATCCGAGATACGGAGCGGCTTGAAATATTGCTTCCACGCTGTAGCCCAATCCTCGTCATCTACGACAAGCACCGAATATTGTGCGTTTCCGGGATCGATATCAAATTCGCGAAGCTCCTCGACACGCGGACGAATAGCAGCGATTAGCGCATCCATGTCCGTGTCTTCCCCAAAATAGCCCTTAATGATAGCTTGGCCTTCCGGAATATCGTTAAGCGGAAGCTCATACCATTGTCCAAGCGACGTATCGCGCTGCTTGTTAAGAGTACCCGATTCTTCAATGGATACGCCTCCTGCTCCC
>DATJKM010000374.1:0-4387 GCA_035491515.1 Candidatus Udaeobacter sp. | reverse complement strand
TTAAGCCATCAAACATCATGGAAACATGTTATGCGGGAACGCGGCTGGCCGGTCTTCGAAATTCGACAGCTGCAAGAGCTCCCTGCCGTATTGGAAGGGAGCGGGATTGCATGAAACGGGTGTTGCAATCGATTGGCCTCTATTTGGCAGCTGACTGGTATGAGAAGCTTAGATTTATTTTTATAGCCATTATTCTTTCGAATGATATTTCCATCTTTGAAGGCTTCTGGTGGGATGAAACATACTCCATCGCCTATTACACATTAATTGCAGCTGCGGCAATCGACGTTTTGCTTCCGCTTCGCAGACTGTTTCTTAAGCTTTTGCTTCAAGGATCTGCCGCCATTTTTATTACAACCCAGTTAGCCAGAATGGATTGGATCGTGGCGAGACCGCAGCGCTGGCAGGAATGGATTTGGTGGCTTCAAGCGCATGCCGTACAGCTGCAGCCGTTTATTTGGATCAGCGTGGCGCTGCTTCTGCTGCAAGTTTTGTTCGGCATATGGACGACTACGCGGATTCGCATGTTCGGGTTCGTTGGCGCAAGCATTCTGCTTCTGACGATAGCAGATTCCTTTACGCCGATCTGGCTTTGGGATGAAGTGGGCATGGTTGTATTTATAGGACTGCTATGGCTTGTTATGAGCCACCTGTCGCGGCTGCAGCGCAATCATCCGCACAGCTGGAAGGAACTCATCGAATATCCGCTTCAATTAATACTGCCGATTGCCCTCGTACTCGCCGTGCTAATGACAGTTGGGCTAAATATGCCGTCGTTAGCTCCGCTTCTGCAGGATCCTTATACGATCTGGAAGGAAGCAAAGGGAGAGAAGGTTCAGGTATTTCTTGGCGACAAGGGATCCGATCCATTATCGGAAGGCAGCACCGGCAATGCAAGTTCAGGCTATAGTAGAAGCGATAAACAGCTTGGAGGCGGATTTGAGTATGACTATTCGCCGATGATGACGGTTTCGACGTCGCAGCGCAGCTATTGGCGCGGGGAGTCGAAAGCATTTTACACGGGCGAAGGCTGGATGGATGTCGATGCCGAAGAAGACCGAAATGTGAATATCGGTATTCAGAAGGGGCAAATTTTTCCCGCAGAAGACGAGCCGCCGTTAGCAGGTACGATTCAGGTGGATCAAATCGTGACGATGATCCGCAAGGAAGTATATCCGGTATTGTTCGCAGCCGCACTTATAACGAAGTTGAATTGGATCGACAATGATCAGGCTGCATTACCCACAGGCCTAGTATGGGAACCGGGATCAGGTGAGCTTAGGCTGCTGAACTGGTCGATGAAAAACCGCAAATATCCGCAAACCTATTCGGTTACCTCTTCAGTACCTGTTTTGGATGAGGAGCTTCTTAGAACGGCCAAGGCCGGATGGTCGGATGAAACTAAAGCTTCGCGCAACGCTTATTACTTGCAATTGCCGGATACATTGCCGGCGCGAGTTCGAGAATTGGCGGAAAAAGTAACTGCCGAAGCTGCAAATGACTATGACAGGGCGAAGCTGCTGGAAACGTACCTTAGGCTGAATTTTAATTACAATAACATGCCTGACGAATCGAAGCTTACGGGGTCGTCTGCCGATTTTGTTGATCAGTTTTTATTTGAGCTGAAGGAAGGCTATTGCGACTACTTCTCCACCTCGATGGCGGTAATGGCGCGAAGCCTTGGCCTGCCTGCCAGATGGGTGAAGGGCTTTGCTCCAGGTGTGCTTCCGGCTAGTGATTATGGGCCTCCAGGCGAATTTATGGAGGATTTAAATCCGAGCGGAGCCGGCACCTACACGGTTCGGAATTCCGATGCCCACTCTTGGGTGGAAATTTACTTCGAAGGATTCGGCTGGATTCCATTCGAAGCTACGGCAGGCTTCACCTTCCCATACTCCGTCGCGGAGGAAGAAGAGGCTGCATTGCCTGATCTTGATCCAGATGCTGAGGAGGCAGCAGAGCCGGGGCAGGCAGAGAGCAATTCGAATGCGAAGCTTTGGGCATGGGGCTCCATGACCTTGCTTATTGTATCCGCTGCGGCATGGATTATCGCACGTCGCGACAAGCTTATCGCAACGTGGCGCAAGCTGCGCCATGGTTCCTACACTTCAAATGACCGGATCGTTCTCGAGACGCAGAAGCTGCTTCGCGTTTGCAAGAAACGCGGCATGGAGCGCGAGGAGCATGAGACGCTTCGGGAGGCCGTGCTGCGATGGTCGCAGAGCTCGAAGCGTTTGCGTGATGAGTTCAAGTCGGTGCTAGACGGGTTCGAGCAAGCGAAATATAGTCCGGTAATGGCCACATCCGAGGATGCGGATCGGTTTGTTGCGAAGGTAAGAACGTTAATCGATCAATTAAGATGAGTCAATACGCTTATATTTGATCAAATACCGTGCGCCTGTGAAAATGGCAGCGGTATTTTTTTGCAACAAATTTGGTTTGTATGGTATAGTTTCGTAAGATAGCAGGCAGAAAGCAGAGGGATATCGATTATGTTTGAACGGCTGTTGCCGCATATGCGCGTCAATACAGTTTATGAAATTAACTTAGATGAGCTGCATGCAAGAGGTGTTCGCGGCATCATTACGGATCTGGATAATACGCTCGTCGGTGCGAAGGAGGCGTTAGCAACGCCTGAGCTTGTGCAGTGGCTTGATTACGTGCGCTCACGGGGCTTTCAGGTTGTTATCGTATCTAATAATAATGAAACGCGTGTAGGGAAATTCGCGGCGCCGCTGAATATTCCATATATTCATGCCGCTCGCAAGCCGGCAGGCAAATCGTTCCGGAAAGCGCTTAGCGTGCTGAGGCTGTCTGCGGAGCATACTGTCGTTATCGGCGATCAAATGCTGACGGATGTGCTTGGCGGCAACCGGATGGGGCTGTACACCATTCTAGTTACGCCGATCGCACCTGCTGATGAAGGGATTATGACGCGGGTTAATCGCCGGATTGAACGGTTTGCATTAACGCGTTTGAGGAAAAAAGGGTTATGGTATGAGGGGGAAACAAAGTGAAGGAACAACAGCTTAGTCAGGCATCCGGTTCATGTGCGGGCTGCGGCGTGGCGCTGCAGACACAAAGTCCTGAATTGCCTGGATATTTGCCGAAAGCGGCTAACGGACGCGATGAGGTGATATGCCAGCGATGCTTCCGCATTCGCAATTATAATGAAGCTTCATCCGTAGCGGTAGACCAGGATGATTTCTTAAGATTGCTCGGGAGCATTGGAAGCACGGATAGTCTTGTCGTGCACATTGTCGATTTGTATGATTTTGAAGGAAGCTTGATCTCCGGCCTGCAGCGCTTCGTCGGCAATAATCCGGTGCTGCTCGTCGTGAACAAGATCGATCTGCTGCCGAAATCGATGAACGTCAACCGGCTTCGGAACTGGGTTCAGAAGCAAGCCAAGGAAGAGGGGCTGCGCACGGTAGATGTCGTATTGTGCAGCGCAAAGCGGAATATGGGCTTCGAGCGGGTCATTGAAGCGCTTGAGCATTACCGAAACGGCCGCGACGTTTACGTCGTCGGCGCAACGAATGTCGGCAAGTCCACTTTAATCAATCGACTTATTCGCGATTACAGCGACATGGAGCGAGAGCTTACGACATCCCGTTATCCGGGAACGACGCTTGATGCGGTTCATATTCCGCTTGAGGACGGAAAAGCGATTATCGATACGCCAGGAATCGTATATTCGACGCGGATGACGGAAGTCGTCCCGCGCAGTTTTCTCGGCTCCCTATTGCCGGACAAGCCGATTAAACCGCTCGTTTATCAATTGAATGCTGGACAGACGCTGTTTATCGGCAGCCTCGTTAGATTTGATTTTGTCGAGGGCGACCGCCAATCCTTTACGTTTTACGTATCCAATGCGCTTAATATGCACCGGACAAAGCTTGAACGCGCAGATGAGCTTTATGCGGATCACCGCGGTCAATTGCTTGGCGGACCTACGCTTGAGGAGCTGGAGAGCATCCCGGCGTGGACCAGACATTCGCTTCGTGTGAAGCGCGGAGTGAACAAGGATGTGTTTATCTCCGGTCTCGGTTGGATTCAAGTAAACGGCACCGGCGGAGCTCTCATTGATATTTATGCGCCGAAAGGCGTTAAGGTCATGCTTCGCGACTCGATGATTTAAACTCATGGCTTTGGAAGGGGAATTCACTGTGACGAATGTGGGCGCAGGAAACCGGATCGACAGCAATACCCTTTTGTTCGGCGTAATCGGAAATCCGATTCGTCACTCAAAATCACCTATCATGATGAACCGTGCCTTTCGGGAAACGGGAATTAACGGCGTTTATGCCGCTTTTCACGTAACGGGCGACCGCATAGCGGATTTCGCGGCAGGAGTTCGCGCAATGGGTATTCAAGGTGTCAACGT
>DATJKM010000373.1:0-4930 GCA_035491515.1 Candidatus Udaeobacter sp. | reverse complement strand
CCGGTAGAAAAAACGCCGGACTTGGAAACAGGCTACATCGCAAACGTCCAAAAGCAAAATAATCAATTCATGCTGTCCTTTGATCCGATTGAATGGTACGAGGGTGATCAAGCTGTCGATAAATTTACCCAGCGGGAAGGGGATTCGGGTCTAGATGGCCCGCCTGATGGCTATTATATTATAAATGACGATGAAACCTTGCAAGCATTGCCTATCGATGACGATGCCGAAGTTCTTATGCAAATCTATAATCGTACAGGCAATATTGCCGAAGCAGACATCGTCTGGGATGAGCATATATCCGTCGAAAAATTCATCGGTCTGATCAATACGGAAGATGATTTGGACATAAAGAGCTTCCCCTATCACTTGACCGTGAAAGATGGAAAAATCGTTCGGATCGTGCAGCAATATATTCCTTAACTAAACAATGACGATCGACGTCGCAACCAGAAACCAAGCTTTGCGCAGATGTGATCGTTACACTCAAAAAGTCGCGGATATCGCGGCTTTTTTTATTCGCGGCTATACGGAATCGAGGTCAGCCTTGTCTTCATGTTTATACATTTGGATTGCAGTTGACATAAGAATCAAATGAAACTAATATAGTTACATTGAGAGGTGAGATTATGGGATCGAACAGCCATTTTACTGTAGCCCTTCACATCCTATTAAGAATATCCTTTGAGAAGGATAAGAGTCAGCCCTATGTTTCTTCCGAGCAAATTGCCAAGAGCGTGAACACACACGCGGTGTTTATTCGCCGGATTCTAGGCGCCTTGAATAAAGCGGGTTTAGTTGAAGTGCGGCGCGGCGGCGTGAACGGCGGCTGGATACTCGGAAAGTCCCCGGAGGAAATAAATTTACTCGATGTCTATACCGCTGTGGTGGATGATCCGCTTAATGAAATGCATCACAGCGAGCCAAATCGCAAATGTCCGATAGGCAGAGGCATTCAACCTGCTTTAAGTCATTATTATGAGTCTGCTGAAGCCGCTTTTCGCAGCGAGCTAGCCAAGACAACATTGGCCAAGCTAATGCATGATACGCTTGATTTCGCTGCTGAAGATGAATAGCTTTTTTTGGAGTCAAATAAAACTAAATCAGTTACATTAAAGAGGTGAGGGTATGCCAAAAGAAAATCAGGCTTCAACATTTTATTACGGCTGGGTCGTCGTTGCAATTGTGTTTCTGACCTTGCTTGTGTCTGCCGCTATCAGTTCCGTACCAAGCGTGCTCATGCTGTCGCTCGAGAAGGAGTTCGGCTGGGATCGCAGCGCCATCTCGGGAGCCGTATCGATCCGTATCTTATTGTACGGATTAATGGGACCATTCTCCGCAGCGCTTATGGCTCGATACGGCATTCGAAAAATAATGGTTATAGCAATGGTGCTATTAATGGCAAGCATGTCGCTAACGCCCCTCATTACAAAAATTTGGCAATTTGTACTTCTGTGGGGAGTTGTTGTCGGTCTGGGTACGGGCGCACTTGCCAATGTGCTTGGCGTGACGATCGCCAATCGCTGGTTCGTAAAGCATAAAGAACTTGTTATTGGCTTGCTTACGGCCAGCGCAGCTACTGGCCAATTGTTGTTTCTCCCAATCATCGCCAAGATCACGAGTGAAATGGGATGGAGATATTCCGTCTATATGGTGGTTGCCGTATTGTTATTGTTAATACCTGCAGTGGCGATTTGGATGAGAAATCATCCAACGTCAGACCTGCTCCATTTACAGGCAATCTCTTTCTAACCCCGATACTCGTACTGGTCGCAGCGAGCAAGAGCGGAACGTTCTGGCTGCTCGCAGCAACTTTCTTCCTATGCGGCTTCTCGACAAACGGGTTGATCGGCACTCATCTTATACCGGCATGCGGCGATTTTCAAATTCCGATTGTCATTGCAGCAGGATTGTTATCGCTTATGGGGTTATTCGATTTAGTCGGCACGACGATGTCAGGCTGGCTGACCGATCGGTTTGACAGCAGATGGCTATTATTATGGTATTACGGGCTTCGCGGACTTTCTCTTATTTTCTTGCCATACGCACTTGGAATGGGTTACACGCAGCTCTTGATCTTTTCTGTCTTCTACGGACTCGATTGGATAGCAACTGTACCGCCAACAGCAAAGCTGACGTCCGACGCATTCGGAAAAGAAAAGGCGGGGATGATATTCGGCTGGATCGTCGTTGCCCATCAAGCCGGCGCATCGTTAGCGGCATACGGAGCTGGTATGCTGCGTGATTGGCTTGGCAACTACACCGTTCCTTTCGTGCTCGCAGGCTTCTTATGCTTATTTGCGGCTGTTATGTCATTGCGAATCCGCGGAATGAGGAAGACGGCTGCTTTGAGCTATAATTGAGCATCAAACAGGGTAGGAAGCCTTAATCGGGCTTCTTACCCTTTTTCTTGCCGGTTAATCTCTTCCGGCTTCATATCCGCCCATGCGCCATGAATAAGCACAAACGTAATCGGCTGATAAGTAGGCATCCATCGTTTGAAGTCAGGATACGTAAAGGCCTCATTCCGTATTGCTTCTGGGATTATCACTTCCCGCCGACGCAAGCGTGGCATTGATTTCACCGCCAAGCATAATCATGATGGAGCTGATATAGAGCCATATCAATAAAATGATCATACCGCCCAGGCTGCCATACGTTTTTGAATAGTTGCCAAAGCTGTTCATATAAAATTGGAACAGGAGTGAAGTAACAATCCAGCCAAACGTAGCGAACATGGCTCCCGGCAGGACCTCCCGCAAACCTAGTTTTCTGCATGGTACTATCCAGTATAAAAGGCTGAAAGCGCCGATCATTGCCGCGATAGGTACCGCATATTTAACAATTCCCCAAATCCACTGGAATTCGTCAGGATGATCGAACAAATCAAATAAATAATGGCCGATCGCCTTCCCGAAAATGAACATGAGCATCACCAGCACAATAACGGCCACAAGAAAAATCGTCGATAGAAGCGAGATGCCCCGGATTTTCCAGAAGGGACGCTGCTCCTTCAGGTCATAGGCTTTATTTAAGCCTTTAAATATAGCATTAACGCCATTCGACGCCGACCAGAGGGTAGCAATCATCCCGAAGGAGAGCAAACCGCCGTTACTGTTCTCCGTCACCTCCGACAATATCCCGTTTATCGTATCGCTCGCTTCCGAAGGAAGGACGCGTACAAGCTCTGTAACGACGCTGTCGCCTGACAATTCAATCAATCCAAGCAGGCTGATCATAAAAATAAGAAAGGGAAAGAAGGATAATATTAAATAATAGGTAAGCTGCGCTCCAATTGCTGGAACGTCATCGTCGCGAAAGCGGCTGTACAGGCTTTTCATAAACTGCAGCGATTGAGACATGTTCGGCATCTGTAATCACCATCCTTTATGTAAAAATAAACAAAAATACGTGAATACTAAACAAGTTGGCTTCAAAATGTAGGAAAAGCATATCTTATGTCGAATAAGTGTAAGTCAAACTTATATGAAACAAGGGAGTGGGCAGTTTGTTTTTACATTTTCTACAATCGAAAGAACATAAAGTAGCTTTTCTGGAATTGGCGCATCTCGTGGCGAACGCTGACGGGTTCGTGAATAAGAAGGAACGCGGATTTCTGCAAGCTTACAAGGATGAAATGGACATCGGTCAAATGGACATTAGCTTCTCATCAGAAAAGCAGCTTTCGGACATCATTGGCGACCTGAAGGATGAGCATGTTAAAAACATCTTTTTCGCAGAAATTTTGCTGCTTATATTCGCAGACGGGGATTACAACGATGACGAGAAACAAGTCACGAGGGATATGAAGCGCCTGTTCGGTTACTCAGACGAAACCTATGAAACGTTCAAAAACTGGGTCATCCGGATGGATCAGCTGAAAATCGAAGGCGTAAAGCTCATCTTGAACCCTTAAACGCTTAAACGCCAAGGAGATACCTATGAAGCTGGAGCGTTTAATATCGATGATATACATGCTGCTGAACAACGAGATCCTTTCCGCTTCGGCTTTGGCAGAGAAATACAAGGTATCTCAACGGACGATTTATAGAGATATTGATGCGATCTGCGCGGCGGGAATTCCAGTCGTCTCCTATCAAGGCGTGAATGGCGGCTACGGCATTATTGACTCGTATAAAATGGACAAAAGCTTACTCGGCTCCTACGATGTTGGCTCGCTTATTACGATTCTTCACAGCATGTCGACCGTATTTGAGGATGATAGGGCTTTAGAGACGATTCATAAGCTGCAAACGATCCAACAAGACGATGGCGCGCCAAGCTTGACGATGGATATTGGCGGCAGAAGGGCCTACAATGAATCGCTTCGGATTCTTAGAACTGCCATTACGGAATGCCGTCTCGTCCGGTTCGAGTATATCAACGCCAAGAGCGAAAGGAAGCAGCGCAGCGTTGAGCCGATTAGCCTGCTGTATAAATATGATTCGTGGTATTTATACGGATACTGCCGGGAACGCAAAGATTTTCGAGAGTTTAAGCTTTCCCGGATGGCAAAATTGCTTGCTGCTGCCGAATATTTTCAGAAGCACAGCCACTTGCCCGAAAGAGACCGGACCTATGAACAGCAGCATTCAGAAAATAAAATAAAAGCCACTCTTCATTTCTCTATCGAATGCTTAGCTCGAGCTATGGATTTCTTCTACAGTGCAGAGAAGAGCTTCAATGATGACGGCACGCTTAACGTTACAGTAAGCATCGATCGTATCTCTGAATCGCGCTGGCTGATTCCGATTCTGTTAAGCTTCGGCGACGGGGCCGTCGTTGTTGATCCTCCCGAGCTAAGAGAAACGGTTAAAGCTAAGCTGGAAAAAATGATTAAACGCTATTCCGAAGTATGACACTCAGTTGTCATACTTTTTTTATTACACTGATAACAAGCTAAAACGATATCAAAAAAGGAGTGTTTATC
>DATJKM010000372.1:0-4526 GCA_035491515.1 Candidatus Udaeobacter sp. | reverse complement strand
CGACTGTTAATCGAGTTGTCACAGGTTCGAGTCCTGTTCGGGGAGCCAGATTTGGAGAGATACCCAAGTGGCTCAAGGGGACCCTCTGCTAAGGGGTTAGACTGCGTAAGTGGTGCGAGGGTTCGAATCCCTCTCTCTCCGCCACATTTTTTTCACAAGTGTTTGCAACGGTAAGACCGTTCAACCGGTCTTTTTTATTTGCCTTTCGAGGCTGCGCCATTGTGAAAAGCAATTATTGTTATGAATGATACGGCCCGTTGGTCAAGTGGTTAAGACACCTCCCTTTCACGGAGGTAACAGGGGTTCGAGTCCCCTACGGGTCACCATTTATCCTCAAAGTGTACAAGTTCCAAGGAGCTTGGTTACAATCACAGCGAGAGCCATTAGCTCAGTTGGTAGAGCACCTGACTTTTAATCAGGGTGTCGAAGGTTCGAGTCCTTCATGGCTCACCATTTCTTAGCAGAACTAAGGAATTGTGAATGAAGGTTGCTCGGCTTATAAATGTGCGGTAGTGGTGGAACGGCAGACACGCTATCTTGAGGGGGTAGTGTCCCATGGACGTGCAGGTTCAAATCCTGTCTACCGCACCATAACTTACTCTTTGCCGATGTATATAGGTGAACTTAGAAGGTGTCAGTAATATGCACTTTTCTGATAGATGATGCCACTTTATATTCAGACCATAAATCTGACTAGAGAGTGGTTTTTTCGTTATAAGTTACTCGAGCCGTCCAAACAGATGCATCATTAGAGATAAGGAGCTGTAAACATGAGAATAAACTTAAACTTTACGAACAAGGGTCAAGCAGCGATTGGGAAATTTAATAACGAGGAATTGCTTGAAATTTTTGGGCGTTACAGCAACACTTTAATGAAAAAATATTCGATCGAGGTTACTGTGCCTGCTGAAGGTAATGAAGCGATCATTGAAAAAGGCACACTATCGGTTTATGTAGATAAAATCGAATGCGACGTGGAAACTTTCTTTAAAGAACTGGGAAGAGATGTTAAGGTGCCTTTGAAGAAGAGACTAACGCCGGAAGACAAATTAGACAATGTGTTTAAAGCAGAGACTGTCGAATAAAAGCTGTGCTTATTGTATTGAATTTTTTTTTGAAAAAGTACTTGTACTCCAGCGTATAAGCTGATATAATCATTTTTGTTGCCAAAGCATTATAAAGATTTATGTTCAGAATGGCCCGTTGGTCAAGTGGTTAAGACACCTCCCTTTCACGGAGGTAACAGGGGTTCGAGTCCCCTACGGGTCACCATTTCCTTTGCAATCCGAAGCGATGCAACTGAAGAAACGTCCTAACTTCAAATGTGCGGTAGTGGTGGAACGGCAGACACGCTATCTTGAGGGGGTAGTGTCCCATGGACGTGCAGGTTCAAATCCTGTCTACCGCACCATAACTTACTAAATTGAAAGCCTTGCGCAGCAAGGCTTTTTTTGCTTTTTTACTCATGATTTCAGACATATATCTATATGAACATTTGATTTGAAGCTATATAAGTTTCACTTTATTCGGTGCTTATTTTAACGAATTGAGAGGACTGATTTTATGACGGACGGACTGCAATTTCGCGAGAATGGAACCTTTACGATTCTTCAGCTAACGGATATGCATATTGGCAGCGAGCCGTGGAAGGACGAGGATGAGCGGACGCTTTCGCTGGCTGCGCGTCTGATCGCCCAGGAACAGCCCGATCTGATCGTCTATACCGGGGATCTTATATGGAGCGAAGGCGTACAAAATCCGATTGCTTCGTTCCGCAGAGCAATCTCGCCAGCCATTGAGTCCGGTATTGCGTGGGCCGTCGTATTCGGCAATCACGATGCGGAGGAGAACGTAACGCGTGAGCAGCTAATGGCGATTGCGGAGCAGCAGGCTGGGTGCCTGTCCATGGCAGGGCCGAGTAAGCTGAACGGAATCGGCAATTACGCCTTAGCGATTGTAAGCTCGCAAGCGGACAAAGCGGCTGCTATTCTATATTTCTTCGATTCCGGAGCGACTGCCCCGGAAATGGTCGGCGGATATGATTGGATACGCAGCAGTCAGGTGGAGTGGTACCGGAAGCTGTCTAAGGATTATCGCCTGCAAAATGAAACGGCACTGCCTGCGTTAGCCTTCTTTCACATTCCGCTTCCGGAATATAAGGAATGCTGGGAGCTGGGCGCAGAGAGCGGAAGCAAAGGCGAAGAGGTATGCTGTCCGAAGTTGAACAGCGGACTATTTGCGGCAATGGTCGAGTCTGGTGACGTTACGGGTACTTTTGCCGGACATGATCATGACAACGATTATTGCGGAACGCTGCATGGCATTAAGCTCTGCTTTGGCCGCGTAACAGGTTATAACACCTATGGCAGCTTAAGCCGTGGAGGAAGAGTTATTCGTTTGACGGAAGGTGAGCGCGCATTCGACACGTGGCTTGCGCTGGATGAACCGTCTTCTTTGTCCGTCTAAAGAGCCAGCCCGTTAAAGCTGGCTTTTTGCCGTTGCGAATGGGTTAGCTTGCTGCGTAGACGATGTCTTGATTACTTTATTTGCGCTAGGTTAGGGCCGGATCGTTACACGCGTGTGGATGGGGACGAGCTTTGACAAAGCTAGAACGTCGACGTTATACATGCGAATGCAGCCGTGTGAAACCAGATGGCCGATGGAGGAAGGATTGTTAGTGCCGTGGATGCCATAATGGGGTTTGGATAGTCCCATCCAGAATGCGCCGAAAGGACCGCCTGGATTTGCTTGCTTGTTCACGATCGTGAATTCGCCAGTAGGCGTCTGGGTGACCATTCTGCCGATGCCAACGGGAAAGGATCGAGTGACGATGTTGCCATCCAGCAGGTGCAGCTGACGATCGGAAAGATCGACGATAATACGGTAGTTTGGCATAATAGCTTCACTCCTTTCCACTTATGCTATGTTTGGATGCGGAGATTTGCTTCATCGGATATAAAACAAGGGGCGCCTGCAGCGAGGCGCCCCTTTCCTATTTAATGCTTCGAAAACTCATGGTCGTTGGACAGCTTTAATACGTCAAACACTTTGAACAGCAGGCTGAGCACGATCGCGACTACGGTTGCGAGAGCCATTCCCGATAGAGAGAAATCCAAGATCGAAAGCTTCACGCCGCTAAGTCCCGTTACGAGAACAACCGTTGTGAGGAATAGGTTAGTAGGCTTGCTGTAATCCACCTTGGATTCAACAAGCATCCGAAAGCCGGATGCGGCGATAACGCCGAACAGCAGCAAGGAAACGCCGCCCATAACCGGCTCTGGAATAGCGGAAATGAGTGCGGAAAATTTTCCGGAGAACGAAAGTACAATCGCAATGACTGCCGCTCCTCCAATAACAAAGGTCGAGTAGACCTTCGTAATCGCAAGCACGCCGATGTTTTCCCCATAGGTCGTGTTTGGGGTGGACCCTACAAAGCCGGATAGGATAGTAGAAATTCCGTTGCCCAGCATAGAACGGTGAAGGCCGGGATCCTTCGATAGGTCTTTGTCCACGATGTTGCCGGTAACGACTAAATGCCCGATATGCTCGGCGATTACGACTAGCGCCGCAGGCGCGATTGCAATGATTGCCATCCACTGGAATTCAGGGAAAGTGAAATGCGGCAATTTTACAAAACTGCTCTCGGCAACCTTGCTGAAATCGGTAAAGTCCATAAAATAAGCAAGCACATATCCGGTTACGATACCGATCAGAATCGGAATGATGCGCATGAATCCGCGGAATAGCACGGAGCCAAGCACGGTTACGGCAAGGGTAACGGTGGATAGGGCAACGATTTTTGGATCCGGCGACCATACAGCGGGATCCTTGTCCAGCGGGGGAATCCAACCAGCCATTCGTGCTGCGACCGGTATAAGCTCTAATCCGATTATAGCGACGATAGCGCCCATGGCTGCTGGAGGAAAGACGACGTTGATCCAGCCGGTTCCGGCCGCTTGAATGATGAGCGCGACGATCGTGAAGATTACGCCCGATATAATAAATCCGCCTAGAGCAGCCGCATAGTTGCCGCCTCCTGCAGTCTGATCGCCGATAACGGCGCCAGCCGGCGCAAGGAAAGCGAAGCTCGAGCCCAGATAGGCCGGAATTTTGTTGCTGCATACCCAAAGATAAAGCAGCGTTCCGATTCCGTTCATGAGTAAGCAGATAGCCGGATCAACGCCGAGTATATTTGGAACGAGCACGGTGGAACCGAACATAGCAAATAGATGCTGCAGGCTAAGCAGCAAGCTTTGCAGGGTAGGAGGTCTTTCATGGACCCCAATTGCTTTTTTCATTTGATTAAACTCCTTCTATGATGTAGGTTGTCTAGTTTTGGCCCTTGTCGATTCTACCTAGTTCCGCAATGGTTGGCAAGTGTTTTCTTATATAGAATGGTCATAAATGCATACATTAATAATGAAGGAGCACAGGCAGAATGGAAAATTCGAGTCGAGGGCATCGACATTCAACGGCCTGCGGACATTCAGGATGCGTGGGATATGCAAATGACGTTAGCTGTTATC
>DATJKM010000371.1:0-3248 GCA_035491515.1 Candidatus Udaeobacter sp. | reverse complement strand
CCTTCCGCAAGCGCGTATTCGGCCGCGTCCGTCGAGAGAGGCGGCGTTACGTCCTGCCATCTCATCGAACCGTTCTTGCGCGGATCAGTCAGCCAATCCGCCTCCAGATCATGGATGTATACCGGGCAATCAGCCGCCTTACGCACCTCATCCACTCCGCCCATATGATCGAAATGGGCATGGGTCAGCAGGATAGCCTCGACCTTTACGCCTTCGAGACGCTCGAGCAGCTTTTTGGGATTCATGCCCGGATCAATGACGATTGCCCGCTCCCTCGGCTGTTCACTATCGCTGGACGCCGGCTCCGTCACCGTAATCAAATACGCATTCGTTTGCAAAGGTCCTAATGTAAATGTTTCGATTCGCATATTCATACTCATGTCCCTCTTAAAACGACTCCAGCAAAGTGCGAAGCTCTTTCACAATAATGGACTGATAAGCCGTGCCTTCACCGTAACGGCGGCCCATCTCTTGCCGGGTAACCGCCAGCTTCTCTTGATAATCAGCTGCTTCGCGGTCTGGATTTTCTTTCTTGAATGCAATCATCGCTTCCTGTACATGGCTCGGACGAGGTCCCCATTGTCCAAGCACAGCTCCGCCTGTGTCGGCAATAATGACAACGGGTACGGAACGGCCGCCCATCGTCAGAAATTGATCCATCGTATCGATATGCTCTTCCATAATAAACACCTCAGTAGGGATTCCGCTGTTCTCGAGCGCTTTGAACACGACGGGAATATTGCGCACGACATCACCGCACCAATCAGCCATCAGAATCAAAACGCGAAGATCGTCACGATTGTTTAGTGACTCGAAATACTCCTTATCACTCTCATCCGTCCAAATGAACTTTTCAGACCAATCGGTAAACTGCTCTTTATTTTTTGTCATGCCGTCAATAAATTGCTGCGGACTAATTCCTTTGCCGAGCTTGTCTGCTACGCTCTTGCTCATATGAATCCCTCTTTCGTCTACTTATTGGTTAATCCAAATTTGACGCATTCAACATTTTTCCATTATACCGATTTGCCGCGCGAACGTACAAATTTGAACAGCACATATACGATAAGCAGCGCGATTGCGATTAAAATGGCAGGTTGTACATATGGCGCAGCTTTTTCATCGATCTTATCCCAATTTTCGCCAAGCGTGCTTCCTAAATAAATGAATAAAATAGACCAGGGCAGCGAAGCCAGAGCTGTAAGAAGCGTAAATAATCCAAAATTCATACGTGCCATACCGGCAGGAACGGAAATCACCTGTCTCATCACCGGAACGAAGCGAGCCGTAAACACGATTCCCGCACCGTACTTGTTGAACCATTTTTCAGCGGTGTCGACATGCTTCTGTTTGAGTTTTATGTATTTCCCGTATTTCTCAACGATGGGACGACCGCCGTACCTGCCAATCCAATAAAGGATCCAGTTTTGACCAATCGCGCCGAGCGTACCGAATAGAACAGCTCCCCAGAAGGTTATCTCCCCCTGCGATACAAGGTAACCCCCATAGCCCAATACGATTTCACTCGGGATCACTTCAATTAAAAGTCCAATTAAAATGCCAAAATACCCTAAGCTTTCAACCCACTGCAGCGCACCATCCAACATCCCATGAATCCATTCCATCTCTTCTCTCAATCCGCCTTCCTTTAATAAAATATGGTTTCTTTTTCTACTCAGTGCTGAAGCTATTCTAACATACGATACGGACAGCCTTCCACTTTTGTCATGTGCTGACAAGCATCCGCATAGACTAGCCTTAAATGATACGAATAGATGAGGTGAGTGTTTCATGTCCAAAATATTTATTGTAAGTAAACGGCAAATACAATTGTTTATCGTTGTAACAGCGTTAATCATTTTGACCGGCGTTTACTTAAGCTGGGACCGGTCGCGAGAGGTTGGCGGACAGGCCTCGGAAGCGCGTGTCATCCAGCTGGTGACGGGCGAATACAAAACGGAAACCGCCGACGGCAAGGAACTGGAAGTATACGTCTGGCACCCTGGCACTATAAACGTCAGCAAAGGAGAGCCGATCGAGCTGCAAATTAGCGGCATAAACGGAAACAGTCATCCTTTTGTCGTAGAAGGCCTTGGGCTGCGCGGCGAAGTAACGAAGGGCAAAACAACGATTGTCCGCTTTACGGCAGAGAAGGCGGGCACTTACCCCATTCTGTGCTTGACCCACACCGATATGCGTCACGGCGGACCGATGGTCGGCTATATCGTCGTGCAATGACCGCATTATCAAGCTAATCGAAGTGACCTGCTCCTCACCATACGCATACATATGGGATAGAGAGGAGTCGGTTCGCAATGAAAGCTGATGCGCAAAAGCATACCGCCGGCTATCCAACCGCGCGAAAAATACGCCGGGCCTGCAGCAACGAGCTGTACCGCGCCGTCAAGCGGATGAAGCTGTGGATACCGAAGGAAAAGATGGAGAAAGCCGAAGACATTTATTTTAAAAAGGTTATTCTAAACCTGATCTGGATCTACGAAAATAAAAGCAACCGCAAGGTTCAATGCGATTGGTGGGAAGAGAATGTCAGCGCTGAAATTGCGGAGCTATGGGAAGTGGATCGCACTCAGCTGTGCACTGCGTTTCGCGAGGCATACGGCGGCTGAGCAAACATGCGAACAACCTGACTGCCATGTTCGCAGTCAGGTTCGCACCAGTGATCATGTTATATAAGCGAAAAATCAAGCTTATCTTGAATATTGACCACACGCAACAAGACGACGCTTGCTTGCGCTTTCGTAACAGGAGTATCCGGTCTAAATTTGCCTTTAGAAGCGGTAAGCAGTCCAAGCTTGATTGCAAGCGCAGCGGCCCCTTTGTTCTTAATGGACGCAGCATCCTTTAATGATGAAATGTCATAATCCTTGTCAAGGAATGCCGACAGCTTGTCATAATTAAGCATTTGCATCAGAATAAGCGCAAGCTGATCCCTGGTCAACGTTTGGTTTAAATCCATCTCGGCACTCGCAGTCCCATCCAGCCAGCCTTGATTGTCAAAAAAGCTTAATGCTTCCCCATATGAGTCCTCTTCTGCGGTATCCTCAAAACCTCTTTCAAGCTCTAAAGGGGTAGCTGCATAATCATCTTCACCAGGCTGTAGACTATTTAAAATGATCGTCATCCAATCCCCGATTGTCAGTGCTTCGTCAGGATGCAGCAGTCCATTCTCATCCGCTTGTAAAATGCCGTAATCAACCATCACATTAAGCTGCTTGCTTGCCCAGTGC
>DATJKM010000370.1:0-10258 GCA_035491515.1 Candidatus Udaeobacter sp. | reverse complement strand
AACGCTGCGTTCACTGGGCGTTCGTAACTTTGACTGCGGCGTCGTAGCAATCGGCGATGACATCCAATCGAGCATTCTCACGACAATATTGCTTAAGGATTTAGGCGTCAAGCAAGTTGTGGCGAAAGCAATGAGTGAACTGCACGGCCGCGTGCTTGAGAAAATCGGCGTCGACCGTGTCGTGTATCCGGAGCGGGATATGGGTATCCGGGTAGCGCATCAGCTCGTTTCGCCGAACCTGCTCGATTACATTGAGCTTTCCAAGGAATACACGATTGCCGAGCTTGCCGTTCCACAATGCTTGAATGGCAAATCATTGCATGATCTTAACCCGCGCGCCAGATTCGGCTGCAGCATCGTAGCGATCAATAAGCCGGGCGGCATCATCATTGCGCCTACGGCAACGGATGTGCTTGCCGAACGCGATGTTATGGTTATTATTGGCACAAATGATCAAATCGAGGACTTCGAGGCAGCTGTAATTCGCTAGGAAAATCATGAGATTGGAAGTGACAAGCAGTTGGAAACCGCGGCAATGCCAATCATCCATCACTTACTTATTTTGCTCATTCTCATCGTATTAGCCGGTATGCTTGCGGGACGTGCAGCCGTTATGCTTCGCATTCCTGATGTAGCTGCTTTTATATTGGTAGGGATGCTGCTTGGACAAGGCTTGCATTGGATTAATGAATCGAGCAGTTCTCTGACTAACCAGCTTGTATTAATCGTCGGCTCGACTGTTATTTTATTCGATGGCGGACGTAATATTAGTCTAATCGGACTGAGCAAAGTCAAGTGGACGGTAGCCTTGCTCAGCGTCCCAGGCGTCCTTATTACGGTAATTGTAACGGGTACAGCTATCCATTTTATTTTCGGCCTGGAATGGCTTTATGCGCTGCTGGCAGCCTCGGTCATCGCTTCTACTGACCCGGCTTCCATTATTCCCGTGTTTCGCCAAGTTGCCATTAGAACGAAAGTGAGGGAGACGGTAGAAAGCGAGTCCGCCTTTAATGATGCGACCGGCTCCATCATCACCTTCGCTTTAATAGCGGCCATTACGGGCAAATCGGCATTAGAGGCAGGTCCGATGCTTTTCCAATTTGCGTATACGGCAATCGGCGGCATTATTCTTGGGGTATTAATCGGCGTCGTCTCTGTGTACGTTGTTGCCCATTTAAGGCTGGGCATCTTAAGGGACTATACGACGATTGCTATGCTGGCAACGGCGTTATCTGCATATTTGCTCGGTGATTTGCTGCATGTGAGCGGCTTTATGGCGACGTTCGTGGCCGGCCTTATTTGGGGCAATCCCCGTCTGCTCCAGCTTAAGCTGGACGAGAAAGAAACCGAAATCGTACATTTCTCCGACAATGTGACCGTTATGCTGCGCATGCTTATTTTCGTTCTGCTCGGAAGTCAGGTCGATCTGGCGCTGCTGCTGCAATACGGCTGGCAAAGCTTAGCTGTCGTTTTGGTGCTTATGCTGATCGCCCGTCCGCTTACGGTGCTTGCCTGCGGCTTGCCTGACCGCAAGGCGGCTTGGCAGAGAAATGAGCTCGTATTCATGATGTGGGTGAGAGAGACGGGGGTCATTCCTGCCGTATTGTCGGGGATGATTACTAGCGCCGGCATTCAACATGCGGATAAGATTGCCTCTATTACACTAATGGCCATTCTCATAACGGTTCTGCTTCAAGCCAGCACCACCGCTTTTTTTGCAAAGCGGCTGGGGATGGATTCGGAGGCGTAATATTGGAAATGCTGAAGGACAGCGGCCTCTTTAGAGGCTGCTGTCCTTTTTGCTTGGAAAGCGTGCTGCCAGCTCATTGATCCATAGGCGAACCGCAGGGCTAAGCGCTGCTGAATCGGCATGAATGAGTGAAGTTGTACGTTTCGTTTCCTCCAGCTCGCGAATTTGCACGACGATAAGATCGTTGTCTTCAAGCAGCTGACTGCGCATATAGGATTGGGGGAGCAGCGTCGCGGCTCTGCATGTATGGAGCAGGCGCAAAATCGCTTCGAACGAATCGATTTCCATACGGACATCCGGCTGCAGATGGTATTTGTCGAAGAGCTCGTCAGTGAGCAGCCGGTACCAGGTTCCTTTAGAAAATAAGATCATAGGCATGCCGGTCAAATCTTGAATGCCGAGCGTTCCTTTATCGATAATCACTTGATTGCGGGGCAGTACGAGCGAGAGATGGTCCTCGAATAAAGGAATGCACCTAAGCGTCGAATCCTCGATGCTGGAGGCGACAATGCCGATATCCGCTTTATGGTCGCGGACGAGCGACACGATTTCATGCGTCTTGCCCGTTATCGCTTTGATGTCGAATTCCGGGTGGGTAGTCGTAAGCCGTTGAATTAGGTCGGGCAGTGTCGTCTGCAGCGTCGTTAAACTCGCGCCTATCGTCAGCGTCGTATGGCCGGTCGACGTAAACTCGGATACGGTTTGCAAATATTTGCGATGAAGCCGGCGCAGCTCGAGGGCATATTCGTACGTCAGCTGCCCGATCCGGGTGAGCTCAAGCCGTTTGCCGATTCGGCGAAATAAGGGGGAGCCTATTTCTTGCTCCAGCTTAGCTATTTTACGAGAGAGTGCAGGCTGGGATAGATTGAGCAGCACGGATGCCTTATTCATGCTTGATTGCTCGACGATAACGGTAAAGACATGCATCTCTTCATTCATGAATGGAACTCCTTATATCATTTTGTTATAAGAAATTATAAAAAATAAGCAATTCCATTATAAGCTGAAAAGGAGTAGGATGGGAAGTGTGGCTAATATGTGTCGACTTTTGTTGACGGAGGTACATGCTGGGGTTACAATGTAGAATGATTTGCCATGCGTAAATAGCTGATGACTGCCTTTGGCAGCGCAGCGTTCTTTTTTTGCGCTGAAATATAAGTAATGTATGAAGATGAAATCGATACATTCTTATATTTTAAAAAAAGCATGCTAGCACTCAAAGTATTGAAAGGAGAAGGAATGACATGAAAGGAAACTCGTATTTCTCGCGCAAGCTTCACTCGCTTCTCGGGATCATTCCGCTCGGCGGGTTTATCGTCGTGCACGGTCTGACCAACTACCAGGCGTTTGAACGCGGACCTGAAGGCTTCGACAAAGGCGTACATCTGATCAACAGCTTGCCCGTGCTGCCGCTGCTCGAGATTTTCGGCATTTACCTCCCGCTATTGTTTCATGGTATTTACGGTTTATACGTTGCATACCAATCGAACACGAATACGGGACGTTTTAAGTATGGACGGAACTGGGCGTTTACCGCTCAGCGGATTACAGGGGTGATTACTTTTGTATTCGTTTTCTGGCACGTATTCCAGACTCGGATTCAAGTTTACCTCGGCAACATAACGCATGAAGAGCTGGGTTCTACGATGAATCAAATCGCAAGCAGCCCTGCTTTGTTCGTGCTTTACGTTATCGGCGTACTTGCAGCTGTATTCCACTTCAGTAACGGTCTTTGGGCGTTTCTGATCAGCTGGGGCATTACGATCGGCCCGAAAGCTCAGCGTATCTCTTCTTACATTTGTATGGGCGTTTTTGTTATCGTTTCAGCGTTGTTTATTCTATCGCTTATCGCGTTTAGCGGCGATGAATTTAAGGAAGCTGCGAGTGCCGCATTGGCACTTACGAATATCGGTTAGTTTGTAGACAAGGAGCGAAGCGTTATGGCTAAAAATAAAATTATCATCGTTGGCGGCGGCTTGGCCGGCTTGATGGCTACCATTAAAGCGGCTGAAGCAGGCGTACACGTTGATCTGTTCTCACTTGTACCGGTCAAACGTTCCCACTCAGTATGCGCACAGGGCGGCATTAACGGCGCTGTTAATACAAAAGGGGAAGGCGATTCTCCGTGGGAGCATTTCGACGATACCGTATACGGCGGAGATTTCCTCGCGAATCAGCCACCGGTTAAAGCAATGTGCGACGCCGCACCAGGCATTATTCACCTCATGGACCGGATGGGCGTTATGTTCAGCCGTACGTCCGAGGGCTTGCTCGATTTCCGCCGTTTCGGCGGCACGAAGCATTCCCGCACAGCATTCGCGGGCGCTACGACAGGTCAGCAGCTTCTATATGCACTAGACGAGCAAGTACGCCGCTGGGAAGCAGCGGGACTAGTCAACAAATACGAGCACTGGGAATTCCTTGGCGCTGTTGTTGACGATGACGGTATTTGCCGCGGTGTATCGGCGCAGGATTTGCGTACGATGGAAGTACACACGGTTCGCGCGGATGCGGTTATTCTTGCATCAGGCGGCCCCGGCATTATTTTCGGAAAAACAACGAACTCCGTTATCAATACAGGTACAGCTGCCAGCGCGGTGTATCAGCAGGGCGTCAACTATGCCAACGGCGAGTTCATTCAAATTCACCCTACAGCGATTCCAGGCGACGACAAGCTCCGCTTGATGTCCGAATCGGCTCGCGGTGAAGGCGGACGTATCTGGACGTACAAAGACGGTAAGCCTTGGTACTTCCTGGAGGAAAAATATCCGGCATACGGAAATCTCGTGCCCCGCGACATCGCTACGCGTGAAATATTCAGCGTGTGCGTCGATCAGAAGCTTGGCATCAATCAAGAAAACATGGTTTACCTTGATCTGTCCCATAAAGATCCGAAGGAGCTTGACGTTAAGCTTGGCGGTATCATCGAAATTTATGAGAAGTTCATGGGCGATGACCCTCGCAAAATTCCGATGAAAATTTTCCCTGCGGTTCACTACTCAATGGGCGGCATGTGGGTCGATTACAATCAAATGACGAACATTCCTGGTCTGTTCGCAGCCGGTGAGTGCGAGTATCAATACCATGGTGCGAACCGTCTTGGCGCGAACTCCTTGTTATCCGCTATTTACGGCGGTATGGTTGCCGGTCCGAAGGCTGTGGAGTATATCAAAGGCTTGAAAAAATCAGCTGAAGATGTAGCTTCCTCCGTATTCGACCGCGAGAACAAGCGTCAAACCGATAAATACAACAGCATCATTAAAATGAACGGAAATGAGAACGCGTATGTCATTCATAAAGAGCTTGGCGAATGGATGACGAACAACATGACCGTTGTACGCTTTAACGATAAGCTGGAGCAAACGATTCATAAGATCAAAGAGCTCAAGCAGCGTTATAAAAACATCAATATCAACGATTCGGCGCAATGGAACAACGCGGGTGTTGCCTTCACTCGTCAGCTTTGGAACATGCTTGAGCTGTCCGAAGCGATGACGCTTGGCGGATTGCTGCGTAACGAGAGCCGCGGCGCCCACTACAAACCGGATTTCCCGGATCGCGATGACGATCATTTCATGAAATCGACGATTGCGAAATGGACGAAGGAAGGTCCGCAAATTTCGTATGAGGACATCGACGTAAGCCTGATCAAGCCTCGTAAACGCGATTACTCGAGCGATAAGAAGAAAGGAGAATAATGATGGCTGAAACGACTGTTGCTACAAAATCGGTTAAGTTTATCATCACACGTCAAGATACTCCTGACTCAAAGCCTTATACGGAAGAGTTCGAAATTCCTTACCGCGCGAATATGAACGTCATTAGCGGTTTGATGGAAATTCAACGTAATCCGAAAAAGGCGGATGGCGCGAGCACTGCACCGGTATGCTGGGATTCCAACTGTTTGGAAGAAGTATGCGGCGCATGCTCGATGGTTATTAACGGCAAGCCGCGTCAAGCGTGCAGCGCGCTAGTCGATAAGCTGGAGCAGCCGATTCGTCTTGAGCCGATGAGTACGTTCCCGGTTGTCCGTGACCTCGTTATTAACCGCGAGCGCATGTTTGGCGCCTTGAAGCGTGTGAAGGCATGGATTCCGATTGATGGAACGTATGATTTGGGTCCAGGACCACGCATGGCGGAAACGAAGCGCCAATGGGCGTACGAGCTATCCAAATGTATGACATGCGGCGTTTGCCTTGAAGCATGTCCTAACGTTAACGACCGCAACAGCTTTATCGGTCCTGCAGCGATTTCTCAGGTTCGCTTGTTTAACGCACATCCAACAGGTGAAATGAACAAAGAGGAACGTCTGGATGCGCTTATGACCGACGGCGGCATCGAAGGCTGCGGTAACTCGCAAAACTGTGTTCGCGCATGTCCGAAAGGCATTCCGCTTACGACCTCGATCGCGGCGATCAACAAGGATACAACGAAGCACTTGTTCAAAAAATGGCTCGGCATGTAGAGCTATCGGAAAATCGGAAGCCCTCGATTAAATCGGGGGTTTCTTTTTATTGTGATATTGATTATTATTATCAATGATAGTGGATTGGGAATCCTTTGTCAATTACGGAGGGTAGGAAGTTTGGCGAGATTGAATTCGGCATTAAGCTGGAAATAAAAAAACCGCCTCAGCGGTTTCTCGTCTTACATCCATTGTTCTCCCCATTTTTGAATGGACTCGATAACAGGTTCAAGCTCGCGCCCTTTGCAAGTTAGCTCGTACTCAATGCGTACGGGCATTTCAGGATAAACTTGGCGTTTAATAATCGTTATGGTTTCAAGCTCTTTCATTCGGTCCGTTAGCATTTTGTCGCTCATCTCGGGAATTTGCTCTTTAATTTCTTTGAACCGTTTTGGTCCGCCAAGCAATACCCGAATAATTCTGCCAGTCCACTTCTTACCTAATATGTCGGCTGCGGCTTCATACTTTGGGCACATTGTCGAATAATCCAACCGTATCACCCCGCTTTTTGTATTACCATTGTAGCATATGTACAAACTAAAAGTAAGTTCATTTCAGTGGGAATACGCGAATGATTGATATTTATATATTTACTATGTAAAAGTTAGTATTAAAGAATTCAGTTGAGCCTCTCCCTTATAACCGGATAATGATTAATCCAAGAATGGTAAATACAAAGGCAGCCCACTGTACGAATGTAAGCTTTTCTTTATAGACCGCAATCGCGCCAGCCGCTACTACGAGGCTGTTAGTCGCAAATATGGGGGCGGCCAGATTCGCTTGTCCTGTCGCAAGTGCCATCGCATAAAGCTGTAATCCGCCGTATGAGAACAGCCCGGCAATAATGCCGAACCATAGTCCGGTGTGACTTGCAGAGCGGGAAACGGTTGCTTTGGAAGGAATAAGAAACCAGCAGAGCGAGAGGAAATAAGCAATGAACAGAATCGGGGCGCTAGGCAGTCCAAGCTCGTCCGTCACCTTTAAGCCGCCATTTCGCAGAGCGAACATAACGATAGCTATTCCGACGAGTATGAACCATCGTTTTTCCTTGATCGTAAGCGGTTCCTTCCGTTTGTGGGCAATAAACACAACAGCAAGCAGCAGCAGTGTGATGCCGACCGCCTCAGAGGCGCTGAGCGGCTCCTTGTACCACCATGTCGCTAAAGCGACAACCAAGATGATGTTCATGTTCGTAAGCGGGGAGGTTAAGCTGGCAGGGCCGTAATGCAATGCCTTCATAAATAGGGCGTTTCCCCAAGCAGAGCCTGCTCCGATAAGGATTCCGGCAATCCATATATCCGGATCCGCAAGCATAGCGAAAGTTCCTTCCAGCGCTGAATGCACGCCAAAACCGAGCGTCCCGGACGCGTATAATCCGAGCAGCAGCGTTCTTGTCGAGCCGCCGCGCATTTGTGATACTTTCATCCACCAGCCTGCTAGTCCAAATAAGATTGCGCTGCTGATGGCCGTAATGAGCCACATGGATGTTCAACCCCTCAAATTTGTTACACAAATGAAATAGTTCTGTTATCGTCTTATTACATTATTGGGCTAATATAATAAACAAGACCCCCTTTTTAATATATCTTTTGGGACCTGCAGCGTGCAGGTCCCCTTTTTTTTTTTCGGCATCATTTTTTAAAGCGTTATAGCGGCACAATGACCTGCTGACGCTTGCGATAAAACACCCACTGCGTAAAACCGATTTCCTTCAGCCGTTTTTGAACGAGCTCCCATTCATCGCCGACTCTGCTTGGCACATGAGCGTCCGAGCCAAAGGTTACGTTCACACCAAAGTGAAGTGCACGCTCCAAAATCGCATCCGACGGATACCAGCCTCCGACATCCTTCGTATTGCCGGATGTATTGATTTCGATGGAAACGCCGCATTCGGCAATCGTCCGCAGCGTGTCGTCGATCCCCTCATTCGCCGGAATGTCGGAGAATGAGGGATAATAGCCCTTCATGGCATCGATGTGTCCCAAAATATTGAACATCCCGCTGCGCGCGGATTGCTTGATCAGATCATAATAACTATTTTTCACAGCGACATGCTGCTCTTCATCTAAGTTTTTCCATCGATTGCGGTTGAAAATGCTGACACCGCCTACTTGATGGACGGAGCCAATTAAATAATCGAAGGGAACGCCCTCGAATGCCTTCCGGTAGCTATCCAAATAGTCAGGGAAAAAATCAGACTCCATGCCGAGCAGAACTTCGATTTTTCCTGCGTATTTCTCTTTCATGCGCAGTACTTCATCGACATAGTTGACGAAATCGCTTCTTGCCATTGCAATGCCGGGTGAAGGCTGATCCTCCTTGTGGTAAAAGTAAGGCGAGTGATCGGAGATGCCGATAACGGAAAGTCCGGCGTCAATACCTGCGAGAATATAGTCTTCGATCGTGCCATTGGCATGGCCGCATCTGACATGATGGGTATGTAAGTCGAATTTCATTATAATCTCTCCTTGAATTTTGTCTGAAGTGTTTAGTTATTCGCTGCTAATGAAATGGTGCTCGGGCATACCTTTTAGGTCGCTAAGAAATTGCTGCAGCGCGGTATTTATGTAACGCCCGGATTTATAGACGACGCCTACAGGATGACTCGTTTCAAGCTCGTTAACCTTGATCATCTTTAGTGTACCCAACCGCAGCTCATTCGCAATCGAAAGCTTCGATACGACGGCAGCGCCCAGATTAATCTCAACCATACGCTTCACTTCTTCGCTGCTTGAAACTTCCATTACGATATTCGGCTGAATGTTGTATTTGCGGAATATTTGATCGACGAATCTGCGGCCGAGCGTATCGGGAGCGAGCATGATCATTGGAATGTCCTTGAGCGTGTCAACTGTCGTATGATTCAAGCTGCTCATCGGATGAGATGGGGACACGACGAGCTCAAACGTATCATAATAAAGGACGGAGGAGGTGACGTTCGGATTTTTTTCGGTTAAGTATGTAATACCGATATCGACTGAGCCGTTCTCGACGCTTGTCATGACTTGGGATGAGGGCATGGAATGTATCGTTGTTTTGATTAATGGAAATTGGTTTTGAAAATATGATAGTACACGCGGCAAAATTTGAATAGCGATCGATGAAGTTGTTCCAAGTAAAATGTGACCTTGAGGAGTTTGGTTCAAATCGGACAGCTTTTGCTTTAGTTCTTCCACAATCGTAAGGATTTGCTCCGCATGCTCCAAAAAAACTTGTCCATGATCGGTTAAAGTTACCGGTTGATTACGATCGATAAGAACCGTCTTAAACTCATCCTCCAGACTTTTAATCTGCGCCGATACGGCAGGCTGGGTCAGGTTGAGCAGCTCGCCTGCTTTCCGGAAGCTCATCGTCTTGGATATTGTAAGGAGTGTTTCAAGCTGGTTAATGTTCACGTCAATCCCTCCTTTCAAAGGTACAGAATGCTCGATATGTATTACACTATTATAATAGATTGAAGAGGTTACAGCAAAAAAAGGGCTGTGCCTGCATCAGGCATAGATTGCCCGAGCGAGTACAGTCCTTGTAATCGAATGTAGAGCAGACTTCTAGAGCCACTCCTTCTTGCGGAAAATGAAAAACATGCTTATGCCAAGCAGCAGCATAATGCCGAGTAAAATGTAAGAGCCCATATGGAGATGGAGACCCGGTATAAAATCGAAATTCATCCCGTAAATGC
This sequence comes from Candidatus Udaeobacter sp., assembly GCA_035491515.1. Lineage (GTDB taxonomy): Bacteria > Bacillota > Bacilli > Paenibacillales > Paenibacillaceae > Pristimantibacillus. Next base: position 364 of record DATJKM010000370.1, on the reverse strand, counting down.
CGGTTATAAAGGTCAGCGGCATGAATATCGTCGTAATCGCGGTGAACACCCGCATGATTTCATTGGCGCGGTTAGCGACGCTGGACTGGTACGCTTCTCGCAAGTTTCCCATGAGATCGCGGTACGTATCGAACGACTCGGCGATTTTCAATGCGTTTTCGTAAATGTCGCTAAAATATTTTTGCAGCTGGTCGTCAATCAGCTTCAAGTCTTTCTTATTAAGTGTAGCAATAACGTCGCGCTGCGGACCGAGCACCTTCTTGAGCCACAATATTTCGCCGCGCAAACCGATGATTTCGTTCAAATGCGATTTTTTCGTATGCATCAAAATATCCTCTTCCAGCGCTTCGATACGGTTATCGAT
>DATJKM010000369.1:0-4064 GCA_035491515.1 Candidatus Udaeobacter sp. | reverse complement strand
TTGGATATGAGCCTCCATATGTTTCCGGTAGAATGAAAACAAGGGGGTGAAACGACATTAGACTTATCTTATTATTGTCGCCGATTAGAACGATTTCGGATCTCCGAATCTTGTAAAGCGGGCGCTTTTTGTCGGATGAATACTATCTCATTCCTTAATGGGTCCGGAATTGGAATCCGTGTAAGAGACATTGCAATCTGAGAAAAAGGTGGATTTTGCTATGGGAAGAAGTTACTACGCAATTATCGAGATAACGGATCATGGTCCTTACGTTACCAAACTGGTGCTACCTATGCCGGTGAACGTGAAGGCGGAAGCGGTGAAGCCGGAATGCTTTAGTGTATATGTGGTGCGGAAGGACAAGAAGGGTGAGATCCTGAAAATTTCGAGGAACTGGTTAGAGAAGACGGATAAGGAGTTAAGCAAGGGCTACTGTGTGGTGAAAGCCGCTTATCCTTCCTGCCACCATGGCGTACGGCAAGAGGAAGGGGAATTCGTAACTCTGGAAATGAAGTATGGACCGCTCGATTCCTTATCCGCTGCAATTGCCTGTCCGAACGACTTCAACGAGTTTATCATCAGCGATTACCGGATTACCCAGATTGCGGAAATTCCGGCGGATGAAGAGAGGCTGACGGGATTGGTATTTGATCTAAGTGCAGGCAATACCATGAAACAGGCGGAAAAGTTCCTGCATGGCATTTCCTCCTATGAAGAGGAGCCGCTAAAGTATGGTTACTTCGTGCCGCAGACTGGAAACGGCAAGCGGCCACTCATCATTTGGTTGCACGGAGCTGGAGAGGGCGGACAGGATCCGACTATCGCTTATACGAGCAACAAGGTGGTGAACCTGGCTAGCGATGCAATCCAAGCCAAGTTTGGCGGAGCTTACATGTTAGTACCGCAGACACCGACCTTTTGGATGAACGACGGCAGCGGACAGTACGGAAGGACAGGTAAATCCAAGTATGGGGAGGCATTGAAGGCTCTGATTGATGAGTTTATTGCCAGGAATGATTCGGCAATCGACACTAACCGAATCTATATCGGCGGCTGCTCCAATGGGGGATTTATGACCATGCGAATGGTGCTGGACTATCCGGATTTCTTTGCTGCTGCTTACCCGGTTTGCGAAGCGTTGTTTAATGAGGTCATCAGTGATGCGAATATCGAGACGATTAAGCATGTGCCGATTTGGTTTACCCATTCCAAGGATGATTTGATTGTGAAGCCGGAGGAAACGGTAATACCGACTTATAAGCGCTTGATTAAGGCCGGTGCGAAGAATGTGCATTTCTCGTTCTTTGATAAGGTTGTGGATATCCATGGCTTGTTTGCGGATGAAAAGGGAGAGCCGTTTAACTATATAGGGCATTTCTCCTGGATATATGCCCTGAACGATGACTGCCACCTGGATTATGACGGGAAGCCGGTCGTGGTGGAGGGTAAGGAAGTATCTCTGATGGATTGGCTTGCTATGCAGAGCAAGTAAACGAAAAACATATCCAATTTAATGGAGAGTTAAAATTAATCAGAGCATAATGTTACCAAAATATGATTGTCCGAAGCGGCTTTGTGTTGTGTTTTTTATTTAGAGCAACATGACTTCAAAGCTACATACAGACATATGTTCAACAATGGACCAGAAGAAGGTCATAGCTAGATGTAAGCAAATGACGATGACAAATAATGTTGTCATTTTATTGTATAATGTCTTCCGATCCAAAATACTTGAAGAGCAGGATGCTATGGAAGTACTAGAACATCTTCTGACAAGTCAAAAATATGCTCCAAATCTCATCGCACAAACATTGAAGCTAATTAGGGCAAATCACTGTTGAAGAGAGAATTTGCTGAACAAATTCGAGATGATCACGGTTGCCGCGCGCAGCTGCATATGTGTGGCGTTGACATAAAAATCCCGCAATCAACTTTATGAGCGGGATTTTTATGTCAAGAAATTCATTGTAGTGTATAACTGTAAAGTGACACAAACATACGTACATTGAGATCCGCTAATAAAGCGGATTTTTTATTTTATGTAAGCAAGTTCTTGTCATGTGCGTATGACATGAACTTGCTTACATTGCCGAGCTGTAACAAGAACCTGCATACATACCTCGGCTGCAAAAATAACGAAAAGATTACCACTGCTTATGCATGGGTCCCCTAGGCCAAATCGAGAAAGGTCTCCTTACGCCTAAGCAGGGCGGATATCCTTGTTGACACAGGCGATCAATGCGACTTTGTAAAGCTTTCCTTCGGCGAGTTTCGTCTCGTAAAGCGCCTTTATTTTCTTGCTGCCCTTAAACTGCAATCGGCGCCGGATTTTTCGTGGTTGCATGAGGCAAACAAGCTCCTCAAAATAGCGGTTGACTATTTCCAGATATTGGTGTAGTTTTGAATCAAATAATTAAATGAATGAATCATTCATTTACAATAAAGCGAAAAGAGGAGTGTTTGATGATGGAAACAAGAAAAGGGAATTGGTCGGTAAAAGGGAAATACGTCGTCATTACCGGCGCAACTAGCGGAATCGGTTTGGCTGCGGCCAAGGAGTTTGTGAAGCGAGGAGCCATTTTGGGCATTGTAGCCCGTAACCAGGCGAAGGCGGAAGCGACGGCGGCGGCATTGAAGTCGGCGGAGGGAAATGATGCCAAGGTGGATATTTTCCTAGCCGACATGACCTCGCAGCAGTCGATTCGTGATGTGGCTAAGGATATTCAGAACAGATGGCCGAGGCTGGACGTTCTGATCAATAATGCAGGTGCGATGTTCGTTAAGCATTTTACTACCGAAGACGGCATCGAGATGACGTGGGCGGTAAACTATCTAGCTCCGTTCCTGCTGACGAAGCTGCTCCTGCACCGGCTGAAGGAAAGCGGCCAAGGGCGCATTATCACAACCGCCTCCCATGGGCACAAGATGGCCCGGAACGGTATTGGATTCGACGACCTGAGCGGCCAGAAATACTTTCGTTTCCCGCATCTTCTGATGGGAGGCCCCAATTTCCGTTATGGCGAAACTAAGCTTGCCAACATCATGTTCACTGCCGAGCTGGGAAGGCTTCTGGAGGGAACCGGCGTTTCGGCGGCCTGCTTCGATCCCGGGCTCGTGGCGACGAATTTCAATCAGGACAACGGCGCGTTGGCCCGCATGACGATGGCTGTCATGAAGCGGTTTTCGCGCACTCCGGAGAAAGGGGCCGAGACGCTGGTATGGCTCGCGGATTCCGACGAAATGTCCTTTTCGAGTGGGCACTATTACAAGGATATGCAGCGCGACGTTCCTTCCGGGCAGGCACAGGATCCGGTTGCAGCGAAACGGTTATGGGAAATGAGCGAGATTCAACTATAATAGTAGCACAGAGTCTTTCACATTCGGGGATGAGCGAAGTCAAAAGAAAGGGAAGAAATAAGAATGAAGCAAATAAAAGATCAGAAGCCAGAAGCTTTAGCCGACGGCCGAAGGGAACGGATTAAGAAAGCGGCATTGAAAGTATTCGCCAAACGTGGGCTGCAGGCGGCGAAGATGAGTATGATTGCGGAAGAAGCCGGCGTCAGTCAAGGATTGTCTTACCGGTATTTCAGCTCCAAAGAAGAGCTCTTCGCAATCCTCGTGCAAGAAGCACTGGAAGAAGCGCAGGCATCCTTGGAGGACATCTCGCGGCTGACCGGCTCGCCGAAGGAGCAATTAAGAGCATTCACGTTGACCATGCTGGACGAAAGCCACAAAAGTTATTTCATGCTTCTGCGGTACGCGCAAATCGAGGAAGGCGTGCCGGAAAAGACGAATCAAATGTTGAAGAGCTATTCGCCCGACCGGACGATGGGGCAGCTGATTCCGCTGTTCCTTCAAGGACAGCAGGCCGGCGAGTTTAGCGAAGGCGAGCCGGATAAGCTATTATTCTTCTACTTCTCGGTCATAACCGGCCTCATGCTGCAGGATGTCCCCGGCAACTACGGCGAATGGCAGAACGAAGTCGATCGATTAATGAAGCTGATTCTGAAATGATAACGCCGCGACCGAGCAAGGCGTGCCTTGTCGGACGCGGTGATTTTTTT
>DATJKM010000368.1:0-6547 GCA_035491515.1 Candidatus Udaeobacter sp. | reverse complement strand
GGAACGATCACGGCGCGGTACAAGGTTGGGAAGACCGGAATATCGTCTACCATTAGCTGCTGCCATTCCTTGTAAATGCCTTGACGGACCTTCACATCAAAGGCTTCTGCTGAAACGCCTGCTTTAAGCAGCCGATCCTGTTCTTCACTCGCATACCGCGAGAAGTTATAGATGGCGTCGCGTCCATACAAGCCCGCAGGGTCAACGTCAATGCCTACGCCCCATGCGCCTTGATAAACATCCACTTTAGGATCATCCTCACCATTAGAACCGACACGGTCATAGAAGGTATTGAATTCCAGCATTTCCAGCTGAACATTTAATCCGATCGCTTGCCAGGACTGAACGTAGTACTGGGCAAGCGGCTGAGCAATATCTCCACCGGTCATGGAGATAAAATTAATGACTAATTCACTTCCGTCCGGGTTGGTACGAAATTTTCCGTCTAGCTTATATCCCGCGTCATCCAAAATTTTCTTCGCTAATTCCGGATCATAAGCAAGCCCCGGATTCGTAGAATCATGGTATTCCGGATGAGACGGCGGGATCAGTGTCGTCGCGTTCCAGCGCAAGCCGTGATAGAATTTTTTGCCGACTTGATCATTATCGACTGCATGAGCCATTGCTTTCCGCAAATTCACGTCGCCCATTTTAGCTTTTTCATCAGGAGCTACCTTTTTAGCCTTTGCATCCCATTTCCCTAGTTTAAAGCCGATGTACGTATAGGCACGGTCAATCGCGCCTAGGTATTCAACGTTCGACATCTTCGCGTTATCCGGGTATTGATCAACCGGGAATGAATCTACTAGATCAACTCCCCCGCTTTCTAGCTGCTGAACGATGGTCGTTGGATTGATAACCTTCAGAATAACCTCATCCAAGGCAGGCTCTCCCCGCCAGTAATCCGGATTTTTCTCATAGACGACCGATTCTCCCGGAACGATGCTTTTCACTTTAAAAGCTCCGAAGCCGATCGGCTTCTCGCGTACCTCTGGCGAGGAAGAAATTTTTGCCACATCCATATTGCCGAAAATATGCTTTGCTAACGGATAAGACCACACGCCGCCAGTTAACAAGGATGGCGTTGATTCAATGTACGTAATTTTCAACTTTTTATCGCTAAGCACTTCTATGCCAGAGATGGTTTTCGCTTTACCGTCATGGTATTCATTCATCCCTACAATATTAGTGAAACTCGAGTCATAACGCGGGCCGTCATATTTGGGATTTCCAATGACTTCATGGGCAAACAGCCAATCCTCAGCAGTCACCGGCTTGCCATCCTGCCAGTTGACATTATCACGGATCGTAAACGTAAACGTTTTGCCATCTTCCGATACCTCATACGTTGCAGCACCGTCATTCGTATACACATAGCTTTTATCCCAAGCCAGCAGACCTTCATCAAACCAGCCTAGCACCTGAGCATCCGGGTCGCCAGAATAAAAGTTGAAGTTAAGCGTTCCTTCAAACGGCGTATCCGATACAAGACCGAAGGTGATCGAGCCTCCCTTAATCGCTTCGCCTTCATTCTTCTTTACATTGCTGAAATCATCAATCGAATAGAGGCCATCTTCTACGGCAGGCTTCTCGCTCTCGGTTGGAACCTGCTTATCCCCTTCATCAGTTGGAGAAGGATTGCCCGCTTCGCTCCCATTGCCGGATGTACATGCCGCAAGAAAGACGAGCAGCGCAAGCATGAACGGTAAGATTAGGGACCTTGAAATAATAGTTTTCTTTTTCAACATGAATTTCCTCCTTTATTATCCTTTTCTTTGTCTTGCATCTGTCGCACGTTTTAACGCTTGACCGACATTATTTATACTCAACATCAATACCAAAATCAGTAACGATGCAGGTAACCAAATCCACCATCTAGACTCTAGCGTTTGAGGATCCCTAGCATAGCTGACTAAAGTACCTAGACTGGGCGTGCTCTCCGGAAAACCGAATCCCAGAAAGGAAAGGCCGGATTCCAAACCGATATTTGCCGCCAAATTTAAAGTCATCGTGACAATAATAATGGAACTTAAATTCGGCAGCACTTGCGACATCATAATTTTCAGGTTAGAGGAGCCTAATGTCTTTGATGCTTGGACATAATCCAGCTCCTTCTCCTGCAGCGCTTTGGAGCGAATCAGCCTTGCGATCCCCATCCATAGAAAAGCCGTCATAATGAGCGAGAAGGACACGATACTATATTTGGGCACGGCTGTGACAAATGCGATAACGATCATTAAGGTCGGTAAAATCATAAAGAAATCGACAAATCGCATAAAGATATTGTCCACCATCCCCCCAAAATAACCGGAGATGAGTCCAACTAAAACACCAATAAGTCCTGTAAGCATAGTAACGATAATGCCAATAGACAAAGAATTCCGGGTTCCGATAATTAACTGTCCAAAAACATCACGTCCGCCATAATCGGTGCCAAGCCAGTATTTTGAAGAGGGCGGCTGCTTCAGTTCGAATAAATCTATGGTAACGATTTGCGCCTGATCCAGAACAAGGGATATACCGTAGACTGACAAGATGACTAGGCTTAGGAAAATCAATGATAGGAAAGCGACCTTGTCCCGAACTATTTCCCGCCAGATAATGCTCCAGCTTGAAGGACTTTTGTCCAGTTCCTTATGCGCGCTTATAGGGGAGGTTGTCTTCCTCATTTTATTCACCTCAGAGTCTCGGGATCTTATTTAATTCGAATACGAGGATCAACAATCGTTAAGATCATGTCAGAAATTAATGCTCCAAGTATGGACGCTACGCCGTACAATAGAACCAAGGCCGTAACGACACTGAAATCCCGTAATGAGATCGAGCTCAAGAACAGCTCACCCATTCCCGGATAACTGAAGATACTCTCAATGAAAACCGTACCACCGATAAGCCCCGTAATTTCATAGCCAAAAAATGCTGCGATCGGTAATAATGAATTCCGTAAAATATGGCGATTATAGACACGGGATTCTGAGGCGCCCTTTGCTCTTGCCGTTAAAATGAAATCCTTCTGTTTTGTGTCGATAATCTCGCTTCGCAGCAGTTGAACGGTTGTTACCGTTGTAATTAACGCCATAGATAGAGCTGGCAGCAGCAAATGATAGAATTTGCTCATGAAGTAATGAAGGGTACCGGGCTCCACTCCCGGAGCGATGCTTCCTCCGGTAGGAAACCAGCCAAAATGAAATCCGAATACCCATAACATCAATAAAGCAAAAATAAACAACGGAGCCGCGAAGCCTATGTACGTATAGCCCGTTATCAATCGATCTGCCCATGTGTCGTGATAGCGCCCGCTAGTAATGCCAAGCGGAATCGCGATGAGGTAGGTAAGTATTAACGTTGCTAAGGATAACCAAACCGTATTCATCATCCGCTGGCCTATCAGCTCAGAAACCGGCATTTTAAAGCGGAACGATTGCCCGAAATTGCCTTGAACGGCCTTTGTAATCCAATCCCAATATTGCACATACCAAGGATTATTAAGACCTAACTTATCACGCTGCGCATCCAGCGCAGCCGGATCGATGCTCGGATCGAGCAGGCCTGTCAGCGCATCGCCTGGCATCGCCTTAGCCATTAGAAATACAAGAATGCTCAATAATAGAATTTGGGGAACCATAATGGTCATTCTTCGTACAACTGTCCTCCACATCTCTTCAACCTCTCTCAGGCAAAGCCACGAAATGTGTCTCTGATATTGGTTTCAATGGATAAGCCATGCCATCCTCGTCAAAATACTTCCCATAGGCTTGTTCGAATTCCGACTTCACCGCTTCCCGAAATCTATACTTTTCCTCGCGTTTAGCCGGATCAATATCCGGTATGGCCGATATAAGACGTTTCGTATAAATATGTTGGGGGTTATCGAAAATATCGGCTGTCGTTCCTTGTTCGACATAGCGACCCTTATACATAATTCCAATCTGATCACACATATGCCGAATAATGCCGAGATCATGACTGATCAATAAATAGGTAAGGTTTAATTCCTTTTGGATGTCCTGCATAAAGTTCAGGACCTGGGCTTGTACGGACACATCAAGTGCCGACACCGGTTCATCGGCGATAATCAACTTAGGCTTTAGCGCTATAGCTCTTGCAATGCCGATCCGCTGCCGCTGTCCTCCCGAAAATTCATGCGGGTATTTATAAATCGATTCCGGGCTTAGGCCAACCTTCTCCAATAGCTGCTGCACTTGACGCTTCTCTTCGCTTGCGGAAAGTTTCTCGAAATTCCGCAACGGCTCAGAGATAATATCCAATACGCGTTTCTTCGGATTCAATGAGGAATAGGGGTCTTGGAATATCATCTGAATGTCTCTGCGGAATGCCGATTGTCTATGCGAACCGCCTGCAGCAAGCGGTTTTCCATCAAAGAGAATGCTGCCCGATGTTATCGTGTTTAAGCCTATGATTGCTCGTCCTGTCGTTGTCTTGCCAGAGCCGGATTCACCTACAAGACCATAAGTCTGCCCCTGCTCCATGGTGAAATGAATACCGTCCACGGCCTTGACCGGTGGGCTCATTCTGCTGAAAATGCCGCCGCGATTTGGAAAATGCACCTTCAGATCGTTAACCTCAAGAAATGACATGATGACGGTCCCCCTCCTTTGGATCAAGGAAGTGAAAGTGCTTGTAACAGCTGCATCTGACTAAGTGCCCCGGTGATATCTCATGCATAACCGGCTCTGCTTCATGCGCGGAATCATCGATCCAAGGAATCCGCGACTTAAAGCGGCAGCCATGACGAGGAAGATTTTGCAGAGACTGTACGATTCCTTGAATAACATGGAGCTTGGACTTCGCTTCATTTGCAGTCGGAATCGATTGCAGCAATGATCTCGTATAGGGATGCTTTGCATTCGAAATAAGCGTATAAATATCGGCGATCTCAACGATTTGACCGGCATACATAACAGCCACGCGGTCAGCCATTTCGGCTACGACGCCTAAGTCATGCGTAATTAAGACTATTCCTGCTTTGCTGTGCTCCTTCAGCATCCTAAGCAATTCAAGAATTTGCAGCTGTATCGTTACATCGAGCGCGGTAGTCGGTTCATCAGCGATTAGCAGCTTGGGCTCATTGGCGATCGCGATTGCTATAACAACCCGCTGCCTCATTCCGCCAGATAATTCATGGGGGTAACGCCCGTAGGTATGCTCGGGACGCGGAATCCCTACTTTTGCTAATAGCTCGATCGCCTTATTGGTCCTGTCCTTCTTCGAAAGCTTAGGCTTATGAAGGAGAATGGCCTCTTCAATCTGAGTGCCGATTATCATAAGCGGGTTTAATGCCGACAACGGATCTTGAAAGATCATCCCTAATTCATTCCCTCTTAGCTTATTAAGCTTCGAGGGAGATATATGGGCAATATCGTGACCATTGAAATAAATGTTTCCTTCAATTCTCGCTCTCGTATGCAGCCCCATAATTGAATAAGCTAGCGCACTCTTTCCTGATCCGGACTCTCCGACAATGGCAAGAACCTCATTTTCTCTCACCGTTAGGGTCACATCATCCACTGCTGCATAATAATGGTCCGCGATTCGAAAAGAGGTCGTTAAATGCTCGATTTTTAACAGCTCTTCATTCAATGGAATCCCCCTAACCATCATACTAAAGCCTCTATTATCAAAATTTTCAGTTAATTTAGACAAAGTTAAACTAAGACTTTTGAACGAAAACAGAAATCAATACAACTAAAGTAATAGTATTTACAATACTTTTTTACTTAATTTTGGTTAAAGGAATTCATTTTAACCATATATTAATGTTAAATTTACATTATGTCAAGATTTAACTTGGAATAATTAATATTATTGTTATTATCTTTTATACAATAATTTTCCATATTAAATCATTATAAGCAATGAATTATCAAACTATATCATTATATCTGCTTCTATTGTGCTCTTTGCTTCGATCTCATTGTGAAAATTTATAAACAAATCGCTTCATGTAAATTATTAACCCTATTTATTCGAAGGTTCACTTTTCTTATAGTACTTTTCCACACTGTTATTCATAGTAGAACGCATACCGTACCTTTTAATTGAAACTAACTTAACTTAATTTGTCTTTCCCGATTACTTCCATTCTCTTATTTTCCTAAGAATTACAAGCGGAAAGATCATATTTTAATAGGACTACTTCATTTACCATATTTGGAGTACAGTACTCATCAAACAAACCTGTATTAATATAATAAGCAGGCCACCGTAGCGCCTGCTCATCCATGTGTGTTATTCAAATATAGTACCCGTTAGCTCATTACTTTTAATCTGACCCAACTTATCTGCAAGACTCCGGGACGTTTCGATTCGATCCGTTCACCGTTCGCTTAAGATCAACAGTTAACAACTCCTCTCTAGCGAAATGTTAATAGCGATACCTTATACAATACCCTGTATAAGAACAACAGGGACAGTTGCTGAATAAAGGTAAGAACCATGCCATCCCCATCCCGTTCTAACTTTACCGGGCTGTCATTGGCAAGCAGGCACGCCTCGCCAACCACCCCGGAATTGGGTGAGTATTAAG
>DATJKM010000367.1:0-5995 GCA_035491515.1 Candidatus Udaeobacter sp. | reverse complement strand
TGTACATCTGCATCATACAGGACCTTTCTACTCCTCAGGTGCTACGAAATGAGAGATTTTATTGCATTTGTGCAGGATAGAGTAACCTTTGAGGCTGAAATGAGCGAAGTTACTGCAAAAGTGCAGGATAGCCGATGCGTTCGGGGTTCGGGGTTCGGCACTATGCTGCGGCCTGCTGCTTACCCGCACAATTAGCCCCGCCCGCTGAAAGATGATACGGCCACTCGGATCACGTAGGCCGTTATACGCAGGGCAGTCCGCAGACTGCTCCCTGCTGTACAACAAATCCGCTGGCTACATTCCGTAAGCATCCATCGCCGCTTGCAGCGATCGGCCCGCTTCCAGCTGATGGCCGTGGCGCAGCAGCACAGCCTCCAGCGCGCTAAGCGTAAGAAGCACGTTTCGTTTGCTGCAGCTGTAGCCCATTGTGCCGATGCGCCATATTTTACCCTTTAGGGGGCCGAAGGAGCTGGCGATTTCGATGCCGAAATGGTCGAGCAGCATCGATCTGACGGATTCGCCGTCTACCCCGGCGGGTATTTCAATACATGTTACGACGGTCATTTTGCAGGACGAGTCGCCATACAAGCGCAAGCCCATTGCCTCCAAGCCGGCAATCAGCGCGCCTTCGTGCTCGCGATGCCGGGCAAAACGCGCCTCAAGCCCTTCTTCCAGCACAAGACGCAGCCCTTCGCGCAGCGCATAAAGCATCGAGGTCGCTTCCGTATGATGATTGAGCCGCGCCGGACTCCAATAGTCCTGAAGCTGGCTCAAATCCAAATAATTGCTCTGAATCGGGCGCAGCAGCGGATCCTCCCCGCCATCTTGGAGCAGCAGCCCTCTTTCAATTTTTTTGCGGCTCTGCAGTTTCGCTTCCGCCCGTTTATTGTACGTAATCGGAGCCATGCCCGCCGGTACGGATAAGCATTTCTGCGTGCCGCCGATAACCGCATCGATGAGCAGCCGATCCGTCGCTACCTCGATACCGCCGATCGTAGCAACCGCATCTACAACGAATAGCGCGTCAATTTCCCTACACACTTGTCCTATGCCTTCTAGCGGCTGCAGCCTTCCCGTCGACGTCTCTCCATGTACTAGCGCCACAAGCTTAGGCTGATGCTCCTTTATGGCGCTAATGATTTCCTCGGTTCCAAATACGCTGCCCCATTCTTTCTCCAGCGTCACGATCTCCGCGCCGCACCGCGCCGCAATCTCCGTCAGCAAATGGCCGAACCGCCCATAAATCGGCACAAGCACCTTATCCCCCGGCTCGATTAAGCTGGCGAGCACCGCTTCAATTCCGGAACGGGACGTCCCGTCCACCGGGAATGCCCACTCGTTATCCGTCTTGAACAGCTCCCGCAGCATCCCCATCGTTTCATTCATTAACGACGTAAATTCAGGATCAAATTGTCCCAATATCGGAAAAGACATCGCCCGCAGCACCCGCGGATCGACCTCCACCGGACCCGGTGTCATAATCGTCCGCGGCGATGGCGATAAATCCTTATAAACCTTCATAACTCTTCCCCCTCATAGCCTAGTCGATAAAGCAGCTCTGTTAGTACGAGTACGCCAACCGCAAGCTCACGGGGCTCCGTATATTCCTCAGGCGAATGCGAAATGCCGCGTCTGCTCGGAACGAACAGCATGGCGGTCGGACAAATATGCTCAAACATTTGGGCATCATGTCCCGCTCCGCTTACCATCCGTTTCGAGGAAATGGCCAGCTTGCCGCAAACGTCGTCCATTTGCTTTTTGAGTTTGTCGTTCATAGGAACCGGCTCTTCCCTGAACCATTCCGTTCCTTGAATGACAAGCTGCCGCTGGTCCGCCAAAGAGGTAAACTCCTTCATCACCCATTGGCAAAAGCTATCGAGCGCCTGCTCATCATCATGGCGCGCATCTACCGTAAAAATCACTTTGCCCGGCACGACATTCGGCACATTCGGATGCACCTGCAGCCTGCCAACAGTCGCTACAAGCGGCGCTCCAACCCGGACCGCCTCTTGGCGGAGCGCCTGAATCATCACGCTAACACCCTCAAGCGCATCCCTTCGCATATGCATCGGCGTCGTTCCCGCATGATTGGCTTCGCCGATCACCTCGAACTTCAGCCTCCGCTGACCTGCGATCGTGTCCACCACGCCGATAGCTATGCCTTCCTTCTCCAGCACGGCCCCCTGCTCAATATGCACTTCAATAAAGGCTCCAATATCGGAACGCCGGCTATCCCTGCCCGTTCCCTCGCCAAAGCCGCAACGCTGCATCGCATCCGCAAAAAATACTTCATACGAATCCTGCAAATGGACGATTTGCTCGAAGTTCCGTTTCCCGGCAATGCTGCCCGAGCCCCAATAGGCCATCGGAAACCGGCTGCCTTCCTCCTCGCAGAGGGAGACGATCTCAAGCGTTCGCTTCGGTTTGCCGAATTGCCGCTGCAAATAGTCCAGCGCAAGCAGGCCGGCCGCAATGCCATAAGCCCCGTCATACATGCCGCCTTGAACAACCGTATCTATGTGGGACCCTGTTATAATAGAAGGCGCATCCAAATCCTCGCCCTGTAATTTTCCGAATAAGTTGCCGACATTATCAAATTCCGTCTTAAGGCCGAAGCCTGCCATTTTCTCCGCTAGCGCCAGCTGCGTCTCCAGCCAGCCGTCCGTGTAAAGCAGCCGCGTAATGCCGCCTTCTTCATCCGGGCTAAATGCAGCCAGCCAATTCAACACCTGCATAACCTGCGTTTCAAAATACGATAACAGCTGCTCCTTCTCTTGCGGAGAGAGACATACACTTCGCTCCATAGCTGTTCCTCCTATTCTGTTAGCAAAATCTATCTCACCCACCGGCCCGGCTTACTTTCGCCGAGTCCCGTATCTTCCCCGTATACCTTCTGACCCCGCAAATAAGTAGCCGTTACTTTGCAATGAAGCTCTTCTCCAATATAGGGACTATGCTTGTGCCGTTGATACAATTGCCCCTCTTCCAAAATATAAGACTTGTTCAAATCGATTAGAACAAGGTCGGCGTCTGCTCCAATTCGTATTTCACCCTTCGCGGCCTGTAATCCAAACCGGCGGGCCGGGCCGGCTGCAAGCAGCTCGCTTAGCAGCGTAAGCGGCAAGCCGCGCTTTACATGCCCTTCCCCGATAACGAGCTCCAACGAGCTTTGCGCGCCGGCAATGCCGCCCCAAGCATCGAAGAAATTGTCCGCTTCCTTCATAGAAGCCGGACAAGGCGAATGATCCGATGAGATCATATCGACATGGCCTTCCGCTATGACCCGCCAAAGCTTCTCCCGCTCCGGTGCGTCCCGCAGCGGCGGCGAGCACTTGGCGACCGCGCCCTTACGGTCCAAATCCGCCGACGATAAGGTCAAATAGTGAGGACAGGTTTCCACCGTTACATTCAACCCGCGCCCGCGCGCCTGCGTAATCAAGTTAACGCCAGCCTCACTGCTAATATGGACAAAATGAAGCGCACAGCCCGTCTGCCCGGCATAGAACAGCGCCCGATTAATCGCCTCCAGCTCGGCAATAATTGGCCTTGAGGCCACGTAATCGGCCGGAGCCAGACGCCCTTCCGCCCGCATAGCTTGGCCCAGTCTGGCAACAATCGGCTCACTCTCGGCATGCAGCGCAAGCACCTTGTTCAAGCTTGCGATTATTTTCATCCCCTCGAACAGCGTATAATCGTCTACCTCGCGGAACGCATCCTCGCTCGGGTCGCCCGGCGATGACATAAACGCCTTGAAGCCGACGACTCCCGCCTCATGCAGCGGAATTAACTCATGCAGCTTCCCCGGCACTAATCCGCCCCAAATGGCGTAATCCACATACGATCTACCCTTCGCGGCGGCAAGCTTCTGCTCCAAAGCATTCACGGTAACCGTAGGCGGAATACCGTTCAGCGGCATATCGACATAGGTCGTGCAGCCGCCGGCCGCGAGCGCCGCGGAACCAGTCTCAAAGCCCTCCCATTCGCCTAAGCCAGGCTCATTCAGATGCACGTGAACATCGATCATGCCGGCCATGACGGTTAGTCCAGCCGCATCCTGAAGCACAGCCGCATGCTCGCCATCCAGATCTTCGCCAAGCTGAACGATCTTTCCCGCTTTTATGCCAATATCGAGTACCCGCACCTCATCCTTCAATACGACGGTGCCGTTTTTAATTATTAAATCCAGCTTATCTTGTCCGTTCATCAAGCTCCCCTGCCTTTCTCGATGTATGGTTGACACCGCTGTCTATATGCATATACACTCTGATGCAGTTTATGAGACAATTCAGCCAAATAGTGAAGCTGGCTTCAGTAAATTTCCACCACGGGCAACGATCCGCCAGCTATGTGAGTTCAACTTCATCCGCCACGAAACTTTCCTTGTGGATCATGAGCTTCCCCCCCCACTCCTTTCGCCAAATGCCCGCCGACATCCTTCTAAATAATCAAGGCCGCGGACAACGAGGTCAGCGGCCCGATTTCCCTGTATCGCACGCTGCCCGAAACCCGGCCAACTTGCTCCCATTTCATCCTTCTATTCCTTCAGCTCCGTCACGATCAAGCTAGGATCTACTGCCTTCAGCAGGCTTAGATCATGGTAGGATGCTGACGCCGGAATCGACTTGATGTTGCCGACCGACTTCAGGTACTCGCCGACAGCAGGGCCGTTGCTGCCGTTCACGTAGGTGTCTCCAACCTCCATCGAATACACGTTACGGCTCATAATTTGCGTAAGCTCTTCCTCGGTAAGGTGCAGCTCAGGAGCCAGCGTTTTGATCGCTTCCTCACGGTTGTCATTGATGTAATCCGTCGCTTTCTTCAAAGCCCGCAGCACAGCCTTCAGCGTATTCGGATTCTTCGCAATGAAATCATCGGATACTTGGATGGTCGTATGCACACTCATCCAGTTCACGTCGCCTTGCTTGTCAGGCAGCTCGCTCTTCGTTCCGCTGAAGAGGAATTTGCCGCCGCCTTGGATCGCCTTCGTAATGAACGGCTCCCAAGCAGCCATCGCATCAATGTCGCCTTTCTCCAAAGCAACGACCGCATCGCTCGGCGCCAGGTTAACGTATTTGATTTTACTTGCGTCTACGCCCAGCTCTTTGGCCATGTTGTTGATGGCTATCGTGACGTCAGCGCCGCTCGGAATTCCGATCGTTTTGCCCTCGAGATCCTTCGCGCTCTTCAGTTCCAACTTGCTTGAGCCAACCACTGCTTGCGTGCCGGCAATTTGTGCGAGCGGAGCAATGATTTTGACCGGAATATCGGTTGATTTAAGAATAATATCCATAAAGTTCGTTTGAATGCTTACTGGGGCGCTTCCGCCGGCAACCATCGGTCCGATATCCGGGCCGCTCTCGATCAGTTGACTCGTTACGTTCAGTCCCTCTTCCTTGAAATAACCAAGCTTATCGGCAATGATTTGCTGCGAGGAGATTTGAGCGTCGCGAACGCCAACCAGTGTCAGATCCACCGTCTCCAGCTTCGTGGAGGCCGGCGCATTCGATGCCGCGCCTTCATTCTTATCCGCAGGAGCAGCATTGTTTCCGCCGCAGGCAGCAAGCACAAATGTTAATGATGTGAGTACAATTGCAGATTTGAACCAATTTCCCGATTTTTTCATCGATGTTCCCTCCACTTTTCTCTTTATCGTTGTTTTTCGCCTTGCTCTTTCCTTCGTTATGCAGCGTTACTTCTCGATCGCATCTCGAAGCCCGCCTTTACGCCAAACCATGACCCTCCTCTCAACTAGCTTCAACAGGTAGGAGAACAAGCTATATTCCAAGCCAATCAAAATGATGGCAATGAACATATTCGTTATTTTGAAATAATTTCTTGCGTCAACGATGATGAAGCCAAGACCCGACTTTGCGCCCATCATTTCAGAGACGATGAGAGCCGAGAAGGAGAGGCCGAGACTGACCTGCGCGCCAACGAGAAAATTCGGAATAGCAGACGGAAGCATAACTCTCGTAAAAATTTGCCGCTCCGTCGC
>DATJKM010000366.1:0-14264 GCA_035491515.1 Candidatus Udaeobacter sp. | reverse complement strand
CTTCAATGACGGCAAGTGAATAATTTGAGCCTTAGCGGGTGGCTGAGGCTTCTTTTCAATGTACAGGGAGCGATCGTATCACTCTCCGATTGTGTATAGAAACGGGGTGTCGCAAACGTTGAAAGCGTTAATTAATGCTTTTGCCGCGGATACGGACGTTCAGTCCGTCATATCCGGTATTCGTAAAGGCATGCGTGAACAGATGATATCTGGCCTCGCAGGCTCTTCCAGGCAAGTGCTCATTGCAGCGCTGCAGGAGGATGTAGAGCGTCCTATGCTGGTTGTGACGCACAACATGTTCTCTGCGCAGAAGATTGCGGAGGATTTGCAGGAATGTCTTTCTCCAGAAAATGTATTGCTGTATCCCGCGAATGAGCTGGTTGCTGCCGAAGCGGCGATCTCGAGTCCCGAGACGCTTGCGCAGCGTATGGATGTGCTGATTAAGCTGTCCAAAGGCTTCCGCGGGATTGTTGTCGTGCCCTTCTCGGGGGTACGCCGCTACTTGCCAATAAGCAGCGTGATGGCGGAAGCGCAAATCGAAGTCAACGTCGGCGATTCGCTGCCGATTGATTCTTTCCTGCGGCAAATGACAGCGCTTGGCTATACGAGAACCGACCGCGTGGAATTACGCGGCGAGATGAGCGTGCGCGGCGGTATTGTCGACTTTTATCCGCTAACGGCTTCCCAGGCGTACCGGATCGAATGGTTCGGCGATGACGTCGACTCCATACGCGCCTTCGATCCTGCGGATCAGCGCTCCTCCGACCGATTAGACCGCTATGTGGTTCCGCCGTGCCAGGAGCTGCTGGCCGATGGCCGCAGAATGGAAATTGCGGCAAATCATGTGCAGAAGCTGCTCGATAAGCAGCTGGACAAAATGACGGACCGTACGGCGAAGGATCGGCTTCGTACCGAGCTTGGCGGAGAGATTGAAAAGCTGCGCGAGCATGTTTATTTTCCGGAAATATATAAGTATATTTCGCTGCTGTATCCAGAGCGGCAAACGATTCTCGACTATATGCCGAGCGATACGCTGCTCATACTAGACGAGCCGACGCGATTGATAGAGACGGCTAAGCAGCTGGAGCGGGACGAGGCGGAATGGTCGATGCATTTGCTGCAAAACGGCAAATCGCTGCCGGATCTTGCGCTTGCGCGCGATACGGAAGAAATATTGCACCATCGTCCGTTTCCGACGCTGTTTCTATCATTATTTCTCAGACAAATACCGCATTCGCAGCCGCAAAATATTTTGAACATGACCAGCCGCTCGATGCAAAACTTCCATGGGCAAATGAATGTGTTGAAGGCGGAGATGGAACGTTGGCGCAAGACGGGCGCAACGGTGATGATGCTTGCCGGCAATGCGGAGCGCATGGAACGGATGCGCCGCGTGCTCGACGATTATAATATTGAGACACCTACTCTGCTGGAGGGTAATTTACAGTCGGGCTTTGAAATGCCTTCCTCCCATCTCGTTATCATTACAGAAGGCGAGATGTTCTCGCAGAAGCAGCGCAAAGCAAGAAGACTGGATAAGAAAGTAGACAATGCCGAGCGCATTAAGAGCTATACGGAGCTCAAGGTCGGTGACTACGTCGTTCACCATAATCATGGTATCGGTAAGTATGTAGGCATTGGCACGCTCGAGATTGCAGGCATTCATAAAGATTATTTGCACATTCTGTACGCTGGCGGCGATAAGCTGTCGGTTCCAATCGAGCAAGTCGATATGATCCAGAAGTATGTTGGCAATGAAGAAAAAGAGCCAAAGGTCAATAAGCTCGGCGGCAGCGAATGGACAAGAGCGAAGAGCAAGGTGAAAGCGTCCGTACAGGATATCGCCGATGACTTGATCAAGCTGTATGCGGAGCGGCAGTCGGCACCGGGCTATTCATTTGGACAAGATACCTCGTATCAGAACGAATTCGAGGCGATGTTCCCTTACGACGAGACGCGTGACCAGCTCAGAGCGATCGAAGAGATTAAGAAGGACATGGAGAAGACCCAACCGATGGACCGGTTGCTGTGCGGCGACGTTGGCTACGGAAAAACCGAGGTTGCGATTCGTGCCGCCTTCAAGGCGGCTATGGACAGCAAGCAGGTGGCGGTGCTTGTGCCGACGACGATATTGGCGCAGCAGCATTACGAGACATTCCGCGAGCGCTTTGCGGGTTATCCGATCAACGTTCAGGTGCTTAGCCGTTTCCGCTCGCGCAAGGAGCAGAACGATACGATGAAAGGGCTGAAGGCAGGTACGGTCGATGTCGTTATCGGGACGCACCGCCTGCTGTCGCAGGATATTATTTTTAAATCGTTAGGGCTTCTGATCGTTGACGAGGAGCAGCGCTTTGGCGTGTCCCATAAAGAGAAGCTGAAGAAGCTGAAAACGAATGTTGACGTGCTTACGCTTACAGCCACTCCGATTCCGAGAACGCTGCATATGTCGATGCTTGGCGTGCGGGACTTGTCGGTTATTGAGACCCCGCCGGAGAATCGGTTCCCCGTGCAAACCTATGTGGTAGAATACAGCCCGTCTCTCGTTCGGGAGGCGATTGAGCGGGAGCTTGCGCGCGGCGGTCAAGTCTATTATCTCTATAACCGCGTACAGGGTATCTATCAAATGGCGGAGCAAATCAATGCGCTCGTTCCGGGTGCTAGAGTTGCGGTCGGCCATGGGCAGATGTCGGAGCAGGAGCTGGAGAAGACGATTCTCGACTTCCTCGATGGAGAGTCGGATGTTCTTGTCAGCACGAGTATTATCGAAACCGGCGTTGATATTCCGAACGTCAACACGTTAATCGTCCATGATGCGGACAAAATGGGTCTCTCCCAGCTTTATCAGCTGCGCGGCCGGGTAGGGCGTTCGAATCGCATTGCATACGCTTATTTTACTTATCAACGGGATAAGGTGCTTACTGAGGTAGCGGAAAAGCGATTGCAGTCGATCAAAGAATTTACCGAGCTTGGTTCGGGCTTCAAAATTGCGATGCGCGATCTGTCGATTCGCGGAGCGGGCAACTTGCTTGGCGCGGAACAGCACGGCTTTATTGCCTCAGTAGGCTTCGACATGTACTCTCAAATGCTCGCTGATGAGATTGCGAAGCGCAAAGCGGAGATGAGCGGTGAAGAAATCAAAGAAGTAAAGCCGGTTAGCACGCTTATCGATGTGAGCATTGACGCTTATTTGCCATCCGATTATATTTACGACAGCATCCAAAAAATCGAGATTTATAAAAAGGTTGCTGCCATTCGTACGTTTGAGGAAGCGGATGATGTGATTGATGAGCTCGTGGACCGCTTTGGCGATTTGCCGCAGGCGGTAAGCAACCTGCTCGCGGTCGCAAGGCTGAAGGTATACGGCTCGCTGTATGGCATTGAGCAAATTAGCGGCAAGGGTGATGAGCTGCTGCTTCGCTTTGCGGCTGCCGAGAAGCGTCGGATTGACCGGAAAAAGGTCGATCAGCTGTGCCTGAAGCATGAGAACCGCTTTAAGCAGAGTAGTGATCAGGAGCCGAACCCGAGCATTTTGCTGCGGGGCAAGGGATTAAATATGGAGCAGAAAATTCATATGATTGAGCAATTTTTGCAAGCTTATAAGGATGTTCTCTTATATACGAACGAATTGCAAAATGTGACGCCATAGACAATATTCGCTTTCTGCTTCCCTTTTCTGATACAATACTAACAAGTTCATAAGATGAAAGGGGATCCAACATGTTATACAGTTTACGCAAATCGGCATGGCGCAAAGGCGCGCTGCTTCTCATAGCGGCTGTGCTGGTTATGACGATGGCGGCATGCGGCGCGAAAGAAACAGAAGTTGCAACCTATAAGGGCGGCAGTGTAACCGATAAGGAATTCAATAAGTATTTGGATGTATTTACAGTTACGCAGCCGACTTATGCGCAAGTTATCGAAATACCGCAATTTAAGGAGCAGTTGCTCCAGCAGTATATTTCTTACAAAATTTTAGGAAGCCGGGCTTCTGAGGAAGCAATTAAGGAGGCTAAAGCGGACGTCAAAGAGCAAATGACGCAATACAAAGATGCGTTGACGAAAAATGCCGAATTGAAAGCTTCGGTAGATGCGAAGAAATTGAAAAACAAAGATATGGAAAACTATTTGCTGCTGACATCGAAGGTTGTCGCGCATATGAACTCCCAAGTAACAGAGGAAGAAATGAAAACCGAGTATGAGACGAACAAAGTGAACTATGCGATAGTTACGGTACGTCACATTTTGGTTTCGACGAAGACCACAGACCCGGCAACGCAAGAGGAGAAAGAGCTTCGTACAGATAAAGAAGCTTTGGCCCGCGCCAAAGAAGTGAAGGAAAAGCTGGCTGCAGGCGGCGACTGGACTGCCCTTGCCAAAGAATATTCCGATGATCCTGGCTCTAAGGAAACAGGCGGACTTTATGCGGATAAGATGAACGGAGATTGGGTTGAAGAATTCAAGCAGGCTGCTTACAAGCAAGAGATCGGCGTAATTGGCGATCCGGTACAAACAGAGTACGGTTACCATGTTATTCTTGTCGAGAAGCGCGATTCGCCAACCTTCGATAAATTGAGCGAAACGGCTAAGGATGCGGTAAAAAGCACCGTCTCTTACACTCATATGAACAAGTTCATGTCGGACGAGCTTCCAAAGCTAGAGATCGAAATTAAACTTCCGAAAACGGAAGAGGAGACTCCTGCAGGCGATACGCCTGCAAGTGATGCTCCAGCCGGCGAAAAAACGCCGGCAACAGAAGCGCCGGCTACTGAGGCGCCTGCAGCAAAATAAGCGTAAGGATAAACCTCTCAGACCCTTTAACCATTCGCTGGTTAAGGGGTCTTTTTCTAAGTATTAACCGGTAAATAGAATTAGAGAAGAACCCACCTGGAGGCACAGGGCTTTAAGGTGGGTTTTTTGTAGTTTTTTGCAGGTAAATGACGTCAAATTATATAACATTAAAGAACGATAGAAAGCATAGTTTAAAGATAGTGTGTTAGATAAATGTTATTATATATAACACGAATAAGTTAATACTCCTCTTAAAAAGACTGTTTATGCATGAAAACCTATCCGAACACTAATTTAATGTAAAGTATATTGACACCATAACGAAAGCCAATCTATAATGAAACCACGAACGTTGGAAGTTCATTCCAAATGAATATTCGGAAATTAGAGACTCATACAAACAATTGGGGAGTGGGAAGATGAGAAAGAGCATGTTTTATCAGTTTAGCTTGTTGCTTGTGGCATTAACACTTGTATTAGCAGGCTGTGGTGCTAATAACAAACCGGCTTCTACAAATGGGGAAACAGCAAAGGCGACAAATACAGCTAATTCGGGAGTGAGCGCGGAGGGGGAGATTAAAGTAGGGATTCTTCACTCGCAGAGCGGCACAATGGCGATTAGCGAGGTGTCGGTTATCGATGCGGAGATGATGGCTATTGATGAAATTAATGCGGCTGGCGGTGTGCTGGGCAAGAAAATCGTGCCTGTGCTTGAGGATGGCGCTTCGGATTGGCCGACCTTTGCGGAGAAGGCCCGCAAGCTGATTTCCGAAGATAAAGTCGCAACGGTATTCGGCGGATGGACGTCCGCAAGCCGGAAAGCGATGAAGCCGGTATTCGAGGAGCTGAACGGCTTGCTTTGGTACCCGGTGCAGTATGAAGGTCTGGAGTCCTCCCCGAATATTTTCTATACAGGCGCAACGACCAACCAACAAATTGTTCCTTCGGTTTCGTGGCTGCTTGAAAACCGCGGCAAGAAATTTTACTTGCTCGGATCAGACTACGTATTCCCACGTACCGCAAACCTCATCATTAAAGAGCAGTTGAAGGCAGAAGGCGGCCAATTGGTTGGCGAGGAATATACACCGCTTGGCCATACCGATTACAGCACGTTAATTAGCAAAATTAAAGAAGCTAAGCCGGATGTCGTTTTCAATACATTGAACGGTGACAGCAACGTTGCTTTCTTTAAGCAATTGAAGGATGCGGGCATTACAGCGAAGGACTTGACGACCTTGTCTGTATCGGTCGCGGAGGAAGAAATTCGCGGTATCGGCGTCGATGTGCTGGAAGGCCATTTGGCAGCATGGAACTACTACCAAACGACGGATACGCCTGCGAACAAAACGTTCGTCGAAAACTACAAAAAGAAATACGGCGACGAACGCGTAACCGCGGATCCAATCGAGGCAGGTTACACGGCGGTGTACTTATGGGCAGCCGCTGTTGAGAAGGCCGGCTCTACGGAAGTGGATAAAGTAAAGGAGGCGGCTAAAGAGCTGGAGTGGGATGCTCCAGAGGGCAAGGTGAAAGTTGACGGCGTTACGCAGCACATTTACAAAACGGTTCGTATTGGAGAAGTGCAGGCCAACGGCCAGTTCAAGGAATTGTGGAATTCAGGCGAAGCGGTTAAGCCGGATCCATACCTGAAGGGCTATGATTGGGCGGCAAGCATTCAGCCGACGGAATAATTCTTAAGCTAGTAACGGTCTAATACGCAGCATTATAGGGGGAAGTATTCGTTCGCTTCGAATGCTTCCCTTCTGTTTTATCGATATAAGCATGGACGGCGGCAACCGTTTGCGCTTAAAAGGAGCGTTCATATGGAAGTGTTTTTGCTGCAGCTCTTTAACGGTTTAAGTATTAGCTCCATTTTGCTGCTGGTTGCTTTGGGGCTTGCGATTACGTTCGGTCTGATGAAGGTCATTAATATGGCGCATGGCGAGCTTATTATGATTGGGGCTTACTCCACTTATTTAACGCAAAATCTATTTCACGATTATTTGCCGGAATCGATGTTCGATTGGTACTACGTGCTGGCGATTCCGGTTAGCTTTGCTATTGCATTCGTATTTGGTCTCATTCTTGAAATGTCTCTCATTCGTTTTTTGTATGGCCGTCCGCTCGACAGCTTGCTTGCCACATGGGGTGTGGGTCTCGTGCTGCAGCAGCTTGCGAGGTCAATCTTCGGCGCGCCGAACGTTGCGGTTACGAGCCCGGCATGGTTAAACGGCGGCTTAAAGATTATGGATGGAACCTTGCTTCCGTATAAACGGCTTTTTATTATCGCGCTTGTCGCTGCTTGCCTGATTGCGATGTACTTCTACATTTACCGCAGCCATGAGGGAAGAAGAATGCGCGCGGTTATGCAAAATCGTGACATGGCAGCCTGTCTTGGCGTATCGACGCGGCGTGTTGACGCAATGACCTTTGCCATTGGCTCCGGCATTGCCGGTATAGCGGGCTGTGCTCTGACGCTGCTCGGTCCAATCGGTCCTTCGCTCGGCACCTACTATATCGTCGATGCGTTTATGGTCGTCGTGCTTGGCGGCGTTGGCAAGCTCGTCGGAACGGTGCTCGGGGCGACGGGAATAGGCATGTTCAATACTTTGTTTGAGTATTGGACGAATGCATCGCTAGGCAAGGTGCTTGTGTTTGTATGTATTGTCGCATTTCTGCAATGGAAGCCTATGGGGCTCGTTGCGATGCGGTCGCGGTCATTGGATTAGGATATGAGAGGCGGAACGCTCATGCGGTTGCAAAAATTTACTCCTCAGCGAATATGGATACTGATCGGATACGCCGCTGCGGCAGCCGCTCTATTCTCGGCGCCGCTATTTGTAAGTGATTTTCGGCTTAATTTGCTGGCGAAATTTCTAGCCTTTGCTATAGTGGCGCTCGGGCTTGATCTTATATGGGGCTTCACGGGAATTTTGAGCTTAGGGCACGGCATTTTTTTCGGGCTCGGCGCCTATGCGATGGCGATGTATTTGAAGCTGGAAGCCAGCGGCGGGAGGCCGCCGGATTTCATGGGCTGGAGCGGCCTTAAGGAGCTTCCGCTATTCTGGCAGCCGTTTCAAAACTTCTGGTTTGCGGTTGCGATGGGCATTGCGATACCGGCGCTGCTCGCGCTCGTGCTCGGATATTTTACGTTCCGCAACCGGATCCGAGGTGTGTATTTTACGATTTTGACGCAGGCGCTTGTCATCATTACGACAACGCTCCTCATTGGTCAGCAAGCTTTTACGGGCGGGACAAATGGAATTACGGGCTACCAGACGGTGCTTGGCTACTCGATTGGCTCTCCCGATACGAAGCGCGTGCTGTATTATATTACGGTCGCCGCGCTCATTGGCATATTCGTGTTTTGCCGCTTCGTTATCGGCAGCCGCTTCGGAAAAGTGCTGCGCGCCATTCGCGACGGCGAGAACCGCGTTCGCTTCATCGGCTACAATCCGGCTGTGTATCAAATGGTCGTATTCACCATATCGGCGGCCATTGCCGGTATAGCCGGCATGCTGTTCGTTCTTCATGTGGGCATTATTTCACCATCCATGCTGGGTATTGTGCCGTCGATTGAGATGGTGCTCTGGGTAGCGATTGGCGGGCGGGGAACGCTTATCGGCGCGGCGCTTGGCGCGATACTCATGAACTGGGCGAAGAGCGAGTTCAGTACGGCGTATCCGGAGGGCTGGTTGTTTTTCATGGGCTTGCTGTTCGTGGTGGTCGTCGTATTTATGCCTAAGGGCGTCGCTGGTTTGGTTAGCCAACTGAAATTCCGCAAAAAGAGGAGGGAGCAGAAGCATGAAGGAGTCCGCAATCCTGCTGTGTGATGATGTGACGGTTGATTTCGACGGGTTTAAGGCGGTTCAGGGGATGAATCTAAAGCTGGAAAAAGGCGAGCTGCGCTTTCTGATTGGACCTAATGGAGCCGGTAAAACGACGATGCTCGATGTTATTTGCGGTAAAGTTAGGCCCACGTCCGGGCGAGTCACGTTCGGCGGCACGGTGGATATTACAAAAAAGAAGGAGCATCAAATTGCAGAGCTCGGCATTGGCCGCAAGTTTCAGGCTCCTTCCATATTCCCGTCTATGACCGTTGCTGAAAATTTGGAAATCGCCATGCGCCAGAAGCGTACCGTATTCGCTACGCTGTTCGCCAAATTGGCGGAGGAGGATCGGGCGAAAATTGATGGGCAGCTCACGATGATTGGTCTGGAGAATAAAGCCGGGTGGCGGGCCGGCGGCTTATCGCATGGCGAGAAGCAGTGGCTGGAGATTGGCATGATGCTGCTCCAGGAGCCGGAGATTTTGCTGCTTGATGAGCCGGTGGCAGGGATGACGGACAAGGAAACGGATAAGACGGGCGAGCTGCTGCATCAAATTGCCCGGATGCGATCGATTGTCGTCGTGGAGCATGATATGGAATTCGTTCGTAATTTTGCAAGTAAGGTCACGGTCATGCACGAAGGCAGACTGCTGAAGGAAGGCACGATGGATGAAGTTCAACGGGATGACCGCGTAGCTGAAGTGTACTTGGGGAAAAGGCGGGATGCCGATGTTAGCCGTTCAACAGCTTGAAGCCGGTTATGGTGAAAGTATTATTTTGCGGGACGTATCGCTGAAGGTGCGGCAGGGGCAGGTCGTATGCCTTCTGGGACGTAACGGCGTTGGCAAGACAACGCTTATGAAAAGTATTATGGGACTGCTGAAAGCCCGCGGAGGCTCTGTTTCCTATAACGGATCGGATCTGACCAAGAAGGCGCCGGGGCTGCGGGCAAAAAGCGGAATCGGCTATGTGCCGCAGGGGCGTGAAATATTTGCCCAGCTGTCGGTTTATGAAAATTTGCTGCTTGGACTTGAAGCCTCGCGGGTGAAGGTGACGGCCGTACCGGAAGAGGCGATCGCAAAGTTCCCTGTGCTGCGGGCGATGTACACGCGCCGCGGCGGCGACCTGAGCGGCGGACAGCAGCAGCAGCTTGCGTTCGCAAGGGCGCTTGCCTCAAAGCCGGAGGTGCTGCTGCTCGATGAGCCTTGCGAAGGAATTCAACCCTCCATCGTAGACGATATAAGGGATGTTATTCGTTCGATTAAAGCGGAGGGCAAGACGGCGGTATTGCTGGTGGAACAAAGCTTGGAGTTTGTGAAGAGCGTCGGAGATTATTTCTACGTGCTGGAGAAGGGTTCGGTCGTTTGGGAAGGCGGCTTGGAGTCGCTGGATGACGAGGTTATTCGCAAATATTTGACGGTATAGCGTAATAACAGACAAAAAAGGCAGCAAAAGCGCCCCTCGCGAGGAGGAGCTCTTTTTGCTGCGTCATTTTATAAATATTTTTCTACCACAGCCCGGTAAAGTGATTTGGGACGCAGTCCGACAAGCTTATCCATGGGCAGCCCGTTTTTATAGACGATAACCGTCGGCGTACCTAACACACCTGCTTCTGAAGCGGATGCCGGCAAATCCTCGCAGTTCACTTTGACGATACCGACCTTTCCGTTCATTTCCTGATCCAGCTCATCCAAAATGCCGAGCAATGTCTTACAGGGCGGGCAATAAGGCGCTCCGTAGTCGACAAGAACGACTCCCTCGCTAACGATTGCTTTCAGCATGCTGTCCGATTCTGCGTTCATAATGGCCATTCCGATTCATCCTCCTATTTGTTATTTTCTTGCACCCCCTGTTGAAAGGAAGCGATCCGATCGATCAGATTCGCTTTGATCTGATTCAGCTCAATAATCTGCCGTTCGATTTCAGCGAGCTTTTTGCGGTAAACCGGCATAACCTCGGTACAAAACGCTTCTTTATTTTGCAGCACGCAGGTAAGAAAACCGGCAATTTGCTCCGTGGTTAAGCCGAGGTTTAAATAAAGCTTGACCGTCTCCACCGTCTCTTTCGTGAGCGCGGAATATTCACGGTAACCATTAGGTAAACGGACGGTTGTGATTAAGCCTTGTTTCTCGTAATAGCGCAGAGACCGGATGCTGACACCCGTCAATTGTGATAATTCACCGATTTTCATAACTGGCCCCCGGGTTTATGAGAATGGTTTAGATTTAGTATAAACAGTGACATTAGTGTCAGGGTCAATAGTTTTTTTAAAAAAGAGGTTATTAAGAATGACCGATCAGCATCGATTTGAGCGGTACCATCGAATCTTCAGGAACATAATACTTAAATTTATTATCGCTAATTTGTCCAAGCAATTGACGGCGGATCGGATCGGCATCCTTCAAGAGATTCTCATCTGCCTGATGGTAATCGATAGGACGCATCCAGATCGGACTATAGCCGAGAAACAGCTGTCTTCTTGTGAACTCGGATTGATTCGCCGAGCCGGCATGCCAAAGATTTTGCGCAAAAATAAACACATCCCCCGGCTTTCCGCACACCTGAACCTCTCCGTCCAATTGCAGGCGCACATCCTTATGGTTCGGATTGTACGGCTTCTTATGGCTGCCTGGAATGACCTTTGTATTGCCGCGGTTCGGCTGGGACATATCGCTCAAAATATAACACACTTTAATATAGTAGGTAGCCGTTAAGCCTGCAATTACCGGAAACTGCGGATGGGGACCGTCTTGATGCCAATCGATGAAGCTGTGCGTAGCTGTTATCACATCGTTTGGATTAGGCTTTCTTACCGTTAGATGGGAGATATGCAGCTGAATATTATGCCCGAGCAAATTAACGATTAAGGGAAGAATCGCTTCATGATCAATCAACGAAGCAATCTCAGGGTGCCTGGAAACGCTATTATAAATATTATAAGCAAGCGTTTCCTGCTCCTCAGCGATAACTTCATCGATTGCCGCATTCAAGCGGTTTACCTTATCCTGCGATAAAACATCAGGTAAAATCAAATATCCTTGTTCATTAAACCGGTTCATTAATTCTGCGATTTCCAGTGGCGCAGTTTTCATTAGCCTCGCCTCCTTCTTGTAATTAATTTAATTATATCGCGCAATTTCATATGATATAATGGATGAAAACTTCAAATAACTTGTATATATTTTCACTGAAGGAGTGGCGGTGGTGGACCAGACTCACTTTCTTGAGCCCGAGCTGATTTACCATGTGTACGTGAAGGGAGCAGCGCAATTCCAAAAGAAGGAGGACACCTATGATCACTGGGCCTTGTTCATTGTTGAAGACGGAAGCTTTGACTTTGAGATGGGGCACTTAAAAGAAAAAGCAATAAAAGGAGATATGGTGCTTTGTCCGCCGAATCTGGCCTTTTACCGCAAAACAGAAGGGTTGTCCTTTCATCTAATCGGCTTCCAATGGCGGAATGACGGCAGTGTATATGGCGGAAATCATCCCGCCGCTCCTCCTATAGGAAAATTTCAATTGCTGAATAACAAAAGAATGAATTCTACGCTTTCCTTATTTCGCGAAGCCGGCTATGTGAATGCCAGCCTGGCGCTGGACTACAAGAACCATTTGCTGCGGGATTTGTTGTACGTTTATCAAATCGAAAGCTTCAACCGGAAGCTCGATCTCTTATATAGCGAGAATCCGATTTTGCAGCGTGCGGTACACATGATTCAGCGGCAGGCAGAAGCTGGCGTTGCTTTGAAATCAATAGCGATGGAGCTCGGCATAAGCCAGGTTCAATTGACCAGACTGTTTAAGCTAGAGTTTCAAACGACGCCGAGCGCTTACGCCGCCAATCTCCGTATGGACAAGGTGAAGCTGCTGCTTGTCAATTCTTCGTCAACGCTTGCTCATATTGCAGAGCAGTGCGGGTTCACCGATGAGCATCATTTAAGCAAAAGCTTCAAGAGGATGTACGGCATCAACCCATCCTCCTACCGGAAAGCTTATACGGTGTAATAAAACCTTACATATCAATTGACAGATTCGTACAAACGGCACTATACTACAAATTAACGTTAGGTTTTATCACAATTGAATATCGGTTCTCGCCAACGATTGATCGCGGGAACAACAAGCTGTCTAGGGTTCCGATCGAACGGTTTGCAGCACTCAGCAAGCAGGGGTGGGCAAACGGTTGGAGTTCTGGTCCGAGAGACGGCGTATAGCAAGCGGATGCCCTAAGCGGCTCCCAGGCTGTATAACACGGAAGGATAAAAGCCTGGGAGATTTTCTCCCGGGCTTTTCATTATTTTCAATAAAAATGGGGGAGTGCTCTTATGCTGGCTGCGAAATCGACAAGCGGAACAATTGAGATTCAAGGATTGCAAAAGGTGTACGATTCGAAAAAAAGTCGATTTGAGGCGCTTCGAGATATCGATCTGACTATTGGAGAAAATGAATTTCTTACGATTGTAGGACCATCCGGCTGCGGCAAATCGACGCTGCTTCGGATGGTGGCAGGTCTTGATGAGCCAAGCGGCGGATCGCTTAAGGTAGATGGAGATAGCATTATCGGACCGGGCGCCGACCGCGGTATGGTGTTTCAGGGCTATACGCTGTTCCCGTGGCTGACCGTTCGCGAAAATATTGAGTACGGTTTGAAGCTCAAAGGAGTACCGATTTTGGATCGCCGAAAAATATCGAACTACTTTCTTAAGGTTATTCGGCTGGAATCGTTCGATAAGGCTTATCCGAAGCAGCTGTCGGGCGGTATGAAGCAGCGGGTTGCGATTGCGCGCGCGCTTGCGAATCGTCCGAAGGTGCTCTTGATGGATGAGCCGTTCGGCGCGCTCGATGCGCAAACGAAGCTTGAGATGCAGGAGATGCTGCTGGAGGTTTGGGAGAAGGAGAAGACGACGGTTCTCTTCATTACCCACGATATCGATGAAGCGATTTTTTTGTCGCAGCGCATTGTCGTAATGGGAGCGGGTCCCGGCCGGATATTAAAGGAGTATCGTGTAGAGCTTCCGGAAGGCCGGACACCCGAGGTACGCGAGCATCCGGATTTTCTGTCGTTGAAGCGGGAGCTGGCACAGCTGCTTAAACATTAGGTGCATAAGAACATGCGAAAAAGCGAAAATGGCATATGCCGTCCTACTGGTGAAAAAGCGCTTTACGGTTTCAAATTGACGGAGGAGGAAAATGGATGACTGCATCTGACATGGAGAAGGAACCATTCATACATGAGGAACAAGAGGATGGGGTATCTTCGCTGCCGAAAACTAGGCGGCGGTTCCTTTTGGTGCTCGGCATCATCGTTACTGTTATGTTTTTTCGACATCCTGCAGCTCTTTCCGGGCGGCAGGATGTTTTCTGTTTAAAGAGCCGAAGCGCTGAATGAAGTGTGGACTTACTAAAAACCTCTAAACGCGTGCAAGCAAAAAGAGGAAACGGGGAATGCTGAAAAGGATGATTAATGAAGCGGGGACGCTTAGGCAAGGGCGATTTACCGGCAGCCTGGGCACCAAAGAGATGGAACATTTGGCTGGAACTGTAGTCCGTGTATAAGAATTTGGGAGCGGATGAATACTATGGTCAGATTCAAAATCTTTGAAGGATGTTTCTTCTTCGTTATAAACAAACTGCAAGAATCCAGTCG